>NZ_CP102830.1:2549090-2867727 GCF_024730785.1 Pseudomonas sp. LS44
GGCTCGGCTGGCAGGGCCGCGACGAACAGGCCGAACTGGTCGCCCTGTATATCCGCCAGACGCAAGCCGGCAGCGCCGCCGCGCAGCGCTTCAAACAGATCAAGCAGCAACGGGCGAGCATTCGCCTGGACGGTGGCTACGACTATCTAGACTTGGAGCGCATGGCCTACTACGTCCACAAGGACAGCTACCGGGCGAGCATCAAGCAGCACACCGACGAGCTGAAGCAGGGCCTGGCGATCCAGAACGCACCACTACCGCAAGCCGCGCAAGCGTGAGCGTGACGCTGATCACCGGGGCCGCCAACGGCCTCGGCTGGGAGCTGGCGCGGGCCTGCCATGCCCGTGGCGATCGACTGATATTGACCGATATCGATGCGGCCACCCTGCAAGCGCGTTGCGCCGAGCTGGAGCCCGAGCGCGTGCTGGCGCTGTCCGGCGACATTACCGATGCGGCCCTGCATTGCGCCCTGTTCCAGGCCTGCCGCGAGCGGTTCGGACGTTTGGATTTGCTCATCAATAACGCCGGCATCACCCATCGCTCACCGACCACCCGCACCGACCCGGCGGTATTTCGCAAAGTCATGGCGGTGGACTATCAGGCGCCGGCCGAGCTAACTCTGGCCGCGCTGCCACTGCTGCGCGAGAGTCGCGGCCAGGTGGTGACCATCGGCTCGATGGCTGGCTGGATGCCGGTACTCGGGCGCGCCGGCTACTGCGCGGCGAAGAGCGCGCTGGGGCAGTTTTTTGAAGTGCTGCGCGCGGAACTCAGCCTCGACGGCATCCATTTGCTGTTGGTTTACCCGAGTTTTCTCGACACCAGCATCGAGCGCCACGCCCTCGGTGCCGACGGCCGCCCCGCCGGCCATGCGCGCTCGACCATCGGCAAGGTCCGCGGCGCCGACTGGATGGCCAGTCAAATCCTCCACGCCCTGGAGCGGCGCCAAGAACGGCTATTCCCGGATCGCGCTAGCTGGTTCGCCAGCCTGCTCTGGCGCCTGGCGCCCGGTTTCTACTACCGCCAGATGAGCCGGCGCTTCGCCGGCGAACTGCCGCGCTGACCCCATACCCTCTCGTAGGAGCGAATTCATTCGCGAAGAGCGGCAGCCTGATCGCGAATGAATTCGCTCCTACTCACCGCCTCATCAAGGAATCCATTAATGATCGACCCCTGGATCTGGCTGGGTGCCTGCATTTTCCTCGCCTACACCCTGGAAGCCATGACCGGCTTCGGCAGCGTGGTAATCGCTCTATCGCTCGGCGCCCTGATGCTGCCAATCAAAGACATGCTGCCGGTGCTGGTGGCCCTGAACGTGCTCATGAGCGGCTTCCTGACCTGGAAGCTGCGCGGCCTGATTGACCGCAGCCTGCTGCTCAGCCTGATTCTGCCTGGCATGCTGGTCGGCACCCTGCTCGGCTTCGGTCTCAGCCCGTGGCTCAGCGATGGCGCGTTGAAACAGGGCTTCGGCGTGCTGATCATGTGGTTCGCCCTGCGCGAGCTGCTGCGCATGGGTCAGAGCAAACCAGCCGGCCACACGCCGCTGTGGATGACCCGCTTGCAAATCGGCGCTGCCGGCATCAGCCACGGCCTGTTCGCCTCCGGCGGGCCGCTACTGGTCTACGCCCTGGCCGCCACCGAGCTGGACAAGGCGCGCTTTCGCGCCACCCTGGTGTGCGTCTGGCTGAGCCTCAACAGCGTGCTGACCCTGGCCTTTCTCGCCAACGGCAGCCTGGCTCCTGCCCTGCCGCACATCGCCAGCTACGTGCCGCTACTGGCCGTCGGCGTGCTGCTCGGCGAACGCCTGCACCACCGCGTGCCGGAACAACATTTCCGCATCGGTATCTATGTACTGCTGAGCATCACCGGCGCCCTACTGGCCTGGCGCGCCTGACGCCGCAGGTACTCGCGAAGCAGCATGCCAATTCGTAGGGCGGGTAAAACCCGCCAAGCCTCAGCGCGGGTTGCACCCGCCCTACATTAACTGGGTGAACACTTACACCACCACGTACCGGAACAACATTTCCGCATCGACATCCATGCGCTGCTATGCATCACCGCTGCCCTGCTGGCTTGGAGTCCCGCCGGTTGTTGTAGATTGGCGTTGAGCACAGCGATACCCAACAAGCACAGCGTGAGAGGTGATGGGTATCGCAGGCTCAGACTACTCGTCCCGACCCATCCTACGAAAACGAGCCATCGACATAGCCGGTGCGGCGCTGATGCAGCCTGCCTATCACGGCCATTGACACCAGGTGCGCTGCCGATCGGTTACCATGCTGGCAACTGAAATCAGCCGCAACGAGTCCGTGATGAGCCAGACCTGGAGTCCCGAAAGCTGGAGAGGCAAGCCGATCCTGCAACAACCCGTCTACCCCGACGCCGCCCACCTCGCCGAGGTTGAACGCACCCTGGCCGGCTATCCGCCGCTGGTGTTCGCCGGGGAAGCGCGCGAGCTGCGTCGGCAGTTTGCCGAGATCACTCAGGGCCGGGCCTTTCTGCTCCAGGGCGGCGATTGCGCCGAGAGTTTCGCCGAGTTCAGCGCGGCGAAAATTCGCGACACCTTCAAAGTGCTGCTGCAGATGGCCATCGTCATGACCTTCGCCGCCGGCTGCCCGGTGGTGAAAGTCGGCCGCATGGCCGGCCAGTTCGCCAAACCGCGTTCGGCTAATGACGAGACCATCGACGGGGTGACCCTGCCCGCCTACCGCGGTGATATCGTCAACGGCATCGGTTTCGATGCGACCAGCCGCGTGCCCGATCCGGACCGCTTGCTGCAGTCCTACCATCAGGCCACCGCCACCTTGAACCTACTGCGCGCCTTCGCCCAGGGCGGTTTCGCCGACCTGCATCAGGTGCATCAGTGGAACCTCGACTTCATCGCCAACTCGGCGCTGGCCGAGAAATACAGCCAGCTCGCCGACCGCATCGACGAAACCCTGGCGTTTATGCGCGCTTGCGGCATGGACACCTCGCCGCAACTGCGCGAGACCAGTTTCTTCACCGCCCACGAAGCGCTGCTGCTCAACTACGAAGAAGCCTTCGTGCGCCGCGACAGCCTTACCGGCGGCTATTACGACTGCTCGGCGCACATGCTGTGGATTGGCGACCGCACCCGCCAGCTGGACGGCGCGCACGTTGAGTTCCTGCGCGGCGTGGGTAATCCGATCGGCGTCAAAGTCGGCCCGAGCATGGACAGCGATGATCTGATCCGCCTGATCGATGTGCTCAACCCGGACAACGACCCGGGTCGCCTCAACCTCATCGTGCGCATGGGCGCCGACAAGGTCGAAGCGAACTTCCCGCGCCTGCTGCGCGCGGTGCAGAAGGAAGGCAAGCAGGTGCTGTGGAGCTCCGACCCGATGCACGGCAACACCATCAAGGCGTCGAGCGGCTACAAGACGCGCGACTTCGCGCAGATTCTCAGTGAAGTACGGCAGTTCTTCGACGTGCACCAGGCCGAGGGCACTTACGCTGGCGGTATCCATATCGAGATGACCGGGCAGAACGTCACCGAGTGCATCGGCGGCTCGCGCCCGATTACCGAGGATGGCCTGTCGGACCGCTATCACACCCACTGCGATCCGCGGATGAACGCCGACCAATCGCTGGAGCTGGCGTTCATGATTGCCGAGACGCTGAAGCAAGTACGCCGCTGATTCCTGCTGCGTAGCTGTGTAGCCCGGATGCAATCCGGAGAGCCGGTGAGTGGGTTCCCCCGGATTGCATCCGGGCTACAGGTTGATGGCCGCCGTTAAATGCATCGCGGCCATGGGCCGCTCCTACAAATAGGCAGCGAGCCGCGCTCCGCCACTGCGGGTGCAATTCAGCTGTACATGCTCCAAGCCAAGCCAATCCGCCAACGCCCGCAGCTGTCCGGCCAGCGCCTGCATACCCTCCTCGTCCAAGCCCTTTTCTTCTTCGTGAACGGCATGCACCGCCAGGCGGCTGAGCGCTCGCTCGGCGCGCAAGTCGACGCGTGCGGCCAGCCGTTCGCGGTGCAGAAACGGCAGCACGTAGTAGCCGTACACCCGCTTGTGCGGCGGGGTGTAAATCTCCAGGCGATAGCGGAAATCGAACAGCCGCTCGGTGCGTTCGCGCTCCCAGACCAGCGAATCGAACGGCGACAGCAAGGCGCTGGCCTCGATGCGCCGCACGGTATTCGGCTCGCCCGCACAGTAGGCGGGCTTGTCCCAGCCGTGCACCCGCACCGCCAGTAGATCACCGCTCTCCAGCAGCTCGGCCAGTCGTGCGCGACTGTCGGCGGGTGTCAGACGGAAGTACTCGCGCAAATCCTTTTCGGTCGCCACGCCCAAGGCCATCGCAGCGCGCAGCACCAGTTGGCGCTGGGCATCGGCCTCGTCCAATTCAGGCTGATTGAGCAGCGCGGTGGAGAACACCCGCTCGGGCAAGTCGTAAAGGCGTTCAAAACCGCGACGGCCGGCGACTGTCACTTCACCGGCAGCGAACAACCATTCCAGCGCATGCTTTTCCGCGCTCCAATCCCACCATGGTCCGGCGCGCACCTCTCGAGTGCTCAAGCTGCCGGCACCGAGGGCGCCTTGCTCGCGCACCGCTTGCAGCACGCGGTGAATCACGTCCCGCCGCTCGTAGCCAAATCGCGCCAGCTGCCCATAGATGCCCTGGCCATTGGCTGCACGACGCATGCGCCAGCGCAGCAGCGGATACAGTTCCAGCGGCAACAGCGAGGCTTCATGGCCCCAATATTCGAACAGTTTGCGACTACGTTTCGGCCCCCAGGCGGCCTGCTCCAACAAGCTCTGCGAGTAATCGCCAAGGCGCGAAAACAGCGGCAAATAGTGCGAACGCACCAAGGCGTTGACCGAGTCGATCTGCAGCGCACCGAGGCGCTCGATCATCTGGGTGAGATGCGTGTTCTTCACCAAGCGTGGCGGGCGGGCGGTAAAACCCTGGGCCACCAGAGCCAGGCGACGAGCCTGTTGCAGCGAAAGGGATTCGACCATGAGCACACTCTGAGCGTGGATGGCCTACCCTACGTCACCCCGCTCTGGCCGGCCAAGCGTTTCGCCATTCACGCCGGCAGCGACTGCGGCTCTGGCATCGGATACGGCTTGGCAAAGGTGAACGCAGCCGGCGTCGAGCCGTTTTCCTCGAGCGAGCGCAATGCGGCCTTTGCCGATTCGACACTCGGAATCTGTCCCGCCGGGATCCACCACAGCGCGAGAATCGGCGTCTGCAGTTTCGCCATCCAGCTGGAGCGATTGCGCATCACGCGCAGATGTTCGCCGGAATAGACAAAGCCCTTCAGCGCCTCGAACGACTCCCACACCGACATGTTGACGATGATCTGCGGGTCGTCGAACGCCTGGATCGACGTTGCATCGCCCTCTTCCGTTTGCAGGCGCCAGATAAAGCCCGCACTTTGCTCGGCCAACGCGTTGACCGCATCGAGCTGGTCGACAAAGTCCTTGAGCAGCGGATGATCCAGCGGCTCAAGGGTCCGCGCGATATTGATCTGGGCCAGGTGATACTTAGTCATATTTCTTCCTTGCTATGCGGGAAACGCCACCGATACGACTCAGCGCTTGGACGGATCATCCCAGAACGGCAGCTCGCTTTCTTGCATGGTATCGGCCCGGCTGAGGCCGATATCCTTCAACGCTTCGTCGCTGAGCATCGCCAGTTGCCGACGCTGATGTGCCAGCTGGTACCAGCGACGCAATTGCCAGCCCAACGCGCGCCACCAGTGACGCCGTTCCGCTCGTGCTTTGCTCGCGGGTAGAACTCCAACAAATCCGAATTGACCTTTCATCGCATCGCCCTCCATGTGGGGATGGCGCCAGTCTCCTGCCGGACTTAAGATCAATCCAACGAATGTTTCTTATGCACTGCATCTGGGAGATTGATGAATGGGCACTTATCCGAGCATCGATACCGAACTGCTGCGCACCTTCGTGGCCATTGCCGATCACGGCGGCTTCACGCGCGCTGCGGATGCGGTCAACCGCACCCAATCGGCAGTCAGCATGCAGATGAAGCGGCTTGAGGAAGACGTGTTGCAGCGCTCGGTATTCGAGCGCGACGGCCGCCAGGTGCGGCTGACGCCGGAGGGCCAGGTGCTGCTCGGCTACGCGCGGAGAATCCTCAAGCTGCACGGCGAGGTGCTCAATACCTTGCGCGAGCCGCATATGGTCGGCTCCGTGCGCATCGGCACGCCGGACGACTACGTGATGCGCTTCCTGCCGGGGATTCTCTCGCGTTTCGCGCAGAGCTTTCCGCTGATCCAGGTGGAGTTGCATTGCGAGCCGTCCCACCAATTGCTGCAACGCCAGGACCTCGACCTAACCATCGTCACCCGCGAGCCGGGCAAGGAAATCGGCCAACTGCTGCGCCAGGAACACATCGTCTGGGCCGAAGCCCAGGGCTTCAGCCCCCATGAGCAACAACCCATACCGCTGGCGATGTTCAACGGCGACTGCTTCTGTCGAAACTGGGCCTGCAACGCGCTGGATGCGATGGAACGCGAGTATCGCGTGGCCTACACCAGCCCCAGCCTCTCGGCGATCATGGCGGTGGTCAGTGCTGGTCTGGCGGTAACAGCGCAGCTGCAAAGCCTGATCACCCCGGACATGCGCATCATTGGCGAGGCCGAAGGTTTGCCGCGCATGCCGATGGCCAGCATCGTGCTGCTGCGTAATCCACAGGGTCAGTCGCAAGTCACCGAAACCCTCGCCGAGCACATCACCGAAGGGTTCCGGATCTGACCGCGTCGCGGGCGAGCGGTGACTTGCCATAAAAGCCTGGAGCACGAAAGTTAAGCGCGCTAAATTGAGGCCAGGCTTACTTCCGGACTCCCGCCATGACCCGCTCTAGCCGCTGCGAACAACTGCGCCTCGACAACCAGCTGTGCTTCGCCCTGTATTCCACCTCGTTGGCGATGACCAAGGTCTACAAACCCCTGTTACAAGCGCTCAACCTCACCTACCCGCAATATCTGGCGATGCTGGTGCTCTGGGAACGCGACGGCATTACCGTCGGCGAGCTCAGCCAGCGCTTGCTGACAGATCCCGGCTCGGTCACACCATTGCTCAAACGCCTGGAAGTCGAAGGCCTGCTGAGCCGCACCCGTAGCAGTGCCGACGAGCGCGTCGTGGAGCTACGACTGACTGCCAAGGGTCGCTCTTTACAGCAGCAGGCAGAGCCGCTTCCCGCCTGCATCCTCGAGACCACCGGGCAATCGATCGACCAGCTCATCGCCCTCAAGCAGGAGCTAGTGAGCCTGCGCGCCAGCCTGCACAAGGCTGTCTAGAGCGATATCCCCAAGAGCCGGAACGCTTATAGCGAACTGCCCCAAGAAATATATTGCGCACTAAATAAATCACGAGTAATTTCCGTCGCACGCATTTAGTTAGCGCGCAATATTTTATCAAGCAAACAACTTGGAGATACCTCATGCAAGCCATCGAAGCGCTCTACACCGCAACTGCAACCGCCACCGGCGGCCGTGACGGTCGTGCCGTTTCCTCCGACGGCGTCCTCGACGTGAAGCTGAGCACCCCGCGCGAACTTGGCGGCCAGGGCGGCGAAGCCACCAACCCGGAACAATTGTTCGCCGCCGGCTATTCGGCCTGCTTCATTGGTGCACTGAAGTTCGTCGCCGGGCAGAAGAAACAAGCCCTGCCGGCCGACGCCTCGATTACCGGCAAGGTCGGCATTGGCCAGATCCCCGGCGGTTTCGGCCTGGAAGTGGAACTGAATGTCAGCCTGCCGGGCCTCGACCAAGCCGCCGCCGAAGAGTTGGTCGCTGCCGCCCACCAGGTCTGCCCGTACTCCAACGCCACCCGCGGCAACATCGACGTACGCCTGAACGTCAGCGTCTGACGCAAACGGCAGAAACGAAAAAGCCCGGCGAATGCCGGGCTTTTTTTGTAGCGCGTAAGGCTTAGGCCTGCGGCGCCTGGGTGCGGCCTTTGTAGGAACCGTCACGGGTATCGATTTCAATCCAGTCGTCGATGTTGCAGAAATCAGCAACTTTGACTTCGGTGCCGTTGCTCAGCTTGGCAGTCTTCATCACCTTGCCGGAAGTGTCGCCACGGGCGGAGTTCTCGGTGTAGGTGATCTGGCGAACGATGGTGGTCGGCAGATCGATGGAGATCACTTTGCCTTCGAAGAACACCGCTTCGCAGACGTCGGTCATGCCTTCTTCGATGAACGGCAGAACGCTTTCCAGGTCTTCGGCGCGCAGCTCGTAAGAGTTGTACTCCGGGTCCATGAACACGTAGTCGTCACCGCTGATGTAGGAAAGGTTCACTTCCTTACGCTCGAGGATCACCGGCTCCATCTTGTCGTCGGCCTTGTAAACGGTCTCGGTCTTGGAGCCGTTGATCAGGTTCTTCAGCTTCATTTTGACGATGGCGCTGTTACGACCGGACTTGGTGAACTCGGCTTTCTGGATAAGCCAAGGCTGACCGTCGATCAGGGCCACACTGTTGGGCTTCATTTCTTGTGCGGTTTTCATACGAATATCCGGAATTAGATGGAGATGCGAATTTCTAGGCCGCGCATGATAGCCAATTTCGGTAAAACTGTACCAGCGCTGCGGTGAGATCAGGACGGGAGGCCTGCTGCAGGCACCAGCGTTCGGCATGTTCAGCCAGCTCGGGCCATACCTTTAGACAGGCATTCCAGCTCTTGGTCATGTCTTCACCGGCATTCCATGCCTGCCATAAGCCGCTCAACGCCGCATCTGCCGTGACCGACAACTCCTGTCGATACAGGCTGAGAAAGGCCTCGAGCTTGTCCCAATGCGCCTGCTCATCCTGCTCGTAGATATGCCAGAGCAGCGGCCGCCCGGCCCATTGCGCACGCACGAACGAATCCTCGCCGCGCACAATATTGGCGTCGCAGCTCCAGAGCAGCAGGTCGTAATCCTCCTGCCGCATGAAGGGCAAGAGATGCACCTGCAGATTGCCACGCCGCCAATTGCCGCCTACGACAAGATCGCCCTCGCCCAGCCAGGCTTGCACGTCAGCGACAACACGCCCCTGCGGCACCAGCAATTGGATTGCTGCGTCGCTAGCTGCCAGCGCGTCCAGCCAACTCGCCACGGCGGGGTTCTCATAAGCGAACAGCGAAATCAGCCGAGACTCAGGCGCCACCGCCACACCGATACTGGCCAGGAATACCTTGCGCGCCTCCGGGTCAGCCTGGAATACCCGGCGCCTGGCAAGCAGATCAACCTCACGCAACAGACCGCCGGTGTCGTGGGTGAAGCCGGGGAAAAAGAAGAACTTCCGCAAGCCGTTAGCCTGCGGCGATGGCAGGCCGTGGCAGCCACCCACCCAGTCTTCAGCGCTGAGATACTCCAGATTCAGCCACAGCGTCCGGGGTCGGGCCGCCATCGCTTCTATATAGGCAGGTGGCAAATGACAGGCGAAGGCCTCGATTACCACTTGGCCCGGCTCGACCACCTGCCAGTCGGGGTGCCACACCCGCACTTCGACACCCTGCTGCCATTGGCTGTCGGCGAGTGCATCGGCTTCGGGACAGAGGCGCACGAACGCCCGCAGGTCATCCACCCACAACCGCACCGCCTGCCCATGCTCGACCACCAGCTGCCTGGCCAAGCGCCAGGTCACGCCGATGTCGCCATAGTTGTCGACGACGCTGCAGAAGATGTCCCAGGTGGTTTTCATCGCTGGCTCCAGGGCGCGGCTGCCGCCATCTCTATCACTGCGCCGACTGAGTGGCGACCGTAGCAGACGTCAGAATGCAAAAAACCCCTGAAGATCGCTCTGTCAGGGGTTTTGCGAAAGTGGCGGTGAAGAAGGGATTCGAACCCTTGATACAGTTTCCTGTATACACACTTTCCAGGCGTGCTCCTTCAACCGCTCGGACACTTCACCGGATCTCGACCGACCTTGCGGTCCGTCGAGGCGCGCTAATCTAGCCGAACACCCCGCCAAAGGCAAAGTTTTTTTGCAGAAGATTCATGCGCTTAAGCCAGCGTAGTGGTTCGCGGCAGTGCCGCCGGGGTGACTCATCAGTCAGCCAGGGCGCTTTACCGCAGGTTTGCCGATGGGTAACGTCAGCCCACTTTCAGTCTCTTTCACGCCGCAAGGAACTCCGCCATGAGCGATCTGATCAGCTACCAACTCGAAGACGGCATTGCCACCCTGACCCTCAGCAATGGCAAGGTCAATGCAATCTCGCCGGATGTAATCGCCGCCTTCAATGCTGCGCTGGACCGCGCCGAGCAGGATCGCGCTGTGGTAATCATCACCGGCCAACCCGGCATTCTCTCCGGCGGCTATGACCTCAAGGTGATGACCTCCGGTCCGCAGAATGCGATCAATCTGGTTGCCGCTGGCTCTACGTTAGCGCGGCGCCTGCTCGCTCATCCATTCCCGGTGATCGTTGCCTGCCCGGGTCACGCGGTGGCGAAAGGCGCCTTCATCCTGCTCTCGGCCGACTACCGCATTGGCGTCGAAGGGCCGTTCAGCATCGGGCTGAACGAAGTGCAGATCGGCATGACCATGCATCACGTCGGCATCGAACTGGCGCGTGACCGCTTGCACAAGTCGGCATTCCACCGTTCGGTGATCAACGGCGAGATGTTCGATCCACAAAGCGCGGTCGACGCCGGCTTCCTCGACAAGGTCGTCGCACCTGAACAGCTGCAGGCCTCTGCGCTGGCCGCCGCGCAGCAATTGAAAAAGATCAACATGATTGCCCACCGCAACACCAAGCTCAAAGTCCGCAAGGCTCTGCTGGAGGCGCTGGACACGTCGATCGAACTGGATCGCCAGCACGCCATCTGAACAGTTGCCTCGCTGAGCAGGCCCGGTTCTGCGCCGGTTTTTTGTGTTTGTTGCCGGTGATTCGCTGACTATGCTGCAACAACACCGCACGCAAAGAGACAGTTTATGGCTATACGTTCACTAGCTTGTGCAGTACTGCTCGCCGCCATAAGCAGCGGCGCCCTTGCCGTCGATTCGCCGGAACGCGAGCCCAGAGCGCTCGATGCCTTGCAAAAGATGAGCGACTACATGCGTTCGCTGCAGCGCTTCCAGATCAGCGCCGACAGCACCACCGACCAGGTTCTGGATAGCGGTCAGACCATACAGTTCTCCCACCATACCGAACTCAAGGCCGAGCGCCCGAACAGGCTGCAGGTGACGGTCAGCGATGGCCTGCATCGCCGCAGCCTCTACTACGACGGCAACCATTTCGTCGTATACGGCGACCTCCACAACTACTACAGCCGCCTGGTCGCACCGCCGAACATCGATTCGCTGCTCGAGCAACTGGAGGGTCGCTATGGCATCCAGTTGCCGCTGGCCGACCTGTTCTACTGGAG
Source organism: Pseudomonas sp. LS44 (assembly GCF_024730785.1). NCBI lineage: Bacteria > Pseudomonadati > Pseudomonadota > Gammaproteobacteria > Pseudomonadales > Pseudomonadaceae > Pseudomonas > Pseudomonas sp. LS44. The sequence goes on from NZ_CP102830.1 coordinate 2,560,429, forward strand.
TAATGACCGCAGCCTGCGCGACAACATCCACTCGGCGGCCTACATCGGCACCGAGAAGCTCGCAGGCAAAACCTGCGAACACTACGCCTATCGGCAGGACGGTATCGACTGGCAGCTCTGGGTCGAAAGCGGCCCTCAGCCCCTGCCCTGTCAACTGGTTATCATCAGTAGCAACGACGAGGCCCGGCCGCGACACAGTGTGCGCCTGCATTGGCAGCCGGCCCCGACCTTCACGACAGACACTTTCGACTTCCAGCCCCCGACTGGCGCCCAAGCGGTGGAGTTGCGTCAGTTGGACACCAATCAACCCCAGCAATCCAACCAATAGGGAGGCGGCATGAGCAAATCGAAAAGCATTATCAGCGCCGGCCTCGCCATCCTGATGCTACTGAGTCCGCTAGCCCAGGCATGGCACATGCGTGGCGGCGGTGCGCGCACCCAAATATTCCATCATGCCGGCTTCGCCGGTCACACGTTCCAGCACCCGATGCCGGGACAATGGGGCGGTGGTGTCCAGCATCAGTACTCACCCCCACCTCAGCCAGGACCGCGACCCGCACCAGGGCCACCACCGGGTCCGACTCCACATCCGCAGCCACCCGGTCCTGGCCCTCAACCCCCTCATCCCGGCCCACCACAACCCTACCCAGGCCCAGGGCCACAACCGCATCCCCCTGGCCCGCCACCGCCGAGGCCAATGCCGCCTCCGCCTCCGCCACCACCGCCGCCGCACTACTACGGCTGGTACGACCCTATAGTCGCTGGCGTGGTTGTCGGCGCCACGACTGCCATGGTGGTCGGTAGCGTGGTCAGCAGCGTACCGGCGAACTGTGTGCCTGTACTGGTCAACGGTTTGACCTACCAGCAGTGCGGCAGCACCTGGTATCAGCCGCAGTACGTAGGCATGCAGTTACAGTATGTCGTGGTGACGCCTCCGCGCTGATCCGTCGCTCGGCCACCGTGTACGGCGCCTCCAGCCAGGCGCTGTACGGTTTGTCCTGCGGTGGCCGCGACTTTCATGCCCATGAAACATTCCCGTTCAACAGTCACAACGAGGACAACATGTCGCGAGTGGTCGGCTCCGCGGTTTACGCCAAAGGCAAGAAAGTCACGGACATCTCCCTGCAGCAGGGTGCCGAATGGGCCGCCAAGGAGGGGCATTTCGTCTGGATCGGCCTCCATGATCCCGGCGAGCCGGAGCTGCTGACCCTGCAACAGCAGTTCAACCTGCACCCGCTGGCCGTCGAGGATGCGCTGTTGCAGCACACCCGGCCGAAGCTGGAAACCTTCGGCGATGCGCTGTTTATGGTGCTCTACTCGCCGATCGTCGACGATAACGACGACGACCTGGTGTTCATCGAGACCCAGTTGTTCGCCGGCAAGGGCTATGTGATCAGTGCGCGCTACGGCGAATCGCCATCCTACGCCGCGGTGCGCCAGCGCAGCGAGGCCCAGCCACAGATGCTCGAGCACGGCGAGGACTTCGTACTCTACGCGCTGCTCAGTTTCGTGATCGAGAACTACCGACCACTGCTCGACCAGTACCACGACCGCATGGAGGACATGGAGCAGCACGTGCTCAACAACCCGTTGAGCCAGGAGGACGTCGAGCAGATCCAGAGCACCCGTCGCGACCTACTGCGCCTGCGCCGCTACCTGGCACCGCTTGAGGAGATATGCCAGGACCTGCAGCACCTGGATTTCCCCTTCATCGACAAACACATGCGTCCTTACTTTCGCGATGTGGCAATCCACGTTCAACGCCTGCTGGAAGACCTCACCGGTCTGCGCGAAATGGCTGACCATGCCATCGAGATCGGTCTGCTGCTCGAGTCGTCGCGGCAAAGCGTTACGCAGCGCAAATTCGGTGCCTGGGCGGCAATTTTGGCCTTCCCCACTGCGGTGGCGGGTATCTATGGGATGAACTTCCAAAACATGCCCGAACTGACCTGGAAGTACGGCTATTTTGTCGTGATCGGCATCATTACCGTCGGTTGCACGGTGTTGTATGCCAACTTCAAGCGTTTGAAATGGCTTTAAGACCGCCCAGAAAAAAGCCCGATCAAATCGGGCTTTTTTGCATCTAGCGGGGTTACCAATCAGACCGGCTCGCCGGTTCGCCCGCGAGCGACAAAGCGCATCATCCATTCGGCTACAACATCGCCCTGGTGATCGCGATCCAGGCTGGCCACGCCCTGTTGGTAGATCTGCTCGCCCAGATGCTGTTGACGAATGTCGAGCAGCGCGCGCGAATAGTCGTGAATGAACTCCGGATGCCCCTGGAAGCACAGCACCTGGTCCTCGATGGCATAGGCCGCGTGCGGGCAGAAGTCGCTGGAGGCAATCAGCCTGGCGTTTTCCGGTAAGGCGGTGACCTGGTCTTGGTGGCTGATCAGCAAGGTCAGATCGTCCACGGCTGGAGTCATCCATTCCGGCTGCTCGGCGATCCGATAATTGTGCGTCCCCACACCCCAGCCCTGGGCGGCGCGCTCAGCCTTGCCGCCGAGCAACAGCGCCAGCAGTTGATGGCCGAAACACACGCCAAGGATTTTGTCGCCGCGCTGGTAGCGCTCGAGAAGGTAGGCCCGCAGGGTTTCGATCCAGGGGTCGTTGGCGAACGAGTCAGCCTTGCTGCCGGTCACCAGGTAGGCATCGAAACTCTCTGAGTCCGGCGGGTAACTACCTTCCAACACGTTGTACACAACGAACTCGGCCGCAATCGGCTGACGGGAGAACAGTTGCTCGAACATCTTCCCGTAGCTCTGGTACTGATCGACCAGTTCGGGACGCAGGACGTCGGTTTCCAGAATGCAGATGCGCAGCGTCATAACAATTTCCTGATACGGAGAGCTATTCAAAAACGTGCATTTTTTTTAACACAGTCCAAACCGCAAGAGAACCGCCACCAGACCAAACACCGCTGTTGGTGGCGAGACGTTCGTGGGCATGCCCGACCTCAATCAGCCAGCCGTCAGCGCTCTTTCAACGCCACCTCCATCACTCACCTCGATAGTGACCATAAAGCCCATTCACTTCTGCGCATGCCGCATCTCGGCAATTATCCAGCCATCGGGGCTCAGCGCCCCACCGCCAGAAGAGGAATCCATCATGAGCACATATGCCGCTATCGCCAGCCTGATCGCCGCCTCTGCTTTCTTCGGCAGCAGCGATCCTCAGCGCTACCAGGTGAAGCCTTCCACTCCAGAAAAGCCCAGAACAAGCCCCAGTAAACCTCTCGGCGGTGCCGAGCAAACGGAGGATGGCCATGAACGCCATCGAGAATCTCTCCTGCCTCTCTGCGTATGGAGTGACCTATGCCCACTTCGAAGATTGCCAGCTGAGTTTCGAAACGGAGCTCGCCTTCCAATTGGAAGACGGCAGCCTACTGACCCTGAACATGCCGACTCCGCCGGGTGAGCGCCAAGCTATCCGCCGCGAACTGTTTCGGCAGACCGTCTGCTGAAAACCCTCCAGACAGAAAAGCCGACTCACTGGCCGGCTTTCTGCTGTCTAGCGACTCCTCGCTTACTGGCTTCCTCCAGCATCCCCTGCACCGCACGGACCACTCACGCTCGAACCTGAGCCTGTGGTTGAGCTGCCTGGTGCCGAAGAACCAGGGGATGTGGATGACGCCAAAAAGCCAGGACATTCAGTGATTTTTCCAGGAAACCAGCTGCAAAAAAAAGCCGACCACAAGGGTCGGCTTAGGTATTGCCTGCTGGTTAGAAGCGCTCGTTCTTACCTGCCTTCTCGAGCAACAACGTCGGCGGTATGAAACGCTCGCCGTATTGCTCGGCGAGATATTCGGCCCGGGCGACGAAGTCCTTCACCCCGTATTGGTTGATGAACTGCAGCGCACCACCGCTCCAGGCGGCGAAACCGATGCCGAAGATCGAACCGATGTTGGCGTCGGCAGTCGATAACAACACGCCCTCCTCCACGCACCGTACGGTCTCGATGGCCTGGATGAACAGCATGCGATCCCGCACATCGGCGGCCGGGATCTGTTTGTCGGCTTTCTCGAAGCGCGCTTTCAGTTCCGGCCACAGGTGCTTCTTGCCGGCCTGCGGATAGTCATAGAAGCCACCACCGGCGGCTTTGCCCTGGCGCTTGTACTCGCTGACCATCAGATCGACCACGGCGAACGCCGGGTGCTGCGGCATCTGCTTGCCCTCGGCTTCCAGATCTTTGCGGGTCTGCGCGCGGATGTGCGACATCAAACCCATGGACACTTCGTCGGAGATCGCCAGCGGCCCGACCGGCATGCCGGCATTACGCGCCTCGGTCTCGATCATCGCCGCGTTGACGCCCTCGCCGAGCATCGCCAGGCCTTCGTTGGTGAAGGTGCCAAACACCCGCGACGTGAAGAAGCCACGGCTGTCGTGGACCACGATCGGCGTCTTCTTGATTTGCAGCACGTAATCGAAGGCGCGCGCCAAGGTCTCGTCGCTGGTCTTCTCGCCACGGATGATTTCCACCAGCGGCATCTTGTCGACCGGGCTGAAGAAATGCAGGCCAATGAATTTGTCCTGCTTCTGCACCGCAGTGGCCAGGCCGGTAATCGGCAGCGTCGAGGTGTTGGACGCGATTACCGCGTCGCTCAGCGCCGCCGCTTCGGCGGCAGCGGTGACTTTGCCTTTTAACGCGCGGTCTTCGAACACGGCTTCGATGATCAGGTCGCAGCCGGTGAAATCCGCCTCGCTGGCCGTGGCCTTGATCCGCGCCAGGACTGCGTCACGCTTCTCGGCGCTCAGCTTGCCGCGCGCCACCTGCTTATCCAGCAGGCCGGCGGAGTAAGCCTTGCCCTTCTCCGCCGCTTCCACCGACACGTCCTTGAGCACCACTTCGATACCGGCGACGGCCGAGACGTAGGCGATCCCTGCGCCCATCATGCCGGCGCCAAGCACACCGACCTTCTTGGTCGCGCTGACCGGGAAACCTTGCGGACGGGACTTGCCGGCGTTGATCTCGTTCAGCTGGAACCAGAAAGTGCCGATCATGTTCTTCGCCACCTGGCCGGTGACCAGTTCGGTGAAGTAGCGCGCCTCGATGATGTGCGCGGTGTCGAAATCAACCTGAGCGCCCTCGACGGCGGCGCAGAGGATCCTCTCCGGCGCCGGGAAGCAGCCTTTGGTCTTGTCGCGCAGCACCGAAGGAGCGATCGACAGCATCTGCGCCACATTCGGGCTGGACGGGGTACCGCCAGGAATCTTGTAACCCTTGACGTCCCAAGGCTGCACGGCCGCCGGATTGGCGAGGATCCAGGCCCGCGCCTTGGCCAGCATCTCATCACGGTTGCTGGCGATTTCTTGGATCAGGCCGGCTTTCAGCGCGGCCTGCGCATCGACCTTCTTGCCTTCGAGCAGGTACGGCAGGGACTTTTCGATACCCAGCAGACGCACCATGCGCACCACTCCGCCGCCGCCCGGCAACAGGCCGAGGGTGACTTCCGGCAGACCGAGCTGCACGCCCTTGTCGTCCAGGGCAATGCGGTGATGACAGGCCAGGCAGATTTCCCAGCCGCCGCCGAGGGCCGCGCCGTTGATGGCAGCGACTACGGGCTTGCCCAGGGTTTCCAGGGTGCGCAGCTGCGCCTTGAGGTCGAGAATGCGGCGATAGAACTCGCCGGCGTCGGCCTTGCTGACCTTGATCAGCTCGTTCAGGTCGCCGCCGGCGAAGAAGGTCTTCTTCGCCGAGGTGACGATCACCCCGGCGATGCTGTCCTTCTCGGTCTGCAGGCGCTCTACGATCTTGCCCATCGCCGCGCCATACACGGCGTTCATGGTATTGGCGCTCTGGCCAGGCATATCGATGGTCAGGACGACGATATTGTCCTGGCCTTTTTCGTAACGGATGGCGTCAGTCATTTCTCTTTCCCATTGTTGGGGGAGCGCTTCAGAAGCGTAGCGAGCGACGAGCAGGCAAGGCGGAAGCCGGCTGAGGAAGCGGAGTTGGCTGTAGCCAATGAGCATTCCGAAACGGGTTCCAACGCAGCTTGATCGAGCGCAGTAGCTTCTGAAAGCTCCTTAGATACGTTCGATGATGGTGGCTATGCCCATACCGCCGCCCACGCAGAGTGTGGCCAGGCCGTAGCGCAGATCGCGCTTCTCCAGCTCATCGAGCAGGGTGCCGAGGATCGCGCAGCCGGTGGCGCCCAGCGGGTGGCCCATGGCGATCGAGCCGCCGTTGACGTTGACCTTGTCCTCGCTGACGCCCATGTCTTTCATGAACTTCATCACCACCGAGGCGAAGGCTTCGTTGACTTCGAACAGATCGATGTCGTCGACCTTCAGGCCAGCTTTGGCCAGCGCCTTGCGGGTGGCCGGCGCGGGGCCAGTGAGCATGATGGTCGGATCGGTGCTGGTGACCGCAGTGGCTACGATGCGCGCGCGCGGCTTCAAGCCCAGCTCCTTGCCCTTGGCTTCGGAGCCGATCAGCATCGCGGCGGCGCCATCGACGATGCCCGAGCTGTTGCCCGGCGTATGCACATGCGCGATGCGCTCGACATGGCTGTACTGGCGGATGGCACTGGCGTCGAAACCCATCTGCCCCATCATCTCGAAGCTCGGCTTGAGCTTGCCCAGGCCCTCCAGGGTCGACTCGCCGCGAATGAACTCGTCGTGATCGAGCAGCACGATGCCGTTCTGGTCGGTGACCGGCACCAACGACTTCTTGAACGAACCGTCGGCACTGGCACGCGCGGCTTTTTGCTGCGAACGCAGGGCGAAGGCATCGACGTCGGCGCGGCTGAAGCCTTCGAGCGTGGCGATCAAATCGGCGCCCACGCCCTGCGGGACGAAATTGGTGTGCATGTTGGTTTCCGGGTCCAGCGCCCAGGGGCCGCCGTCCGCACCCATCGGCACGCGCGACATCGACTCCACGCCACCGACGACCACGAGATCTTCGAAGCCGGAACGAACCTTCATCGCACCGAGGTTCACCGCCTCAAGACCCGAGGCGCAGAAGCGGTTGAGCTGTACGCCGGCGACGCTGACGTCCCAGTCGGCGACCAGCACCGCGGTCTTGGCGATGTCGCCGCCCTGGTCACCGACCGGACCGACGCAGCCCAGCACCACGTCATCGACCTGGCTGGTGTCGAGATTGTTGCGTTCCTGCAGAGCCTTGAGCAGGCCAGCAATCAGGTTGACCGGCTTGACGCTGTACAGCGCGCCGTCCTTCTTGCCTTTGCCGCGCGGCGTACGCACCGCGTCGAAAATGAAAGCTTCGGTAGTCATGGTGTCCTCTGGCCTCTGCAAGGAGGAGTCGATGGCAGTGCGAAGTCGGGGCGCCCCGAAAACCACTTTGTTCTTGTTAGCGTCGTACACCTTAACCGCCGGCCATCTTGGCTCAATGACCGAAGCGCTCAGCGCCATTGACTACAGCGCTCAGACGAACGGTTAGAGATGGCCAATATCGAGCAATCTCCGCCAAACAGGTCTGGCGTGCGGATCACCGTGCCACTAGCAAGCCAGGGGATAACTGCTGGGTGTTAGAAGATTGGGCTTTGCTGCCAAGTCATCTAAAGAAAACATGATCTGAACCCTAGATTTGACAGTGGAAGTCGCCGCCGGGATTTGCCGGGACGATATTTTTAAATGCTTCGGCATGACGCCGACCCGCCAGGCTTTTAAAGCGGGGCAATGACGCCACCGATAACAAAAAAAGGCATCAATCATGTTCAGACAACCGAAGATTCGTCAGGCCACGTTGATCGTATTCGCCACTGCCGTGATTCTGATCCTGCCCAACATTACCCGCCTATTCACTTGAGTTTTCCACCTTGGGCTCGCGGGCCTGGATGATGCGTCTGACATCATCCGGCCGCGGGTAGATACCTCATCGACCGCTAAGTCTGCCCTGCCTCTACACGCACACATTTGCGCAGGAGCGGCCCTGGCCGCGAGGCTTTTCAGCGACCATGGGCCGCCCCTACGAACACCGCTGGACGATATGCTAGGGTGCCCGCCCCCGATCTCGGAGCTATCTCATGCGTCGCGTGTGTGCATCACTTACGGCCTGTTTGTGCCTGTCGGCCAGCGCCTTGTCCATGGCCGCTGAACTGACCCTGGACCTGCCTGGCGGGCCACGCCATTGGCAAACCAGCGCCCTGCTCAATCATCCGCAAGCGCGGGAGATCGAGATTCCTGCCGATGTCGCCTACAAGCGCGTCATGTATTACCGGGCAGTGCCGCTGGCCAGTCTGCTGGAGGGTGTGCAGGCCGGCGATCATTTGCAGGTGGTGGCATCAGATGGTTTCGCCGCTGAATTACCGGCTGCGCCGGTGTTGGCACAGAGCGCGGCGACGGCCTGGCTGGCGATTGAAGATCCGGCACGTCCCTGGCCGGCACTGGCCAAAGGCAAGCCGAGTGCCGGACCGTTTTATCTGGTCTGGAGCGAGCCGCAGAAAAGCGATATTGGCACGGAACAGTGGCCGTACCAGGTAGCCAGCATCCGCCTCCTGGCGCCCGTGGCCAAGCGCTTCCCGGCGCTGCTGCCGGCTGCCAATTCCGCACCGGATGTTCAGGCGGGGTTTGCTCAGTTTCAGAAAAACTGTCTGGCCTGCCATCGCCTCAATGGCGCCGGCGACGCCCAGTTCGGCCCGGACCTGAATTTGCCCTTCAATCCAACCGAATACTTCGCAACGGACTTCCTCGCCCGCTACATCCGCGACCCGCAAAATCTGCGGCGCTGGCCACAAGGGCGGATGCCGGGGTTCTCTCAAGAAGCGCTGAGCGATGAACAGCTCGGCCAACTACTCGCCTATTTGCGCCACATGGCCGGACGCAAAGTCGTCAGCGCACCTTAAGCAACAGGACCGGGCCCTGACTGCATTCGCCAACCCGCAGACTCAAACGTTGTAATCCTTCGGCGGCGCGGGCAACTCGTAGAGCAGTGCCTGCAGACCGCTCGCCCAACGCTTGCGGATGTCGCGGTAGTACTGGTCCTCCTCACTCACCCGATACCCTTCAGGCACGATCAGGCTGTCCTTGTGATAGACCAGCAGGTCCAGCGGTAACCCAACCGAAAGATTACTGCGAATGGTCGAGTCGAAAGACACCAGCGCACAGCGCAGGGCCTCTTCCAGCGGGGTGTCGAAGTGCAGATTGCGGTCGAGGATCGGCTTGCCGTACTTGCTCTCACCCAGCTGCAGAAACGGTGTATCGACGGTCGCCTGAATGAAATTGCCCTGCGGATAGATGCTGTACAGATCCGGCGGGCTGCCGACGATCTGCCCTCCGACCAGGAACGAGCAGGTCAGGTCGGTGTTGCCGGCCAGCGGCGCGCCATCGCGGGCGACCACCTCGCGAATCGTCCCGGCGACCAACGCGGTGGCATCGTAGAGCGTCGGCACGCTGTACAGGTTGATCTGGTTAAGGTCGGCGATGCGCTGCTTGAGTAGGTTGATCACCGACTGTGAGGTGGCCAGGTTGCCGGCGGTCTGTAGCACGATCAGCCGCTCGCCTGGCACGCCAAAGGTGAACAGCTTGCGGAAGGTGGCGATGTGGTCGATGCCCGCATTGGTACGCGAGTCGGAGACGAACACCAGACCATCGACCAAGTTCATGGCGACGCAGTAAGTCATGGATATGCCTTCTTGTGCAGGCCGATGGGGGCCTTGTTTCGACCCTGCGGTAGCGCCCGGCATTCAGGGCATGGCGACTCGTAGGTCGTAGGATGGGTCGAGGAGCGCTGCGACGATACCCATCGATGCGCCGGCGATGGCGCTCGACCTGCGCGGCCCGACCCATCCTACAAGCACCCCCGCCCCTACTGCGCCTGCACTGCCAGCAACGAGGCGAACGGCACCTTGGCGTGCATCTGCTCGCCCCCTCCGCCGCGACGCATGCCGCGCACCGGGCAGGCATCCAAGTAATCCAGGCCCACAGCGAGCTTCAGATGCCGCTCCGGGCGGGCCAGATTGTTGGTGACATCGAAGCTGTACCAGGCATCGTCCAGCCAGGCTTCCGCCCATGCGTGACTGGCCAGCTGGCTGTTGTTGCCGTTGTACAGGTAGCCCGAGACATAGCGCGCTGGAACCCCGAGCGTGCGGGCGCAGGCGATGAACGCGTGCGTGTGGTCCTGACACACCCCGGCGCGGCCGGCGAACGCCTCGGCGGCGGTGGTATCGATCTGCGTCGCCCCCGGTTTGTAGGCCATCTGCTCGTTGAGCGCCTCCATCAGGCCGATCAGCGCACTGCGATCGGCGCCGCTTTTGCACTGCTGCACGGCGAACCCTCGTAGCGCTTCGTCAGCCTGGGTGAGGCGCGTCTGGCGCAAGAACGGCAGTGCCGAGCCGTCTTCATGCTCGGCCTCACGTTGCTCGTCGATATCCACCTGGCCCCGCGCGCCGATGACGATCGATTCGTGCGGCTCGTCCAGCGTCAGCACATGGAGGATGTTGCCGTAGGGATCGAGCTGCGCACGCACCGGGCGCGGCAAGGTCAGCTGCCAGCTGATGATCTGCTGGCGCTCGCTGCTGTGCGGAGTCAGGCGCAAATATTGAATGCTCGCGCGGACCTGATCATCGTAGTGATAGGTGGTGTCGTGACGGATGGACAGTCTCATACGACCTCCAAATAGGAGCTGTGGATGGCACGGGCCAGCTGGCGAACCAGCAGGATGAAATCGGTAAGCCAGGCATGCAGGCCGGCGTTGAGAATTTCGTCGATGCCGGTGTAGCGCAGGCGCGCGGCCAGCTCGGCGGCCAGGCGCTGCGCCGGGCGGCCGTTTTCGCCGGGCAGGCTGGCGAGAATCTGGTGCAGTTCTTCCTGACAGGAGCGCAGCGAGCGCGGCACATCCGGCCGCAGGAGCAACAGCTCGGTGACCTTGCGGGTATTCGGCGAGCCGCGGTAGATCTCGGCGAACGCTTCGAACGACGACAGCGCGCGCAGCAAGGCGCTCCACTGGTAGTAGCTACGCGCCGAGCGATCATCGATCTCCTCGGCCTCGTCACCGAGCATTTCGTAGCGCGCATCGAGCAGGCGCAAAGTGTTGTCGGCGCGCTCGATGAAGGTACCCAGGCGAATGAAGCGATAGGCATCACTGCGCATGATGGTGCCGAAGGTGGCACCGCGGAACAGGTGGGAGCGCTCCTTGACCCACTCGCAGAAGCGGCTGATGCCATAGCGGCCGAGACCCTGCTCGGCGATGCCACGAATCTCCAGCCAAGTGGCGTTGATGTTCTCCCACATGTCCGCGGTGATGCGCCCACGTACCGCATGGGCGTTGGCCCGCGCTGCCTGCAGGCAGCAATAGATGCTCGCCTGGTTGGCCTCGTCGAGCGCGAAAAAATGCAGCATGCGCTCAGCGTGCAGCTGGCCGTGGCGACTCAGATATTCATCCAGCGTGCCGGTGATCAACAGCGGCATGGCCAGTTCGTCGAGACCATCGCCACGCCCGGTTTGCGGCATCAGCGACAGTGAATAACTTACGTCGAGCATGCGCGCGAGGTTCTCGGCGCGCTCCAGATAACGCGACATCCAGTACAGATCGGAGGCAGTCCTCGAAAGCATTCCTCAGTCCTCCACGATCCAGGTGTCTTTGGTCCCGCCGCCCTGCGACGAGTTGACCACCAGCGAACCTTCGCGCAGCGCCACGCGGGTCAGGCCACCCGGCACCAGGCGCGTTTCGCGGCCGGACAGCACGAACGGGCGCAAGTCGATATGACGCGGCGCGATGCCGTTTTCGACAAAGGTCGGACAGGTCGACAGGGCCAGCGTCGGCTGGGCGATATAGGCTTCGGGGCGGGCCTTGAGACGCGCGCGAAACGTTTCGATCTCCGCCGCGCTGGCCGCCGGGCCAACCAGCATGCCGTAGCCGCCGGAGCCCTGGGTTTCCTTCACCACCAGCTCCGGCAGATGCGCCAGCACATGGGACAGCTCATCAGGTTTACGGCATTGCCAGGTCGGCACGTTCTGCAGGATCGGTTCCTCGTCGAGGTAGAAACGGATCATGTCGGTGACGAAGGGATATACCGACTTGTCATCCGCCACGCCGGTGCCGATGGCGTTGGCGAGAATCACATTGCCGGAGCGATAGGCGGCCAGCAGGCCAGGCACGCCGAGCATTGAGTCGGGATTGAAGGCCAGCGGGTCGAGAAAGGCATCGTCGAGGCGCCGGTAGATCACATCCACCTGGCGCGCGCCGGCGGTGGTGCGCATAAAGACTTTGTCGTCGCGAACGAACAGATCAGCGCCCTCGACCAACTCGACGCCCATCTCGCGAGCCAGAAAGGCATGCTCGAAATAGGCGCTGTTGAAACGGCCGGGAGTCAGCACCACGACGCTGGGGTTATCCAGCGGACTGGAGCTTTTCAGCGTATCGAGCAGCAGATTCGGATAGTGGTTGATGGGTGCGATGCGCTGGGCGGCAAACAGCTCGGGGAACAGCCGCATCATCATCTTGCGGTCTTCGAGCATGTAACTGACGCCGCTCGGGGTGCGCAGGTTGTCTTCCAGAACGTAGTAAGTGCCATCGCCATCGCGAACCAGATCGACGCCGGCGATATGCGCATAGATGTCGCCGTGCAACCCGAGCCCCTGCATGGCTGGCTGGTAGCCTTCGTTAGCCAACACCTGCTCGGCGGGAATCACTCCGGCCTTGATGATGCGCTGGTTGTGGTACAGATCGGCGAGGAACATGTTCAGCGCCTGCACGCGCTGGATGCAGCCGTGCTCGACCATGCGCCATTCGCTGGCCGGAATACTGCGCGGAATGATGTCGAAGGGAATCAGCCGCTCGGTGCCCTGGTCGTCGCCATATAGCGTGAAGGTGATCCCCGCGCGATGAAACAGCAGGTCAGCCTCTCGGCGACGCTGGGCCAGTAGCTCATCCGGCGTGTCCGCCAGCCAGCGAGCGAACTCGCGGTAATGCGGTCGGCAGTTGCCGTCGGCTTCGAACATTTCATTGAAAAAAGTGCGACTCATGCCGAACTCCTTGTCACCCGGACGACAGAGCTATCGCAAAGCCCGTGCCAGCGAATAATTCCTTTAAATACAAATACATAATGAAATAACGAAAGTTCTTCGCACCATATCCGTGCGCAAGCGTCAGCCCTGAAGAGCTTGCGCCCTATTGCACGGCAAGCGGATCTGACGTTGTAGGAGCAAATTCATTCGCGATTGGCCGATGCACTGATCGCGAATGAATTCGCTCCTACAGGCTTTGCAGCCATTTTCGGAAAAGGTATGCGTCGCGGTATGGCGTTTGGTTCGCCCGTCAGCGGGACACGCGCTGCAACCTCAGGGGCGGCTCAACTCCGCCAGTTGCAGCCAATGGCGATAGAAGCCCTCGGCGACCTGATGGAGCGTGGCGACCTTGCTGGGCAAGTCGCTGAGCATTTGCCTCACGCTCTGCTGGCTGGGTTGGCTTTCATCCAGAAGGTGGGCCCCATCGCGGAGCCAGAGACGGACCATTTCCTCGGTCACTTCCGGATGGCCCTGCAGCGCCAGCAGCTTGTCGCCCCAGGCAAACGCCTGATTGCGACACCACGGACTGGATAGCAAGCGTTCGGCGCCGACCGGCAGATCGAAGGTATCGCCATGCCACTGATAAACGCAGAACTCGTCGGCCAGATGGGCCAGCCACGGGCTGTCCGCCGTTCGCGGCGAACGGCATAGCGGGTGCCAACCGACTTCCCGGTAGGACATGCGATGCACCGGCGCATCCAGCGCCTTGGCTAATAGCTGACCACCCAGGCAGTGGCCGATCAGCGGAATATCGCGGCGGATAAAGTGGCGCAAGGCGGCAATTTCGGTCGCCAGCCACGGCAACGGATCATTGACGCTCATCGGCCCGCCCATCAGCGCCACGGCCTTCGGCACATCGAGATCGATGCCATCCAACTCGCCGAGATCCACGCGTAGCACGGTGAAATCCAGCTGCCACTCATCCAGCAGGCTGGCCAAATGACCAGGTGGACAAAAATCGGCGTGGGTGAGGATCAGAATATCGGACATGCCTGAATTACCTCCCGGTGCAGAGTGAGGCAAACCACGCGCCGTGAGGGGTCTACGGAAGCGAATGCTGAAACGAGCGCCATCCCGGCCAAAGGCCGGAATGACGTCGACTAGGCGCTTATGCGGTGTTACTCAAGCGCGCGAGGCGCCGAGTTCCTGCGTTACACCCCAACCATCGAGCACCCCGCCGAGCGGCACCAATAGCGATTCCAGATCCTGTTCGAAATCGCCAATGCCTTCGTAAGTGGCGTACATCACTTTGCTGATGGACAGGTGCCAGGCGCCATCGCGGACACTGACCTGCGCGTTGAGAGACTCGCCTTGAAATTGCTTCGCCGCCAGTCGGGCCCGCTCCTCGTCGGGAAAGATGGCGTAGAACTCGATGGGATGAAAACGGCTGAAGTCGAATCCACTTTCTTTCATGCGGTGCAGCACCTTACTGCTGACATCATCGTGGAAGGCAGTAGTCATAAACACCTCCTCTCAAGCGATTGATGGATTTCCCGCTTTCCAGAAACCCGAAGCCTCTGCTGGCTTCACGGCTCCCCACACTGCGCGTACCCGCCCGTTTCACGAGCGGCTAGCAGGCCGTTGAAAAACTACTGCGCTCGACTATACCGCGTTGAAATCAGGCTCAAAATGCTCATTTACCACTTGTAAACTGCGCTTTTTCGCCTGATTTATTCACTGGCGCTCACCCTTCGGGCCAGCCTGCGGCTGTTACTCCCGTTGGTCGTTGCGCCTTGTCTAGCCTTCGCTCGCTACGTTTTTTCAACAGCCGGCTTGGGCTGCTCTCTATGTCAACAGCCGGCATACAACGACACCTGATAATTGGGTGTCGTCATGCTGAGGGTAGCGTCTGGTAGCCCTGCCCGCCGGCTAGCCCTTGGATTTACCAATATGCGCGACAGGCGGCGCCATGGATTTATCGCTCTATTCGCGACTCAAACGGGCCATGACCAAGCGATTCAGCCAGGCCGGCGCGAGCTGCCCGGACCAATACATCAGCTTGAACGTCCAACTGACCGGGCGGTGCACCGCTGCGGCGTGCGCTTGCTGCCAAACCGCCGCGGCAACGTCCTCGGCGGCGAGCGTCACCCCCAGGCGCCGCAAGGTCGGCGGCTCGAAACGCTGGCTGTCGACCATTGGCGTACGCACAAACGGCGGCATCATATCGCCGACACGGATATCGTGTCGGCGCCACTCCAGATCCAGCGCCTCGGTCAGGCCGCGTACCGCGAACTTGGAGGCCGAGTAACTGGCCATGTGTGGCGTGCCATAGAGACCGGAAGCGGAGCCCATGTTGACTACCTGGGCGTCTGGCGTGGCCTTCAGGTACATGAAGGCGGCATGGCTCATTTGCAGGACGCCGCGCACGTTGATATCGAGAATTCGCAGATGCTCGGCCAGTTCTATGTCTTCGAAATACCCGAAGCGCAAGATACCGGCGCAATTGAATAACAGCCGCAGCTGGCCATCGTGATGGCCGCAGAACTGCGCCAACGCCTGCGCCGCAGCCGACGCGTCCGTCACATCCAAGGCGGCATGCCAGGAATCATCCAGCTCATGTGCCAGCTCTGCGACGGCCAGGGCATTGATATCCAACAAACCGACGGCCCAGCCGCGTGCATGGAAGAGTCGCGCGGTTGCCGCGCCGATACCAGACGCCGCGCCGGTGATGAGAATGTTGGGCATGATCAACCTCCTACGCTTATATGCGCGCGCAAGAAATTGGCAATCCGCCTTACTGCCTGGTCGGCAGCGCGGAGAGAACCTACATGCATCTGGAACACATGCCACAACTCCGGATAGCGCTCCAACTGCACGCTCACCCCAGCAGCCGTCGCTCGCTCAGCTAACCGCAGGCTGTCGTTGAGTAGCATTTCGTCTTCACCGACCTGAATCAACAGCGGCGGCAGCCCTTCAAATCGCCCATGCAAGGGGGAAAACTCAGGGTCGTCGTGCTGGATATGTGCCGGGCGATACAACTGAAAAGCCTGGTCCAGCCATGCAGGATTGAGCAGTGGATCGCCGGCTGGCGGATCGTAGAGATGCTCGCCCGTACCATCGGCCCACGGCGACAGGCAGACCAATGCGGCCGGTAACGGCAAGCCTTCGGCCAATAAACGTTGAGCGGTAATCAAGGTGAGATTGCCTCCCGCCGAATCACCACCAATGGCAATCTGCTCGGGGCGATGGCCGGCATCCAGCAATGCCCGGTAGGCGGCGACCGCGTCCTCACGGGCGGCGGGATACGGGTGCTCGGGCGCCAAGCGGTAGTCCAGGGCGCACACCGATACACTGGCATTACGTGCCAGGATCGAACACAGACGCCGGTGGGTAGCCGGTGAGCCGAGCAGGTAGGCGCCGCCATGCAAATACAACAACACGCCATCATCGCTGTGCTGGGGGCGATGCCACTCACAGCGCCGCCCGGCCAGTTCCGCCGACGTACGCGTCACCCCGGAAATACGTGTGGGTTTGAAGGTCAGCGCACGAATAATCAGCCGCTGGCAGGCAATCGGCACGGGCGGGCGCACCACACTGCGAAACAGCAGACGTAGCGCCCCGCGCATGATGGCGCGCCGCCGCGGTTGTTCCGGCGCAGGCGCAGTGAACTCAACGAATGCATTCATAATCGACAAACTCCGGATGCCGCGTGTGGTGTCGGTAAGTGAGAGTGAAACCGGGCCAATTATTGGTGTTCTTGCCGTCGGCGGTCTGGTACCAGCTGGTGCAGCCTTGAGCCCAGACGGTATGCCTGATCCGATGCTGCAGTTTGTGGTTGAAACGCTGTTGCACCTCAGGTTTCAGATCCAGGTAACGCAGGCCCTGATCCAATGCCCGTAAGCAACCGAGCACATAGGCGAACTGGCTTTCGAGCATGTAAAGAATCGAGTTGTGACCGAGATTGGTGTTCGGCCCATACAGCAGAAAGAGATTCGGGAAGCCGCTGACGCTGATGCCCAAGTAGGCTTCCGCGCCGGCCTGCCAGACCTCGTCGAGCGTCTGCCCGGCGCGTCCGCTGATGCGCATCGGCGCGAGAAATCCGGTAGCGGCGAAGCCCGTGCCATAGATGATCGCATCGACCTCGCGCTCCTGACCGTCGGCGGTGATTACGCCACGTTCGGTCACTTCGCGGATCGGATCGCTGATTACTTCGACATTCGGCCTAGCCAGCGCCGGGTAGTAGTCGTTGGAAATCAGAATGCGCTTGCAGCCCAGCGGGTAGTCCGGATCGAGTTTCTTGCGCAGCTCAGGATTGCCAATACCGCGGCGCAGATGGCGCTGGAACTCCAGGCGCATGACCTTCATCACCGAGGGAAACACCGAAAACGCCAACGCCCGTGATTCGTGCTGGATGTACTTGAGCAGGCGATCGAGCTTCTGCACCGCAGGAAAGCGCCGCATGACCGCCAACTCCCAGGCCTTGTAGGGGCGGTCCGGCTTGGCAATCACATAGGCGGCCGAGCGCTGAAACAGATGCAACTGCGCGACCTGGCTGGCGATCTGCGGCACGAACTGGATGGCGCTGGCACCCGTGCCAATCACCGCCACCCGCTTGCCGCTCAGATCATAAGCGTGATTCCAGCGCGCTGAATGAAACACCTCGCCGGAAAATTTTTCGATTCCCGACAGCTGCGGATACGCCGGCCGGTTGAGTTGCCCACAGGCGCTGACCAAGGCTTGAGCAGTAAATAGCTCCCCGCTATCGCTGGTGACCTGCCATACACCCGCCGCCTCATCGAACGCCGCCTCCACCACCTCGACACCGAAGCGGATATGCGGGCGCAGGCCGTGCTCGTCGGCCAGCTGTCGCTGATAGGCGAGAATTTCCGATTGCGGCGCGAACTTGCGTGACCAGTCGTTTTTGGGCGCAAAAGAAAAAGAGTAAAGATGCGAATGAATATCGCAGGCGGCGCCCGGATAGCTGTTGTCGCGCCAGGTTCCGCCTACCTCGTCGGCCTTCTCGAGGATCAGGTAATTATGGATGCCCGCGCGCTGCAGAAGAATCGCCAGACCAAGACCGGCAAAGCCGGCGCCGATAATCAATACCCGCAAAGGCGCGAGAGGCTGGGGGATTGTTGTCATTGTTTTATCCCTGAAATACCCACGCTAGACAGGCGCGGTGGTTATTTGTACGAAAGTGCCAGATTACTCCACAACTGCGCAATCGGGTAATGAGCGCTTTAACAGACGCTATGAGAGATGCGAGCACCCAGGTGCGGTTGAGGCAAGGACACTATCGCTACGAATTACTCCGTCATAACGGCGGTGAATTCAGCGTATTGCCCTGCCCTGTCGCCCATAAAAAAGGAGCCTGACGGCTCCTTTTTCATCGCTACGGTTGATCAGTCCTTGGCCGACTTGCCATTCACCACACCGGCGGTGTTGTCCAGCAAGCTCTTGGTGGCAGTCTGCAGGAAGGCCTCAAGCTGCTTTTTCAGCTCCGGGTCGATCTCGCCATCAATCCGCTCGGCCTTGGCGTCAGCGCCAAGTTGGTAGGCATACAAGCGCGGCTCGAAGCCCTTGGGCTGAATCAGGATGCGTTCGGGAGTGACGAGGGCGACAGTCTGTTCGCCGCCCGAGGGCTTGATCACGCCAATGCCGTGGTCGCCTTCGGGCAGATTGAGCAGGTCGCGGCCCCAGCACTGATGGCGGACCTGACCACCCAAACGGCCCATGATGGTCGGCACGACGTCGACTTGCGTGCCGACGGTGTGGCTGACGGTGCCGAATTTTTCCTGAATACCCGGCGCGATGAGCAGCAACGGCACGTTGAAACGGAACAGGTCCATTTCCGTCAACTGGCGATCACCGCCAAAGCCATGGTCGCCAACGACCACGAACAGGGTGTCCTTGAAATACGGCGCCTGACGCGCTTTCTCGAAGAATTGCCCTAGCGCCCAATCGGAATAGCGCATGGCCGTGAGGTGCTCATCCAGCGAGCCATAGCCAGTCACCGGCTCGACCGGCAATTGCGTCGGTAGTGCGTACGGTGTGTGGTTGGAAAGCGTTTGCAAGAGTGCGTAGAACGGCTTCTGCGTGCCGAGTTTGAGCAGCTCTTCGGCGCCGCGGTTGAACATGTCCTGGTCGGATACGCCCCAGGTCGGGTCCATGAATACCGGATTAACGAAATCCTCGCGGCCGACGAAGTTGGTCATGCCCTGGTTGCTGAAGAAACCCGACTGGTTGTCCCACTGGAAGTTACCGTTGTAGACGTACAGGTTGTCGAAGCCGCGGGCACTGAGCAGCTGCGGCAAACCAGAGAATTGATGCGCGCCTTCCGGCGTCCGCATCAGGTATTCGAAACTGGGCAGGTTGGGGAAACACGCCATGGTGGCGAACATGCCCTGATGGGTATGGGTGCCGTTGGAGAAGAAGCGGTCGAACAGCAAACCCTCCTTGGCCAGTTTGTCAAAATTCGGCGTGATGCCTTTGATCGGACTGCCCAGTGCGCCGACCGAGTGGCCGGCAAAGCTTTCCATGAGGATCACCACCACGTTGCGAATCGGCAGCGTGCCGTCGGCCGGCGGCGTGTACTCACGACGGATCGCCGCGGTATCGGCGTCGATCAGCTGATCGTGCGGGGTCAGCAGCAGCTTGCGCACCGTTTCAAGCGCCTGCTGGTCCTGCATGGTCGACTTCCAGGCGTTGTCGCGATGTGGCGAGAAGCTTGCCTGGGCTGCCGAAATCAGCGTCAGAGTGCCGTTCAGGCCGAGCTGATTGGCGAACATCGAATCGGTGGTGTAGGCGTCGCCCCAGCGCAGCGGCGGGCCTTGGCGCACATGGCCACGGGCGACGATCACCGTCACCAGCAAGCACACTACGAAGGCCGTCACGCGCCAATACCAGGGCGCACTGGATCGACCAACACGGTTTGCCGCAACGCTCGACGCTGGCCGGCTGAGCAGATCGAGACGCTTGAACAGCTGATACAGCAGCCAGGTCGCCACTGCCCAGGCCAGCAGGTAACGGCCGACCGGGAAACCATTCCAGACCATGCTGGCGACGGTTTTGGTGTCTTCCTCGAAGTACTGGAACACCAGACTATTCAGGCGCTGGTGGAATTCACGATAGAAATCCAGCTCCGCCAGGCCGAGGAACAAGGTGATGCTGGCGAAACCCGTCAACCAAATTCGCAATACGCCCCGCGCGGCCATGGCGCGCACGCTGAGCAGCGACAGCAACAACGGTATGCAGGCATACATCACGACGCGGGCATCGAAACGCAGGCCGTTGTAGAACGCCTCGACAAACGTGGCGACCGGCGAGTCGCCGATCAGCTCACGGTTGTACACCAGCAGTGCGACGCGCATCAGGGTGTACATCAGCAACAGCGCCAACCCACTCAGCAAGGTGAACGTGAGGTGACTTTTGAGGGTGGGATTGGCTAGGCGCGAGGAAAAAGGCTGGCGGCTGGGAACATCCTTCGGGGTCATGCTGGGTCAGGATCCGTGTTCTATGGGCGGTTGATATCGATGCAACGGGGAGCGCATCCGGGCAGGTGACTGGCACTGCGAATAGGATGAGCGCCGCGCGCAAGTAGCTGGAGCATACCGCGTGGGCAACCCGATAGGTCAGCTAGCAAACGCGAAACATTGCCGATAGGACTGTGAAAATTTTGTCATGGCGACCGTTCCTGCTCCGGGACATGGCGCGAATTCGATCCCCAGATCCGGAGCGACAAGCCTTATCGACGGCGGTATCGTCTGCCGATGAACACGACAACGCCCCTCACCTCCTCCGTGGTCCAACTGGCGTGTGGCAGCCCGCTGAATTGGCAGCAGTTCCATGGCCATTTTGCCTTGCGCCGCTTGGCCGGCGTCGAGCGCCTGACTCCGCTCGGCTATACGCGCAGCTTCCGGCTTGGCGAGCGCGGTGGTTGGTTTGGCGTACGCCCGCTGGCCGGGCAAAACACCCTCGAGCTGAGCGTCGGCCCTGGATGCGCGGACTTGATCGATCAGCTGAGCGCCCAGGTACGTCGGATGTTCGACCTGGATGCCGAACTGGAGACCATCCTCACGCACCTGCGCCGTGATCCACTGCTCGCCGAACTGATCGCCCGCGCGCCGAGTTTGCGTTTGCCCATGGCCTTCGACCCATTCGAGCAGGCGGTGCGCGCCATCGTCGGCCAGCAGGTTACCGTCAAGGCCGCCGTGACTATCACCGGGCGCCTGGTGCAACGTCTCGGCACCCCGCTCACGCAAACCCCGGATGGCGAGCCGATGTGGTTGTTCCCCACGCCGCAAGCGTTGGCCGACGACGTGCTGGCCAACATCGGCATGCCCGGCAAGCGTGCACAAACGCTGCGCAACTTCGCCCGCGCGGTGGCCTGCGGCGAATTGCGGCTGACTATCGATGAGGGGGTCGAGACTTTGGTCGAGCGTCTCTGCGCCCTGCCCGGCATCGGCCCGTGGACCGCGGAGTACATTGCCTTGCGCGCCTTCGGGGCGGCGGACGCGTTTCCCACCGCCGATCTGGGCCTGCTCAAAGCGCCTCTATGGGGCAGCGCCGGCATCCGCCCGCGCGCCTTGGCCGAGCGCGCCGAATGCTGGCGGCCCTGGCGCGCCTATGCGGCGGTGTATCTCTGGCACAGCTACGCGGAGGATTGAGCATGCATTACCGCTATCACCACAGCCCACTTGGCAAATTGCTGATTGCCGGCGACGAACAGGGCCTGCGGCTATTGCATATGGATGCGGCCCGAGCCTGGGAGCTGGTCCACGGCTGGCAGGCCGATCAAGGTGAACTGGACGACGTCTGCCGGCAGCTGGATGAATACTTCGCCGGTCAGCGCGAGCGTTTCGAGCTGCGTCTGGCGCCAGCCGGTACGGCGTTTCAGCGCCAGATTTGGCAGGCTCTGCAAGAAATCCCCTACGGGCGCACCTGGAGCTACGCCGAACTCGCCCGGCATATCGCCAAGCCTGCGGCTGTGCGGGCGGTGGGCACCGCCAATGGTGCCAATCCGCTGGCCATCATCATCCCCTGCCACCGGGTGATCGGCAGTAACGGCACGCTGACCGGCTATGCCGGCGGACTGGAGCGCAAACAACTGTTGCTGCAGCTGGAAGGTGCCTGGCTGCTCTAGCCAGTCACCTATATCTGGTCATCCAGGCGCGGGAAGCGGCTGGCGATGTCCTCACCGGTGAGCTCCACCGCGCCATCGTCGCCGCCGCTCAGGCGAATGGCGATGCAATGCGGTTGCTCGCCCAGGTCGAACCAGTGGCGGATGCCGGCCGGAATCACCAGCAAATCGCCCTTCTCGCACAGCAGGGAAAAGACGTAGCCATTGACGTGCACGCTGTACAACCCGCGTCCACTGACGAAGAAGCACACTTCATCCTGCTCGCGCCGGTGCTCGTCGAGCAGCTTGGCGCACAGCTCGTCTTTTTGCCGATGCTCGCGAGTCACACTGAGCACTTCGCTGGCGCGATAGCCACACTCGTCGCGAAGTTGGTCAATGTGTGGCTGATACGCGGCGAGCAACTCGGCGTGGCTGGAATCCCGCGAGAGCGGCGTCTGCGTCTGCCAACGCTCGAAACGCACACCGATCTCGGCCAGTGTCGCGGTGATGTCCTCGCCATGGGTCAACAGCTTGTTGGGCTGCTCGGGAGAAGTTTCTGCATAAACGGTAAGGCAGCTCATCAGGTGCGCTCCAGGCTGGAGGGTGGCGGCAATCGAAGGATGATCATCACGGCGGCGGCCAATGCCGCCAGGCTCGCCAGGCCGAAGGTCCAGGCCGGTCCGAGGGTGTTCCAGCTGTAGCCGGAATACAACGCACCGAGCGCCCCGCCAATCCCGGCCATCGCCGCGTACAGCGCCTGACCCTGACCTTGCTGGCGAGCACCGAAGCTGCCTTGGACGAAGTGAATCGCCGCCGCGTGAAAGCTGCCGAAGGTTGCCGCATGCAGCAGCTGGGCAAACAGCAGCACGAGCAGATGATCGGCAAAATTACCCAGCAACAACCAGCGCAGCGCGGCGAGCAGGAAGCTGGCGAGCAGCACCTGGCGCAGGGAAAAGCGTACCAGCAGGCGATTCATCACCATAAACAGAATCACCTCGGCCACCACGCCCAGCGCCCACAGCTGGCCGATCAGGCTGCGTGCGTAACCGAGGCTCTCGAGGTGCAGGGTCAAAAAGGTGTAGTACGGGCCATGACTGAGCTGCATCAGCGCCACACTGGCATAAAACGCCAACACACCAGGACGCTGTAGCTGCTGGAGAAAACCGCCTGCTCCAGCCTGCTCGCTGTGGTACTCAGGCTGCGCGTTGGGCACCCAGCAACTGCTCACCACGATGCCCGCCATGATCCCTATTAGTGCCCAGGGATACGCATCCAGGCTGAACAAATCGAACAATTTACCCAGGCCGACTACGGTAACGATGAAGCCGACGCTGCCCCACAAACGCACCTGGCTGTAGCGCGATGCCTGATCCTTGAGATGCGCGAGGGTGATCACTTCGAACTGCGGCAGCACCGCATGCCAGAAGAACGCGTGCAGCGCCATGATCAGCGCCAGCCAGGCGTAACTGTGACTGATGAAAATCCCGCCAAAGCACAGCAGCGTGCAGAACGCGCCGAAGCGCACGATCGCCAAGCGCTGGCCGGTCTTGTCGCCGAGCCAGCCCCACAGATTCGGCGCCACACAACGCATCAGCATGGGAATCGCCACCAGCTCGCCAATCCGCGCGCTGGAGAAACCCAGGTGGTGGAAATACAACGCCAAGAACGGCGCCGTGGCGCCTAGCAGGGAGAAATAGAACCAGTAGAAGCTGGACAGACGCCAGTAAGGCAATGCGGAGGACATCAGGACATCACGTAGGTTGGATGGAGCATAGCGATACCCAACACAGGCCGCGCTGAGTATCGCTGCACTCCAACCAGGGTCCCGATCAAAGCTGCGGCAATACCGGAGTGCTGACGCTGACCCCGGCATTTTGTCCGCGATGGCGCAGCAGATGATCCATCAGCACGATGGCCATCATCGCCTCGGCGATTGGCGTGGCGCGAATACCCACGCACGGGTCGTGGCGGCCCTTGGTGATGACATCTACCGGGTTGCCGTTGATGTCGATCGAGCGACCCGGCGTGGTGATGCTCGAGGTCGGCTTGAGCGCCAGATTGGCGACAATCGGCTGACCGGAGGAAATCCCGCCGAGAATACCGCCGGCGTTGTTGCTGAGGAAACCCTCTGGCGTCATCTCGTCGCGATGCTCGGTGCCACGCTGGGCGACACTGGCAAATCCGGCGCCAATCTCCACGCCTTTGACGGCATTGATACACATCAGCGCATGGGCCAGTTCGGCGTCCAGACGGTCGAAAATTGGCTCACCGAGCCCCGGCGGCACGCCCTCGGCAACTACGGTGATCTTCGCCCCGACCGAGTCCTGATCGCGGCGCAGTTGGTCCATATAGGCTTCGAGCTCCGCAACTTTGTCCGGGTCGGGGCTGAAAAACGCGTTCTGCTCGACGCTGTCCCAGGTCTTGAAGGGAATCTCGATCGGACCGAGCTGGCTCATGTAGCCGCGCACCTGAATGCCGAGAGTCGCCAGGTATTTCTTGGCGATGGCGCCAGCCGCCACGCGCATCGCGGTTTCCCGCGCCGAACTACGGCCACCGCCGCGGTAGTCGCGGATGCCATACTTGTGGTGGTAGGTGTAATCGGCATGGGCCGGACGGAACAGATCCTTGATCGCCGAGTAGTCCTTAGACTTCTGGTCGGTATTGCGGATCAGCAGGCCGATTGGACAACCAGTCGTCTTGCCTTCGAATACGCCGGAGAGGATTTCCACCTCGTCGTCTTCCTGGCGCTGGGTCGTGTGACGGCTGGTGCCTGGCTTGCGGCGATTGAGGTCGCGTTGCAGATCCTCCAGCGACAGCTCAAGACCCGGCGGGCAGCCATCGACGATCGCGACCAGGGCCGGGCCGTGGCTTTCGCCGGCGGTGGTGACGGTAAACAGCTTGCCGTAAGTGTTGCCGGACATGCAGGGCGCTCCGCGAATCAGCCAAAAACAAGGGCTCGGAGTATACCCGCCGCGCCCGTGCAGTTCACCCACGAACCTTATCCGAGCCGACGCGTCCAAGCCGCCAAGCTCCCTGGAAGTCGAACCTGTATGTTACGAGTGCTTGCCTTGAGTTTTTCTCTGTTCGCCAGCCTAGCCCAGGCCACGCCGCTTACCGTACTGCAACGGCCGCTCGAGTTGGATACCGGCGCGGGCACGCTGTACGGCACCCTGCTGCTACCCAAAACCCCGCAAGCCGTGCCTGTCGCGCTGTTGATCGCCGGCTCAGGGCCGACCGACCGCAATGGCAACAACCCCGGTGGCGGCAACAACGACAGCCTCAAGTTGTTGGCGCAGGTGTTGGCGCGTCACGGCATCGCCAGCGTGCGCTACGACAAACGCGGCGTGGCCGCCAGTCAGCCCGCTACGCCGGACGAGCGCAATCTGAGCGTCGAACGTTATGTCAGCGATGCCGTGGCCTGGGGCCGGTTGATCAAGACTGACCCGCGCTTCAGCGAACTGGTGTTGATCGGCCACAGCGAAGGCGCCTTGATCGCCAGTCTGGCCGCCAGCGGGGCCGGTGCCGATGCGCTGGTATCGATTGCCGGCAGCGCGCGGCCAATTGACCAAGTGCTCCGCGAGCAACTCGGCAATCGCCTGCCACCACGGCTGCTGGCGCGCAGCATGGACATAATCGCCAGCCTCAAGGCCGGTCAACCCGACGACGAGGTGCCCGATGAGCTGCAAGTCATCTTCCGCCCCAGCGTGCAGCCTTATCTGATTTCGCTGTTTGGTTACGATCCGGCCGCGGCTTTCGCGCAATTGCGCATCCCGGCGCTGATCATCCAGGGCAGCCACGATATCCAAGTCGGTATCAAAGACGCCGAAGCGTTGCAGGCCTCCAAGCCGGACGCTGAGCTACTGCTGATTCCAGGCATGAACCACGTGCTGCGCATCGTCTCGGACGATCCGCAACGGCAGATGGCGTCGTACAACGATCCAAAACTGCCGCTGGCGCTGCAATTGGCCAATGGCATCATCGACTTCATTCGACGTAATAGCACATCGACAGCATCTAGCTAGACAACGACTTGCCGA
This sequence comes from Pseudomonas sp. LS44, assembly GCF_024730785.1. Classification (NCBI taxonomy): domain Bacteria; kingdom Pseudomonadati; phylum Pseudomonadota; class Gammaproteobacteria; order Pseudomonadales; family Pseudomonadaceae; genus Pseudomonas; species Pseudomonas sp. LS44. Next base: position 2,586,492 of record NZ_CP102830.1, read on the forward strand.
TAAGGCTTCTATAACCTGGCATCAACGTACCAGGACGTTGCCTATATGACTGAAATCGCCCCATCCACCACCGAGGCAGAAGCCGGCGTCGCCGCTACCCAGCCAAACCTCTGGGCCGAGCTCGAGCCGGAACAATTCCATCTGCTGCGCCTGGCGCCGTTGCCGACCGACCGGGATACCGGCATGCGGCCGCTACGTTTCGTGCAACTCGGGCGTGCTGAGCGGCATAGTCCGACGCAGAGCTTGCTGCGCCTGACTATCCAACTACCCGGCCAGCGAGTGCGGCGGGAGCAGAACGTGCTGGATATTTGGGCCGACCACCGCAGCAAGGAAGTCCGTTTCGGCTCCGACAGCCATTTGCAGGTTGAACCGCAAAATCGCGGACTCGGACGTTTTCTGCTCGGTCAAGGCATCGCCTGGGCCAAACAGCGCTGGGCGCACTACCGCGTCGAGGGCGGGGCTCTAGGGATCAAGGATGCGCTCGGCGACGACGCACGCGCCCGTCGCGATCACTTCTTGCAGGCTCAGGGCTTTGAGTTGAGCTATCTGGATACCTTGCAACTCAAGGCGCAATACAGCGCCGAGCGGGTCAACGCGCTGCACAGCGACTGGCATAAGGACAAGGTACAAGTCGTGGCCTTGCAGGATGCGGCCGCTATGCTCGAACAAGCCGACCGCAACCTGCAGGAGCAGGAAGTCAAAATCCGCAAGCTGGACGAGCGGATTGCCGTGCTGCGCCGCGAAGACGGCACCCTGCGCTTCACAATCACCTGCCTGGTGGCCTTCGCGGTGTTCCAGGCCGGGCTGCTGATCTGGATCGCCACGCGCTAAGAGCCTGTTTACGATCTCGCGAGCTAGAGCCAAACAAGGGCTAGGCGGCCCCGCGAAAACGGCTGAGGAAATGGAGTTTACGAACTGTAAATGAGCATTCCGAAGCCGTTTTCAACGCAGTTTGGCCGACGCGGAGCAGATCGTAGACAGGCTCCAAGGTTGCTGGCTGCGCTGCGCCGGGCTATGGATTGAGGCGTGAGCGGAACAGCTCCTGATGCTCGCGGCATTGCGCGGCGGCGAGTAGGAACACCCCGTGCCCGCCTTGGGCGAACTCCAACCAGGTGAAATCCACTTCCGGGTATAGCGCTTCGACATGCACTTGGCTGTTGCCGACTTCGACAATCAGCAAACCCTGCTCGCTCAGATGATCGGCCGCCTCGGCCAGCATGCGCCGCACCAAGTCCAGACCATCGGCCCCGCAGGCCAGGCCCAGCTCAGGCTCATGCTGGTATTCGGCTGGCATGTCGGCGAAGTCTTCGGCATCGACATACGGCGGGTTGGAGACGATCAGATCGAAGCGCTGGCCCGGCAAGCCGGCAAAACCGTCGCCCTGCACCGTGTACACGCGCTCTTCCAGCTCATGCCGCTCGACATTCTGGTAGGCGACTTCCAACGCCTCGAAGGACAAATCGGCAAGCACCACTTCGGCCTGCGGAAATTGGTACGCGCAGGCAATGCCGATGCAGCCGGAGCCGGTACACAGATCGAGAATCCGTGCCGGTTCGTGCGGCAGCCACGGCGCGAAATGCTGCGGGATCAGCTCAGCGATGGGTGAGCGTGGGACCAGGACGCGCTCGTCGACGGCGAAGGACAATCCGCAGAACCAGGCCTCGCCCAGCAAGTAGGCGGTTGGGATGCGTTCCTCGATACGCCGAGCGAGCAGCGTTTGCACATGCTCGCGCTCGTCGTCCTCCAATCGGCAGTCGAGATAGGCGTCGGCGATCTCCCACGGCAGGTGCAAGGCGCCGAGTACCAGCTGGCGTGCATCATCCCAGGCATTGTCGGTGCCGTGGCCAAAGAACAGGCCTTCGCTATGAAAGCGGCTGACGGCCCAGCGAATATGGTCGCGCAAGGTGCGCAGGTGCGACGAGGAAGCAAGCACGGCGGGATCTCCAGAGAGCAGGCGGGCATTCTAGAGCGCAGGGGAGAACTCTGCGAGCGCGCAGAGAATTACCGATGAAGTGATGCAGTGGTTCACAGCGTCGGCGTAGGGAGTGACAATGGGCCTATTGCGCGTCCGCCAGGAGTTCTCATGTCTCAGCCCCAAACTCTTCTTCAGCTGTCCGGTCGCAGTTACGCCCCCGCCAGCCTGCAGCACAGTTGCCTGATCGTCATCGATGCGCAGGAGGAGTACCGCAGCGGCATGCTTCCATTGTCCGGACTGGACGCCGCTATCGCCGAGATCACCAGCTTGCTGAGTGCCGCACGCGCTGCTGGCACTCCCGTTATTCACGTCAAGCACTTGGGCGTTCCGGGCGGCTTCCTCGATCCGCAAGGCCCACGCGGGCGTTTTTTGCCGGAACTGGCACCCCATCCGGGCGAGCTGATCGTTGAAAAGCGCCTACCCAATGCCTTCTCCGGGACCGAGCTGCACGACCGTCTGCAGACCATCGGGCGTCTTGACCTGATCATCTGTGGTTTCATGACCCACTCCAGCGTGAGCAGCACCGTGCGTGCCTGTAAGGATTACGGCTACCGCTGCACGCTGGTGAATGCCGCCTGCGCGACCCGCGACCTACCGCTGGGTGATGGGGTAATCAGCGCTGCCGATCTGCATCGTGCAGAGATGGCCGCTCTGGCGGACAATTTCGCGGCCCTGGTTCCTCACGCGTCAGCACTGATATGAGCACTTTTCGGCGGCCTGCAGGTCTAATCGCGCCCGCTTCTTGAACCTCACCAACGAGGGTGGGTCATACCCCCGATAACCTTTGAGGAAGTCGGAATGAAACTATCCGGTGGTTTCAACGCCCGCCGCCTGCGCGAGCGCGGCCCGAGCGTGTGGCGCTGGCGTTTCGGTACGGCATTGGCTGCACTGTTTGCCTGCCTCGGAGTACTGCTCGCCATGGCTGGAGCCGCCACCCTGCTGGGTCGTCCACCAGCATTGGGTTCGCTGAATGCCACGCCCGGCGCGGCCATCGCGCTGTTGATTAGCGGATTGCTGCTGCTGTGGATCGGCATCCTGGGGTGGCGCAAATGCCGGCGGCGTCTGCGCCGCGGCAATGATTTAAACATCTCGCCACATCTGATGAAAAAGCGTGACTGACGCTCATCGCTCGTGAGCGGTTAAACTAGTGGGCCTTCGCGGAGGCCTTACATGCAAGACGACGACTTTTCCCTGTTTCGCGACCAGCTTCGCGGCGTCAAGCCGATCTCCCACGATCGCGCCGACGTCGGCAAACCGAAGTCCGACCGCACCCACCTCAGCACCCTGCGCCAAGCGGCGACTATCCGCACCGATAGCGTCAAGGTCGATGGCCTGTCCGATCAATTTGTCATCGATGTCGGCCCCGAAGATGAACTGCACTGGTCGCGCGACGGTGTGCAGGAAGGCCAGATGCGTAAGCTCAAACAGGGCCAGATCAGCTTTGAAGGCAGCCTCGACCTGCACGGCATGACGGTAGAAAAAGCCCGCGATACGCTGTGGGAGTTCTTCGCCGAAGCCAGCAAACTGGAGGTGCGTTGCGTGCGCATCACCCATGGCAAAGCGCAACGCAAGGATGGCCGTAGCCCGATGCTGAAAAGCCACGTCAACACCTGGTTGCGTCAGCATCCGCAAGTGCTCGGCTTCACCTCGTGCCTGGCCAAGCACGGCGGCACCGGAGCCATCTACGTGATGCTCAAACGCACTATGATGGACGGCCGGGACGAGTAATCCACTACTGATGAAAGCCGCAAACCGGCCGAAAATGCTCACCGTTGCGGCGCTCTCCGCCCTTGCCAGCCTGGCAGTCGCGCCCTACCCTGCGCTCTTGTGCCCCATAAGCTAAGCCCCACAGGAAGATCATGTCCCTGGAACAGCACTACACCGCGATTCTCGAACAGCTCGGTGAAGACGTCACCCGCGAAGGCCTGCGCGATACCCCCAAGCGCGCGGCCAAAGCCATGCAGTACCTTTGCCGTGGCTACGAGCAAACGCTGGAAGAAGTAACCAACGGCGCCCTGTTCAGCTCCGACAACAGCGAAATGGTCCTAGTGAAGAACATCGAGCTGTATTCGCTGTGCGAACACCACCTGCTGCCCTTCATCGGCAAAGCCCACGTGGCCTACATTCCCAACGGCAAAGTGCTCGGCCTGTCGAAAGTGGCGCGGATCGTCGATATGTACGCTCGGCGCCTGCAGATCCAGGAAAACCTCAGCCGCCAGATCGCCGAGGCCATCCAGCAGATCACCGGCGCCGTAGGCGTGGCGGTGGTCATCGAGGCGCAGCACATGTGCATGATGATGCGCGGGGTAGAGAAGCAGAACTCGTCGATGGTCACTTCGGTGATGCTTGGCGAATTCCGCGAGAGTGCCGCCACCCGTAGCGAGTTCCTCAGCCTGATCAACTGATCGGCGCTGCAAACAAAACCGGCCTTCATGGCCGGTTTTTTATGGGCGCTTCGCACTTGACCGCCCAATTGCATGGCCACAGACCAGCCAATTGCATAGATGCTGACCACCGTTCGCATCCGGCTTGACCAGTGCCGAAGAGACGACCGGCGCCAGGAGCAGACTACAAGCTGGTTAGCCCGCAGGGCTTCTGTATTGAGTGGGGGCGAGCATCATCTACCCAGCCCTTCCACGGGCGAAGCGAGGCTTGACCCACGGCAGAGCGGTACCTACTATCCCGGCGCCGAAAAATGATCGGTCGGTGTGGTTATTCCGGCCCTCGTTGTCCTACGAGAATTAGTCTGTCTTCAGAATCCCCGGCATCACCCTAATCAAATTGGGGGCGATGCTGTGGGTGGCCATTTTGCCGTCCATGCTCTCCCCGTTCTTAAAGGAACCCTTGCATGCACAGTAAGAAAGTCGTGATCACTGCCCAGGTCTTCATCTCCGGGATGATGGCCTTCCTGATGACCGGATTCTTCGCCACGCTTCATCTAGGTTTAACCGCCGCAATGGCGGATGCTTGGATCAGTTCTTTCGTTATTGCCTGGCCCGTAGCCTTCTGCCTTTCCCTGGTAGTGTCGCCTTTGGCGTTCATGATGGCGTGCCGACTGGTAAGCCGCCGTGCTCCTGCTGCGGCCGAGGTCGACCAAAGCACTGCCGTTTAACTCTCCAGCCTGGGACGGCCGCTTATTGCGTGCAGAAAAAACCGGCCAGCGGCCGGTTTTTTTGACGAGGACTCAACCAAGCATTGCCACATGCTGCGGATGGCTGGCCACCCGCGCAAGCCAGGCCTGGATCGCTGGATAGCCGCTAAGGTCAAAGCCGCCTTCATCCGCCACGTGGGTATAGGCGTACAGCGCGATGTCGGCGATGGTGTAGCTGTCACCGACCAAGTAGGGCGTGGCTTTGAGCTGCTGCTCCATCACCCGCAGGGCCTTGTAACCACCTTTGTGGCAGTTCTCATACTCGTCGCGGCGCGCTTCCGGCAGGCCCTCGTAGAGCTGGATGAAGCGCGCCACCGCGACATAGGGCTCATGGCTGTACTGCTCGAAGAACTGCCACTGCAACACCTGGGTGCGCAGGCGCGGCTCGGTCGGCAGGAACTCGCTGCCATCGGCGAGGAAGTTGAGGATGGCATTCGACTCCCACACACAGCTGCCGTCTTCCAGTTGCAGCACCGGAATCTTGCCGTTGGGGTTCATCGCAAGAAACTCCGCAGTCTGCGTCTCGCCTTTCTGGATATCCACCGGCACCCACTTCGACTCCTTGCCGAGCAGGTGCAGCATCAGCTTGACCTTGTAGCAGTTGCCGGACTTGTAATCGCCGTACACCTTGAACATTACTGCCTCCTTGTTAAGCCGCCTCGGCGGCCTGGGCCTGACGGATAACGCTGGCCAGACGCCGCAGCCCTTCGCCGAGGCGCTCCGGCGCCACGTGGCTGAAATTCAACCGCAGATAACCCGGGTTCTGCTCCGGGTGAGTAAAGAACGGCTCGCCCGGCATGAACGCAACGTTCTGCTCCAACGCCGGATTCAGCAGCGTGCGGGTATCCAGTGGCTGCTTGAGGGTCAGCCAGAAGAACAGTCCGCCCTGCGGAATGTTCCAGTCCGCCAGTTCGGCGAAATGCTCTTCCAGCGCCACCTGCATGGCGTCGCGACGCTTGCGATAGAAGTCGCGCAGTTCGGCCAGGTGATCGCGATATTGCTGGCTGCCCAGCCACTGCAGCGCCTGCCACTGGCCAATGCGGTTGGTGTGCAGGTCGGCGGACTGCTTAAGGCGCAGGAAATGCGGGAACAGGTCCGGAGTGGCAATCAAAAAGCCCACGCGCAGGCCCGGCAGCAATGTCTTGGAGACCGTACCGGTGTACACCCAGCTGGCCTTCTTCAGGCGGCTGACGATGGGCGCGGCGCGGCCTTCATCGAACACCAGCTCGCGGTACGGTTCGTCCTCGATCAGGGTGACGCCGAACTCGTCGAGCAAGGCCGCCACGGCTTCGCGCTTGGCCTCGCTGTAGCGCACGCCAGACGGGTTCTGGAAAGTCGGGATCAGGTAGGCGAAGGCCGGTTTGTGCTGCTCCAGGCGCTGGCGCAGGGCAACCAGCTCGGGGCCGTCGGCCTCTTGCGGGACAGTGATGCAATCGGCGCCGAACAGCTGGAACGCTTGCAGCGCGGCCAGATAGGTCGGCGCCTCGAGCAGCACTTCGGTGCCCGGATCGATGAACAATTTGCTGGCCAGGTCGAGAGTCTGCTGCGAGCCGCTGACGATCAGCACCTGGCTGGCGTCGCAGACAATCCCCAAGGCACGCGCTTCGGCGGCGATCGCTTCGCGCAGTTCCGGCTCGCCTTCGCTCATGCCGTATTGGCCCATGCTCGCTGGCATGTCCGCCCATTGGACTTTCGGCAACATTGGCTCGGCCGGCAAACCGCCGGCGAACGACATCACTTCCGGACGTTGCGCCGCAGCGAGAATTTCACGGATCAGGGAGCTTTTCAGGCGGGCAATACGTTCGGAGAAGGCCATGCAGGTCACCGGTAGCGAAGGCAGGAGAAAATGGGTCAAACTGATTGACCGAAACTACGACGCCACCGACAGATACGTCAATATGATTGACCTGAAAAATCCGACCGCTCAGCAACTTGCCCTGGAAGCCTTCTTCTTCGGCTATCAGGCATTTACCGCCAAACCCGACGAGATGCTCGCGCGGCGCGGTCTGAGCCGCGTGCACCATCGCATCCTGTTCTTCATCGCCCGCAACCCGGGTTTGAGCATGAAAGAACTGCTGGAAGTCCTCGGCGTCAGCAAGCAAGCCCTGAACCCACCGCTGCGCCAATTGATGGAAATGCACCTGGTGGAAAGCGTCACCGCCGAGGATGACAAGCGTAAACGCCGACTCGGCCTGACCAGCGAAGGCGCCAAACTAGAAACGGCGCTGCGCCACGAACAAACCAAGTTGCTGCAACGGGTGTTTGCCGAAACCGGCGAGGCGGCGGCCAGCGGCTGGCTGGCGGTCAATCAGACACTGGGCAGAAGCCGTCAAGCGGACGCGGGCAGCGGCGTAGGGCAAGACTGAACAACACACTTCGCTCGTAAGCTTCAAAGTGCGAAAACTGTATCGGCATTTGCGCCGACCGCTGTACCGCGACGCCCTGCGCCGTCGCGCATAGGCTGGACTCCTGTTTTCCGAGTACCCGCCCATGAGCCCCGAACTGCTACTCGCCTTCGTCCTCTTCGCCTTTGTCACCTCGGTAACGCCCGGACCCAACAACATGATGCTGCTCGCCTCCGGAGTGAACTTCGGAGTGCGCCGCAGCGTGCCACACATGCTTGGCATCAGCCTGGGCTTCATGCTGCTGGTGATTGCCGTTGGCCTGGGCTTGGGCCAGTTGTTTGTCAGCTTTCCAGCGCTGTACAGCGCGCTACGCTACTTGGGCGCGGCCTACCTGTTGTATCTGGCCTGGAAGATTGCCCGTTCCGGCGCACCGGATAGCGGTCAAGCCGCCGGCAAACCCTTTAGTTTTCTGCAAGCGGCGGCGTTCCAGTGGGTCAATCCCAAGGCATGGGTGATGGCTATCGGCGCGATCACCACCTATACCCCGCAAGAGAACTTCTTCCTTAACGTGCTGCTGATCGCCGGGCTCTTCGCGCTGGTCAATTGCCCCAGTGTCAGCTTGTGGACGATGGCTGGCAGCTTGCTGCGCCGCTGGCTGGAGAACCCACGCGTACTGCGCCTGTTCAATGTCAGCATGGCCTTGCTACTGGTGGCCTCGCTCTACCCGATCCTGGCGGACTTGCCGCTGAGCTGAACAATTTGGATCGAGCCCCCGGATTGCATCCGGGCTACGTTTCGCGTTTTTCAAGGAAGCACCATGACCGAGGTCACCCAAGCGCGCCTACGCCCGCTGGCCGACAGCTCGCCGTCGGCGATAGTCGCCGGCTTTATCGCTATGCTCACCGGCTACACCAGCTCGCTGGTGCTGATGTTTCAGGCGGGCCAAGCCGCCGGCCTGTCCAATGGACAGATATCCTCGTGGATCTGGGCACTATCGATCGGCATGGCGATCTGCTGCATCGGCCTGTCGCTGCGCTATCGCGCGCCAGTGATGATCGCCTGGTCGACGCCTGGCGCGGCGCTGCTGATCAGCAGCCTGCCCGGCGTGCCATACAGCGAGGCGATCGGCGCCTATATCCTCTGTTCGGGCTTAATCGTGCTGTGCGGACTGACCGGCAGTTTCGACCGCATCATGCGGCGCATTCCCGGCTCCATCGCCGCAGCGCTGCTGGCTGGTGTGTTGTTCAAGATCGGCCTGGAAATCTGCGTGGCCGCCGAACAACAAACCCTGCTGGTGGTCGCCATGCTGCTTGCCTATCTGTTCGGTAAGCGCCTGCTGCCGCGCTATGCGGTGCTCGCCGCGCTGCTGGTTGGCTGTCTGCTGGCGGGCATTCTCGGTCTGCTCGATTTCCATGCATTCGAACTGCAGCTGGCCACGCCGGAGTGGACCGCGCCGAGCTTTTCCATTGCGGCAGCGATCAGCATCGGTATCCCGTTGTTCGTCGTCGCCATGGCCTCGCAGAATCTGCCGGGCATGGCCGTACTGCGCGCCAACGGCTACGACGTGCCGGCTTCGCCGTTACTGACCACCACCGGTTTGGTGTCGATTGTGCTGGCGCCGTTCGGCTCCCACGGCATTCATATGGCTGCCATCAGCGCCGCCATCTGCGCTGGGCCAGAAGCCCATGAAGATCCGCGCAAACGCTATACCGCGGCGGTCTGGTGTGGAGTGTTCTATGGCATCGCCGGGATTTTTGGCGCGACCCTCGCGGCGTTGTTCGCCGCGCTGCCCAAGGCGCTGATCCTGTCGATCGCCGCCTTGGCGTTGTTCGCTTCGATCATCGGCGGCCTGACTCAGGCCATGAGCGAGCCCAAGGAGCGCGAGGCAGCGTTGATCACCTTCCTGGTGACCGCGTCGGGGATGACGCTGTTTGGCGTGGGCTCGGCGTTCTGGGGAATTGTCGCGGGGATGTTGACCTTAGCGGTACTCAATTGGGGCAAACGCTAAGAGCCGGTTCACGATCTGCTGCGCGTCGCAAGATCGTGAACAGGCACCAAGGTCCAGCTCCGCCTCAGTTACTGGCCGCCACCTCGGCTTCGGCGGCCAGCTCACGACCATGCACACGGTTCACCCACCAGCCGAAAGCACCGGCGGTGAAGAACATGATGATGCTGTAGATCGCCGCCGGAATAGCCATGGTCGAGTTGTTCAGCAGCATTGGGCTGAGCGCCAAGGCGATGGCCAGGGTGCCGTTATGGATACCGATTTCCATGCCGATGGCGACCGCCTGGCGTTGCGACAGCTTGAGCAGGCGCGGTACGCAATAACCCACAGCCAGACTCACCAGGTTGAAACACAGCGCCGCCAAGCCGACTACCGGGGCGTACTCGATGAAGGTTGCCCAATCCTTGACCACCGCCAAGAGGATGATGATCGCCAGGAACAGCGCGGAAATAATCTTTACCGGTTTCTGCATGCGCGCGGCGAACGCCGGGAACTGGGCGCGCACCCACATCCCAATCGCTACCGGCCCGAGGACGACTGCGAACACCTGGACGACCTTGGCAAATTGCAACGGAATAGCCTGGTCGGCGGACATGAAATAAGCCATCGACAGGTTGACGATCAACGGCATGGTGAGGATCGCCACCACCGAATTGACGGCTGTCAGAGTGATATTCAGCGCCACATCACCATGCGCCAGATGACTGTAGAGATTCGCCGTGGTGCCACCCGGCGAGGCCGCCAACAGCATCATGCCCACGGCCAGCGCGGCTTCCAGATGAAAGCCCTTGGCGATGAAGAAGCACGCCAGCGGCAGCAGGAGAATCTGGCAACCGAGGCCAATCAACACTGGCTTGGGGAATTTGACCACGCGGGCGAAGTCCGCGAGGGTTAGCGATAACCCCAGGCCGAGCATGATGATGCCAAGTGCCAGGGGGAGAAATACGGTACTCAGCAGGCTTTCAGTCATTGTTATTGTTCTCTGGGTGGACTTGCCTGGATTCTGCGCAACCGCTCAAGCCTGCGGTAGTGTCTTGGCGCGCCAGAATCCGTGGAGCTTGTAACAGAATGCAAAAAGGCGCCTTGCGGGCGCCCTTATTACGATGCCTAGGCGGCGGTGAACCCGCCATCCACCGCCAACGCCTGGCCAGTGGTGAAGCTCGCGCCATCGCTACACAAATACAGCACCGCGGCGGCAATTTCCTCGACCTTGCCGATGCGCCCGACCGGGTGCATGGCGCTGGCGAACGCGGCTTTCTTCGGATCGGCCTCGTGCGCTCGGCGGAACATGTCGGTATCGATCACACCGGGGCACACGGCGTTCACGCGGATGTTGCTCTTCGCATACTCAATCGCCGCCGACTTGGTCAGGCCGAGCACCGCATGCTTGGAGGCCGCGTAAATGCTCATCTTCGGCGCCGCACCCAGGCTCGCGACCGAGCCGGTGTTGACGATTGCGCCGCCGCCCTGGGCCAGCATCAGCGGCAACTGGTGCTTCATGCACAGCCATACGCCTTTGACGTTGACGCTCATGATCGCGTCAAACACCGCTTCGTCGCCCTCCGCCACTTTGCCCTTCTCGATCTCGATGCCAGCGTTGTTGAACGCGTAATCCAGACGAGCGTAAGTGGCGATCACCTGCTCCATCAGCGCCTTGACCTCGGCGTCCTTGGTGACGTCGCAGCGCACGAAGGTGGCCTCGCCGCCCGCAGCGCGGATCAATGCCACGGTGGTTTCACCGGCCTGAGTGTCGAGGTCGGCGGCCACCACCTTCAGGCCTGCTGCCGCAAAAGCCTGGGCGGTCGCGCGGCCAATGCCTGCCGCCGCACCGGTGACCAGGGCGACCTGGCCGGAAAAGGTCATGCTCATCGTGTTAGTCCTCTGCGCTAATAAATGAACCTTAGCCAGCATAAATAGCCGGCCGCGATACAGGCATCACTATCAGGACGCGCGCGGTCGGTTCATCCATCAGGCTGATTACGCCACCAATCAACAACGTGGATAACTTGGCATCCGCCGGCCAACTAAAACTTGCCGGAACCGTCACGGCGGACTATCACACAACACTCTCCCGCCAATGAGTGACTTGCCATGTCCGCCCAACTCAATCGCCAATTCCTGCTCGCGCAGCGCCCCGTCGGCGTGCCTAGCCGTGAGACTTTCAACTATGTCGAGACTCCGCTGGGTGAACCTGGCCCTGGCGAGATTGTGGTGAAGAACCTGTATCTGTCCCTCGATCCGGCCATGCGCGGCTGGATGAACGACGCCAAGTCCTATATTCCGCCAGTCGGTCTGGGCGAAGTCATGCGCGCGCTGGGGGTCGGTGAGGTCATCGCCTCGCAGAATCCGGAGTTTGCCGTGGGCGATCACGTCAACGGGGCGCTGGGTGTTCAGGACTACTTTGTCGGGGCGCCAAAAGGTTTCTATAAGGTCGACCCGAAACGCGCGCCGCTGCCGCTGTATCTGTCTGCTTTGGGCATGACCGGGATGACCGCCTACTTCGCTCTGCTCGACGTCGGTGCGCCAAAAGCCGGTGACACCGTGGTGATTTCCGGTGCGGCTGGCGCAGTCGGCAGCATTGCCGGGCAGATCGCCAAGCTCAAAGGCTGCCGCGTGGTCGGCATCGCGGGCGGCAAGGAAAAGAGCCAGTTCCTGATCGACGAACTCGGCTTCGATGGCGCCATCGACTACAAGAACGAAGACGTCCACGCCGGCCTCAAGCGCGAATGCCCGAAAGGCGTCGACGTGTACTTCGATAACGTCGGCGGCGACATCCTCGACGCAGTGCTGACTCGCCTGGCGCCCAAGGCGCGGGTAGTGATCTGCGGCGCGATCAGCCAATACAACAATAAGGAAGCGGTGAAAGGGCCGGCTAACTATCTATCGCTGCTGGTCAACCGCGCGCGCATGGAAGGCTTCGTGGTGATGGATTACGCCAATCAGTTTGCCGATGCCGCCAAAGAGATGGGCGGCTGGATGGCCGCGGGCAAACTGAAGAGCAAAGAAGATGTCGTCGAAGGTCTGCAGACGTTCCCGGAGACTCTGCTCAAGCTATTCAGCGGCGAGAACTTCGGCAAGCTGGTGCTGAAGGTTTGAGAAAGGCTTGAGGATACTCGGGCCTTCCCGGATTGCATCCGGGCTACAGACTGGTGCTGAAGGTCTGAGCGAAGCTAGAAGGCTTTTGCATTTATCCCCTCGCCCCTCTGGGGAGAGGGCTAGGGAGAGGGGTAGACAGTCGACATAATGACCTTCCTGCCTGCCCCCTCTCCCCCAGCCCCTCTCCCATACATGGGAGAGGGGAGCCACAGCAGTTCATCCGCCTACAAACAATTCGGCCCCTGAACGGGGCCGATTTCGTTATGCCAATTCGGCAACCACTGCCGCCAGGGCTTGTGCCGGATCGCTGGCTTGGGCGATCGGCCGGCCGATCACCAAGTAATCCGAGCCGGCCTCCAGCGCCTGGCGCGGCGTGAGGATGCGCCGCTGATCGTCCAGCCCACTACCTGCCGGGCGAATACCGGGGGTGACCAGTTGCAGCCCCGGATGTGTAGCCTTGAGCGCCAGAGCTTCCTGCGCGGAGCACACCAAGCCATCCATGCCGGCCTGCTCGGCCAGCGCGGCGAGGCGCAATACCTGCTCCTGCGGCTCGACATCCAGGCCGATGCCGGCGAGATCGTCGCGCTCCATGCTGGTCAGCACGGTCACGCCGATCAGCAGCGGTTTCGGGCCGCTCAACTGATCCAACGTCTCGCGGCACGCGGCCATCATGCGCAGACCGCCAGAGCAATGCACATTGACCATCCACACGCCCATCTCGGCGGCGGCCTTGACGGCCATCGCGGTGGTATTGGGGATGTCATGAAATTTCAGGTCAAGGAATACCTCGAAGCCCTTGCCGGCCAGGCTTTCGACAATCGCGGGACCGCAGCGGGTGAACAGCTCCTTGCCGACCTTGACCCGACACAAGGCGGGATCCAGCCGATCGGCGACGGCCAGCGCGGCGTCACGGGTCGGGAAGTCGAGGGCGACGATGATCGGAGTCTGGCAAGCGGACATGGGCGGGCTCTCAGGCAGTCGAAATCGGCGCGCATTGTAGCGGAATGCCACTTGGCTTGGCTTGCCGTTCGGTCGAACTGGTCGCACCAGACCATTCTAGCCGGCCGCACCTAAACTACAACCAACGGTACTTCGACGCTGCTGCGATAAGTCGCTGCCTGACATGTATCCCCATGCCGAGTACCGTAGCCAGTTATTGAAGGAACGCCTGTAGCGCGGTGTGTTCGAAACTCATACCAGCTGCGACTCATTGTTCACTGCTCGGAGATACTTTTATGCCTTGGTATGCATGGCTGATCCTGATACTCGCCATCGGCTCTATCGTCGGTGGCTTATTGATGCTGCGCGATACGGCCAAAAAGTTGCCGCTGACCGAGGAGCAGCTCAAACGCATTCATCAGCGCAATCTTGAGCAGGACGCCAAAGACGCCCAAGACCGGTAAGCCCTGCTCCTTCGCAAACGACTCGCTCATCCAAGGATGACCGATATGGCGTTATTGATCGATGTCGAAAATGCCTCATGCACCATTACCCTCGACGGCGTAGTTTACGAGCGGCCGATTGCCGGCCTGGTGATCCTCACCGATCCAGAGGCACGCATGTCGCAAATGGACGTTGCCGGCCAGTTGGTACATATCACCGAAGACGAAGCGCGGTGCTTGATCGGCGCCGGGGCCAAGGATGACCGCAAGATGCTCTGGGTCAATACCCCCTAGCCGGGCCCCATTCCCCAGGCAAAACAAGGGGCACCGAAGTGCCCCTGTTGATCCCCATTTTGCATCACACCGTGAGAATGAAGTCCGCCGCGGTAACGGTGGTTACATCTACTACCCCGACCAAGCGAATCGAGTCGGCGCCGATGTTGACCACGGTGTCCACCCCGTCATCCACGATGGCTACCCCGGCTGCGAAAGTCGCCGCCGTGATGTTGAACGCGGAAATATCCAGACGGTCCTGACCGCCGTTGGGATTGGCATCGAAACCGATGATCTGATCGCTGCCGAAGCCGGCGCTGAACACGAAGGTGTCATTGCCAGAATTGGCGACCATGATGTCGTCCCCTGTGCCGCCGGTGACGATATCGTTGCCCGTTCCGCCATCCAGGAAGTCGGCTCCCGCGCCACCGATCAAGGTGTCGTTACCCGAGCCGCCGTCGAGCGCATCGTCATCTTCGCCACCGTCGAGCAGGTCGGTACCGGTATCGCCGTTGAGCGAGTCGATCCCTGCACCGCCCAACAACTGGTCGTTGCCAGCACCCCCACTCATACCGTCGTTGCCAATGCCGCCGTCCAGGCTGTCATTGCCACCTCCGCCGTTGAGTGTGTCGTCACCGCCAGCGCCGCTGAGGGTGTCATTGCCGCCCTGCCCGTTCAGCGTGTCGTTGCCGACGTTGCCGCTCATTACGTTAGCCAGCGCGTTACCGCTCGCCACCGTGGCGTTGCTGCCGATCTGGACGAAGTCCTCGACGTTGGCATCCAGGGTGAACGCTGCACTGGTGGAGAACGCCGTATCGGTACCGCCGCCCGCCGCCTCGATGATGTCGTCGCCAACGGCGTCAACGAAGTAACTGTCGTTGCCGGCGCCGCCGTTCAGGTCGTCGTTGCCGGTCCCGCCATCCAGGCTGTCATCGCCGGCACCGCCGTTGAGGGCGTCGTTACCGGCGTCCCCGATCAGGGTGTCGCTGCCGCCATTGCCGTTCAGCGTGTCGTTGCCGGCATCGCCACTCAGCGAGTCGTCGCCTGCGCCACCGGTGATGACGTTGGCCACGGTGTTGCCGGTACCGGTGAATGAGTCGAGGCCGGTGTAGGTCAGGTTTTCCACGCCTGTAACCAGCGTGTAACTGCCCAGCGTGGTCTGCACCAGATCGGTTCCATTACCGCCAGCTTCGCTGACCACATCGCCGAGGTTATCCACTACATAGGTATCGTTACCGGTGCCACCGTTCATGGTGTCGGCGCCGGTACCACCATTGAGGATGTCGTTGCCGGCATCGCCACTGAGGGTGTCGTTGTCGTCGCCGCCATTCAGGGTGTCGTTGCCAGTACCGCCGAGCAGCAGATCCAGGCCGCCTAAGCCATTGAGCACATCGTTACCACCCAACCCCTGGATCACATCGTTCCCGGCGGCACCGTCGAGGGTGTTCGCCAGGTTGGTACCGGTGATGATCAGCCCAGCCACTGCCGCCACGGCTTGGGTAGCCACTGAGGTCAGTTGCTCCAACTGGCCGAAGCCGTCGGTGTAGCGGACGATCACCTGCAGCTGCAGATTGAGCTGACCGGAGCCCGGCGTGTACGTGGCGTTGGTTGCCCCATCGATGTCGGTGAACGACACGCCGTTGCCTTGTTGCCACTGGTAGCTGAAGGTGCCCAGGCCATCGAGGTCGGTGATGCCGCCAGTGACGGCCGTCAATACCTGGCCCTGTTCTGGTGTGGTATCGCTGATCTGCGGCAACCCGACAGGCGCGTCGTTGACGTTGGCAACTTGCTGAGTCGGGCCGGATGCCGCGCTTTCGGCCACGCCGAAGTCATCGACATAACTGACCACCACCCGAATCTGCTGGCCGACCTGCGCCTGTCCTGGCGTGAAGGTCGACCCGGTAGCGCCGTCGATATCGTTGAAATTGCCGACACTGCCCACCTGCCATTGATAGCTGAACGTCGAGGTGGTGGTGCCATCCGGATCGACCAGGTCACCCAGCGATGCGGTGAGCAATTGCCCCTGCGCTGGCGCTGCAATGTCGATTTCCGGCCCGCCTTCCGGCAGTGCATTGGGCGCCGAATCGACGATCTCCAGAGTGCCGTTGGCATCCTTGTAGACCGCGCGTACCCGCAGGTTAAGGCCTGCCAGCTCGTCCGTAACCCGGAAGGTCTGGCCAGTGGCAATGGTTTCTTCGCCTCCCGCATCGAGCACGATGTCATCGAATATTCCTGAACCGGCGACGGTTTCAACCTGCCAGAAGTACGACACCGCTCCGGTGATTGCGCCATTCGGGTTGGCTAAGGTGATGTTGTCGCCGTCCTGCACCGCGATAGGTGTGACGCGTAGCAGTTGGCCGGAGCTTGGCGTGTCATCCCGTAAGCCGGTGATGGCATCGAGGATCACCAGCGAACCAGTCGGAGCTTCGTTGTCGCCGCTGATAGGCACAGCGCCGTCGTTGAACTGCAACCGCTCGATGCCGGTCAGGCGGTCCGTCCCATCGCGCCCGACCACGCTGTCCGTGACCACCAGCACGTCACCCTCAAAGTCGAAGGTGTATTCCGTCGACAGGCCAGAGAACACTGCAGTGTCATAGTCGGCTTCGCCATCCAGCAGTTCGCGAACGATGCTGAGCTGATCCGGACGAATCTCACCAGAGAGCATGTACGGAACCAGCTCGGTCATGCTGTTGGCGCTGGTAATGGTCGGGTGGCCAGTGACGCCAATTTTCACATTCAGGTACTTGTCACCGTGAAGCAGGTCGTCTCCACCGCGGCCTTCGATGATGTCGCTACCACTGCCGCCAAGGATGATGTTGCCCGAACCGAACGAGCTTACCGGAGCGCCCTGCATGGCATCGAGGAACTCCTGCATGCCAGCGATGCGGGCGATCCCTGCGGCGTTCAGCACGCTGCCGTGGATACCAGAGGTGAGGATGCCTGCCGTGTCCAGACTATCACCGCGCAGAATGTCGCCATGCTGCGAGCCGGACAGACCTTCAGTCATTTCGAAACGCGCCAGCACCGAAGCGCTGGACGGGGCGATCGGGGTTTCGTTGAACGCGCGCATGCTGAAATCGACACTCACGCCATACGGGTCATCGCGGAACGCTGCCCAGTCGAAGCCCGACATCCCGACATAACGGTCACCTTCGCCACCGTTACCCATCATGATGTCATCGCCGCCCTCACCGTCCATGCGGTCGATGATCCCTGCTTCGCCGATGAACACGTCGTGGCCGAGAATCGGATCGTTGCCGAACGAATCGAAGTTATCGCCGGCGGCGCCATCTGCCATGCCATGTTCGATCCAGTCGTCACCCTCGTTGCCGAAGGTCATTTCGTTGGCCCGGGCGGCGAGGATGAAGTCGTTGCCGGTACCGCCGAAGATCTCCGATTCGTCCTCGATCTTGACGATGAAGTCACTGCCGAAGCCGCCGAGGATCAGGTCGATGCCATTCCCGCCATGGATGACGTCGTTGCCTTCGCCGCCCTGGATGTTGTCATCGCCGCCGCGGTCCGTGAGGATGTCATCGCCGGCACCACCGAACAGGAAGTCGTTGCCGAAGCCGCCTTCCAGGCGGTCATCCCCGGCATCCCCGTACAGAGTGTCGTCACCCAGGCTGGAAACCAGCACGTCGTTGCCGTCCGTACCACCGAGCACCACATGCTCGTCACCGGTATAGCGCAGGTAGGTGTCCGCCAGTGGCCCCTGGGTCGGTGGATTCGGATTGATGCGAGTCACCGTGCCGTCATCTGGATCAGCGTTACCCAAACCCTCATTGAATTGCACGACTTGATCCGCCTCAAGGATCAAACCAGGGGTGGAGAACACGTCACCCGGCAGGTGCGTGGCATTGGTGTTAGCCATGATCAGCTTGGCGAACGAGTTGTTCTCCAGCTCAGTCAGGAAGTTCAGCCCGGCGGTGCGCTCCAGGTAGTAGAAGCGGTCGCCGTCCTGGAGTTTCTCCATTTGCGTCTCGAAGACGAAATTGAAGGTCGAACCCAGTAGCCCACCAAATGGCATCTGCTTCTCGGCGAGACCACCAATCCACAGATCAACGTTGCCCAGACCGGTATTGGTGACTCCATCGATGTCTTTGACGCGAAGCGTGGAATTCGCCCAGCTGCCATTGCTGTTGAGGAACTCCAGCCGATCGGCTGGCGCGCCCTCTCCACCCAGTACCAGTAGCGACGCTGCGGCGCGCTTGCCCGCCAGCGTTGTCGCGCTGGTGATCGTGTCATGCGTACCGTAGGCGGCGATGAAGTTGATCAGCGACTCGGGGTGCTTCATGTTAATCGCCAGGTCGATCCAGCTCGCGTACGGCTTGAGCTGGGTGTCACCGGTCATTTCATAGAACTGATGACGCGCCGCATTCAGCGATGGCACGCCGGTATCCCGACCGCGCGCCAAGTTGATGGTCGCCAGATCCAGCGGCAACCCGAGCAGATTGTTGCGCAACGCCTCGGTGACGAACTCGTCGATCTCGTTGCCGAGTTGACGGGTCATGCCGCGGATGATTGCGCCTGCAGCGTCGTCCGCCGAGACATTGAGGAACTCCGGATTGGTCACCGGGTCGGTTGGCAGCAGCGGATTGAAATCCGGATTGCGCAACTGGTTAAACGCCAGTGGGTTAAGGAACGCCTCGATCAGGCCCATCTGGCTGGAGTTGAACGCCGGGTCCAGGCGATCGACCGTTTCGGTCAGCATCGAGTGGCCGAAGCGATACACCACGTGGGCAAACTCGGCGACGATGGCCGGATTGATGTCGGTGTCATAGACCTGGGTCGGCGCGAAGAACGCGTCGACCTGCGGCTGGACCTTGCGAGCGAACTCCTCGAACACCAGGTGCTGATACTGCATCTCGGTCGAGAAGCGCGCAGCCTGGAACAAACGGGCGCCGTCCCATGCCAACGCCGCGATAGCCGCAGGGTCGGTGGGTATCGCCCCTACGTCGACACGTAGCCACTCATTGACGAAGGCCAGGTCGTTGCTCGCCAGGATCACTTCCTTGAGGTGCGCAACCATACGGTTGTGCTCCGCGTGGAACACATGGTGCACCGCGGTCAGGCCGATGTTCTCGTTTCCGCGACCATCGCCAGTAGCAAAGTGCGCGTCGAGCAGTTCGTTGTCGTATACCAACCGTTGCCCAGTCAGCGGGTTGACCGTCACCTCGCCCGGGAGGTCAGTGTCAGGAGCCAGCACGCCATTCACGAACACAGGCGCCGCGGTATGGGCGATATCGTCGAGGAAGGCATGACCGGTACGGATGGCAGCCGTGGCATCCACCGGCGCCAGCGGCGTGCCAGACTCCTCGCCGGTAAGGGTAACGATCGACGGGAAGCCGGTGGCGGACGGGACGAAATTGCCGTAATCGTCCGTGGCGATCAGCGGCAGGTTAAGCAGATCGGCATCATCCAGCTGAATGCCGAGGATGTTCGCTGCCTGAGCTTTGACGTCCGCCCAGGTCGGCAGCCCACCGTCCGAACCATTCAGCAGGCGACCTGTATCCATCGGCCGACCATTGACCAGCACATACTCACGCAGGAATACCTGATGCGATGGGTGCGAGGTATAGGTCTGGTTCTGGTCGATGAACGGGGTGGTCTGGTTGTTGTGCAGATGCACGTCATCGGCAGTGCCGATTTCCCCGTCCGCACCCGCGTTGATCGCCATGTTGGTGGCGCGACTCAGCACCATGAAATTGGTCTGGCCGCCCACCACGTACAACGGATCATCCTCCTGCAGCGGGATGTACACGGTGCCGTTGCCGCCCTTGTTGACCAGATCCAGGCCGTGATCGAAGAACTGGCCAAACAGCGTGAACCAGGAGTTGAAGCCAGCCGATAGACCCTCGTCGGGCGCGGTATTGGGGATGAACAGCGGCTGCCCAGCCGGAATGATCAGCCCATCCGCATCGACCAACTGTCCGTTGGCGTTCAATGTGCCAAAGCCACCGGCAATATAGGCCTGCACAGCCGCCGGATTGCTGATGGTCTGGTCGACGATCAGATTGGAGATTATCCGTGGGTCGGCATCGGCCACGCTGATGGTTTGGCCCAGGCCATTGAGCGCGAAATAGCTGGTATTAGTCACCAAACCACCCGGCGCCGGACCGTTGGCATCGAACTCATCATTGTCCTGATCGTTGCGGAAAAACGGATCCAGCGAGAGCGGGAACGGATTATCGGCGGCACCAAACTGCTCCTGCCCCGGCACCAGGTTGTTCAGCGAGCCATCCACGGTGCGTAGACCGAAAGGCACCCGCGAGTTGGGCAGAATGTCGAGAAGATTCTCCCCGGCCGCATGCCGTTCGGCGATCTTGATCTGGTCGAGGATGAACTGCACATCGGCGCGGATCAGGTGCAGGCCACCGTTGATTGGTACGGTTTCATCTTCGATTGGCGTGACCACTGGAGGCGGCGCCGCGACGATGCCCGCAACCGGGTTGGTTGGCCCGGAGAACACGGTTTCCAGCGTGCCGTTGTCGTCCTGATAGACCGCCCTCACCCGCAAGGCCAGGCCATTCAGGTCGGCCGTAACGGTGAAGTTGCCGCGATTGGCCGTGGCCGGTACATCGCCGCCCTCAGCGACGATGTCCTCGAAGATCCCCGAGCCCGTGATGCGCTCGACCTGCCAGACATAGCTGACCGGCCGCCCAGACAGCGAGGCGTCGGTGTCCAATTCGTTGGCCGGCGTGCCCGGGTTGTCGGGGTGGATGTTGTTATTGTCGCGAATCAGCAACGAGCTGGCACTCAGCACCTGGCCGACCGCCGGCGTGTTGTCCAGCACCCCGGTGGCCGAGTCGCGGATCTGCAGGGTTCCGGTGGGCGTCGCGTTGGCGATGGTGCTGGGCAGCAGCACGCGCTGGTCGTTGAACTGCAGGCGCTCGACATTCACCAACGTGTCCACGCCGTCGATGCCAGTGCCGACACCGACGATGGCGCCGTTGGCGTCGAGTTCGTTATGGGTCACCGTGATGACACCATTCGCCGTGCTGATGGTGTACTCCGCGCGCTGGCCGGAGAACACTGCGGTGTCGTAGCCATTAACCCCTTCGCGAATCGTGCGGACAATACTGAGCTGACTAGGGTTGATCTCGCCGGACAGCATGTAGGGAATCAACTCGGTCATGCTCGCGACGCTGGTGATGACCGGCCGGCCCGCTTGTGGCACATGCCCGCTGACACCAATACGCACATCAAGCCAGCGGTCGCCATCGATCAGATCGTTGCCGCCGCGACCCTCAAGAATGTCGCTGCTGCTGCCGCCAAGAATGATGTTGCCGCCGTCGAACGACGTCTGATTGCCGCCCAGCATGCGGTTGAGCAGCTGCTGCAGACCGACGATCAGGTCGATGCCAGCCTGATCGAGCACACTGCCCAGAGCCCCGCCGTGGGTGAGGAGGAGTTCGGCATTGGCGTTGTCACCGCGCAGGATGTCGCTGAACGCTGAGCCGGACAGCCCTTCGACTTCAGCGAAGCGGTCGAGAATGCCTGCATTGGATGCCGGCACTGGTGGCTCGAATTGGTCGTTGACCATGAGGTCGACAGCCACCCCGAAACGGTCGCTTTTGTAGGTTGCCCAGTCGTAGCCAGACATGCCATCGAAGTGATCGGACCCTTCCGAGCCGACCATGATGTCGTGACCACCCTCGCCGATCACTTCATCGAAACCACCGCCGCCGACGAACACGTCATGACCGAAGACCGCGTCCGTGGCGAAGGGGTCGAAGTTGTCACCCGGCGCCCCATCCTGGGTACCGACTTCGATCCAGTCGTCGCCCTCGTTGCCGGCAGTCTGGATATTGGTCTTGGCGCCCAGAATGAAGTCATTGCCGGTGCCGCCAAAGGTTTCCGAGATGTCCTCACCAGTAATGATGAAGTCGCTGCCAGCCCCGCCGAGAATGATATTGGCGCCATTGCCACCCTGGATCACATCGTTGCCGTCGTTACCTTTGAGAACGTCATCACCGCCCTTGTCAGTGATGATGTCGTCGCCGTCGCCACCTTCAATGGTGTCGTTGCCATCACCACCTTCCAGGCGGTCATTACCGGCGTCGCCCCACAAGGTGTCATCGCCGATGCTGGCGATGAGGATATCGTTGCCAGCTGTGCCGCCCAGCACCACGTGCTCGTCGCCGGTGTAGCGCAGATAGGTATCCGCCGCCGGACCTACAGTCGGTGGATTAGGGTCGACACGAATGACCAGCGGGATCAGCGGGTTGTCGCCCACCGGGTCGGCGCTGCCGGCGCCGTTGTCCGCGCTTTCGTCGACCACCGTGGTCGGGTCGTCGAGCAAGATGCCGTCGGCCCCCGGCGTGACGCCAGGGTTGAACTGCAGCGCCTGGTTAGCCTCAAGAATCAGTCCCGGTGTGGAGAAGATATCCGCAGGCAGGTGAGTGGCATTGGTGTGCAACATCACCAGCTTGGCGAACGAGTTGTTCTCCATTTCGCTGAGAAAGTTGAGCCCGGCCAGCCGCGCCAGATAGTAGAAGCGGTCGCCGTTCTGCAGCGCTTCCATTTGCGTCTCGAAGACGAAGGTGAAGGTCGAGCCAAGCATGCCGCCGAACGGCATGATCTGTTCGGCCAGGCCGCCGATCCACAGGTCGATATTGTTCAAACCGCCCAGGCTACCGCCCGCATAGGCTCCTGTGGCGTTGAGGAAATCGAACCGGTCGCCGATGTTGGGGTTGTTGGCATTGCCGAATACCAGGTCGAACGCCGCGGCCCGCTTGGCGTTGACTGTGGTTGCTGCAGTGATCGTGGCATGCTCGCCATAGGCGGCGATGAAGTTAACCAGCGACAGCGGGTTCTTGAGGTTGTCCATCAGGTCCAGCCAGCTCGCGTAAGGCTTGAGCTGGGCATCACCGGTCATTGCATAGAACTGCTCGCGCGCCGCGTTCAGGGTCGGCAGGCCAGTGTCGCGGCCGCGGGCAATATTGAGTGCCGCCAGGTCGAGCGGAAGGCCCAGCAGGTTGTTGCGCACCGCGCCGATAACGAACTCGTCAATTTGGCTGCCGAGTTGACGAGTGGTGCCGCGCACGATGGCGCCGGCGGCTTCTTCAGGGGTAAGCGTGCCCTGCTGGTTGAATTCAAGCGGATTGAGGAACGCGTCGATCAGGCCAATTTCGCTCGACTGGAAGGCCGGATCAAGGCGGTCGATGGTTTCCACCAGCATCGAGTGCCCAAGGCGGTATACCGCATGAGCGAACTCGGCAACGATGGACGGATCGATGGTGCTGTCGAACCCGGTCGGCGCCAGGAAGGCATCCACTCCCGGATGGATCTTGCGCGCAAACTCTTCGAATACCAGATGCTGGTACTGCATCTCGGTGCCGAATTTGGCGGCTTGGAATAGGCGTTCACCGTTCCACACCAGGGTGGACAGATCAGTCGGCAGCGCTTGCACTTCTACTGCCAGCCACTGATTGAGGAAAGTGAGATCGCCGGCTTGCGCCGATTCGAGGGCCACTGTCTTGGTCTGTTCGACCAGCCGATTGTGCTCGGCGTGGAACACGTGGTGTACCGCAGTCAGAGCGATATTCTCGTTAGCCCGGCCGTCGCCGGCGACGAAGTGCGCGTCGAGCAAGTCGCCATCGTAGGTGCCCAAGGCTGGTGGCACAGTAGAGTCGGCTACGCCGTCTTCCACGCGAGTCAGCTGCTGATTTGGGGTCAGCGGATTGCCATCGTGATCGCCAATCGGGTTGGCAAAATGGGCGATGTCATCAAGGAAAGCGTGACCGGTACGGATCGCCTGGCTGGCATCGATCGGCGGCAGGCCGGCGGACACCAGGGAGTTTGCGCCAACCACCAGTTGCGGGAAGCCATTATCCCCAGGAATGAAATTGCCATAGGCATCGGTGGCCAGCAGCGGCAGGTTGAAGGCGTCGAGATCGTCCAGTTCAATGCCAAGAATGTCGCGGGCCTGAGCCTTCACATCGCCCCAGGTGGCCATCCCTCCATCGGCGCCGGTAATCAGCTTACCGGTGGCCACCGGACCGCCGGCAGTCAGTATGTACTCGCGCAGGAAGGCCTGGTGCGAAGGGTGTGAGGTGTAGGTTTGGTTCTGGTCGACGAAGGGGGTCGTCAGGTTGACGTTACCCGTGACGTCATCGGCGTTACCCAGCACACCATCCGCGCCCGGCAGCGTGACGACGCTGGCGCGGGTCAACACCATGAAATTTGGGCCATCGTCATCGGTGTTAGCAATCCCGTCCACACCCGCATCGAAGAGCGGATCATCCGCCTGCAGCGGAATGAACACAGTGCTGCTGCCACCCTTCTGCACCAGGTCCAGCCCGTGGTCGAAGAACTGGCCGAAGAAGGTGAACCAGGCGTTGAAGCCTGCCGACAATCCCTCATCCGGAGCCGAGTTGGGGATGACCAGCGCTTGCCCTGGCTGGACCGGTTGCCCTGCAAGGGGGCCAGACAGATGGGTCAACACGCCGTTCACTACTTCCGCCATGCCGGCATCGATGTAGGCCTGCAAAGCCGCGGGGTTATCGCTGGTCTGGTCGGCAATCAGGTTGGAGATGGTCCGCGGCTGCGAATCGAATACGGTCGTTCCCGGGGTGTAGTTCGGCAGGTGCACTGGGTTGACCAGATGCGGAAAGAGGTTATCAGCCGAACCGAAGCCATCCTGACCCGGCTGAATGTGGTTGCCGGAACCATCTACGGTCCTCAGCCCCCAAGGCACCTGGGAGTTTGGCAACAGTTCGGAAAGAGGCGTACCGGCGGCATTGGCTTCGGCGATGAAAATCTGCTGAAGAATGAATTCCAGGTCGGATTTAATGAAATCGGCCATTTTATTTTCCCTCAATCTGGATAAACACGGGACGACGGATGC
The DNA here is from genome assembly GCF_024730785.1 of Pseudomonas sp. LS44. NCBI lineage: Bacteria > Pseudomonadati > Pseudomonadota > Gammaproteobacteria > Pseudomonadales > Pseudomonadaceae > Pseudomonas > Pseudomonas sp. LS44. The sequence goes on from NZ_CP102830.1 coordinate 2,611,568, forward strand.
CACGACGCGCTCAGGTGAGTGCGACTGGATAAAGCTGGATGAATGAGCGTCAGGGCCTATTTGGAGCAGCAAGCGCAGACAAAAAGCTCTCACCGCGCTTTGCTAGAAAGCACGTACGGTCGAGGGCTTATCGCTTGACCCCTGGCTGGGCTGGAACGCTCAGCGAGTGGAATCAGAACTCAGGTGGCCCGTGAAAACGGGAAGTAAGGATGCATTCCTGAACCGACATCCTTACCCATGGAATGAAGTAAATGACGTACATAGCCTTTTCCTCGGCAGGCATTGCATTCAGGCGCCGTCCCTGGTGGTCCGGATCACACGCAGCAACACCCATGGATAAGACTAAAGTCCGATACAAAAAGCGTGTCAAGATAGTGACAACAAAGTCGACGAACGGAAAAATGATGTTATCTACTTGTTTTTATTGGCATTTATAAAACGTTACTTCCACTAACAAGCAATTTTTGCGACCAACGTGGATCGCCGGAAAAACATTCATCACCTACGCTCTGCGTTGAGGCTGACCGGGAAAGCACTGGGAAAGTGCTTGCTGGAAACCGGGTGCGCAATCAGAGGGAGCTGTCTTCCGCTGCTGGCGTAAGTGATTACCGCGTAGTCTGCAAAGGTAGTAAAGCGCGATGGACAAGATGTCGCCCCCCCGCTCCGAACTCGCGGATGTGCTATTCCGCCTGCGTCGAACCTTTTACTCGCTGGCTGCCTTCAGCGGTGTACTCAACCTTCTGATGCTGGCGCCTGCGATATACATGTTGCAGGTGTACGACCGCGCCCTGGTCAGCAGCAACGTCACGACCCTGATGATGCTCACCGTTCTGGTGGTGGGCCTGTACTTGCTAATGGCGCTGCTGGAAATCGCCCGTTCACGGGTGATGATTCGCGTCGGCAATCGCATCGACATGGATCTCAACAAGCGCATCTTCACCGCCGCCTTCGAGCGAAATCTCAGTCGCGCCGGGGGCAATCCAGCCCAAGCCCTACAAGATCTTTCCCAGGTACGCCAATTCCTGACCGGCAACGCCTTGTTTGCGTTTTTCGATGCGCCTTGGACACCGGTTTATCTGTTCGTTGCCTATCTGATCCACCCGCTGCTCGCACTGCTCACACTGGTCGGCTCGCTGATATTGGTGTGCCTCGCCTACATCACCGAAATCGCCACTCAGCAACCATTGGCTGAAGCCAACCAGGCATCGCAAGGCTCCGCCGCTTATGCCAACAACAACCTGCGCAATGCTGAGGTGATCGAGGCGATGGGCATGTTGCCGGCAATCAGTGGCCGCTGGTTCCAAGGGCACCTGCGCATCCTTGAACGTCAGACCCTAGCCTCCGACCGCGCCGCCTACATCAGCGGCGTGGGCCGCTTTGTGCGGATCACCCTGCAGTCGCTGATCCTCGGGGGCGGTGCACTGTTGGCGATCAACGGGGAAATCACCGCGGGCATGATGATCGCCTGCTCGATCCTTACCGGTCGAGCGCTCGGACCGGTTGAACAAGTAATCGGTTCATGGAAGCAGCTACTCGGTTGCCGCATGGCCTGGGGCCGCCTCAACGAGATGCTTAGCGAGTATCCACGGCGCCCGCCCAGCATGTCGCTGGAACGGCCGCTGGGTATGCTTTCAGTGGAAGGCGCACATGCCGGTGCACCGGGCACCACCACCGCGATTCTGCATGGCGTGAGCTTCAATCTTTCGCCCGGTGAAACCATTGGCATCATTGGCCCATCCGCCTCTGGCAAGTCGACTCTTGCCCGGCTGCTGGTCGGCATCTGGCCCGCACACGGTGGCAAGGTGCGGCTCGACGGCGCCGACGTATTCACTTGGAACAAAGCCGAGCTTGGCCCCTGGCTGGGCTACTTGCCGCAGGATGTCGAACTGTTCGAAGGCACCCTCGCCGAGAACATTGCACGCTTCGGCGAGATCGACAGCGAAGGCGTTTTGCGCGCCGCCAAATCCGCCGGCGTGCACGACATGATCCTGCGCTTCCCGCAGGGTTACGACACCCGCCTGGGTGTCGACGGCAGCCCATTGTCCGGCGGACAGAAACAGCGTATTGCCCTGGCTCGTGCGCTGTATGGCGAGCCCGTGCTGCTGGTGCTCGACGAGCCAAATGCCAACCTCGACGACGTCGGCGAAAAAGCCTTACTTGATGCCTTGGCCGAACTCAAAAAACGAGGCGCCACCTGCGTGCTGATCTCCCATCGCCCGTCGGTACTCGGCATGGTCGACAAGGTCCTGATGCTGCGTGAAGGCTCGGTGCAGATGTTTGGTTTGCGCGACGAAGTGTTCTCGGCCCTGCGTCAGGCCAACGTGATATCGCCGGGCAACCCACCACCACTGGCCTCGGTCAAGGTAAGGGAGTGACTGCCATGCACGCTGTCGAACGCAAGGACCTGATCCTCACCGCCCCGCAAACCGTCGTCGATATCGACACCAGCAAGCCCGCGCGCTGGGGCATCTGGCTGGTGGTCGCCGGATTTGGCGGCTTCCTGCTTTGGTCATGGCTGGCGCCACTGGATGCCGGCATCGTCGCCACCGGCACGGTCAAAGTAACCAGTAACCGCAAAACCGTTCAGCATCTTACCGGTGGCACCGTCGATGCAATTCTCGTCCGCGAAGGTGATGCAGTGCGCAAAGGCCAAGAGTTGGTGCGCCTCGATTCAACCCGGGCGCTGGCCGAGCGGGGAGTGATCGGCGCGCAATACATCGTCGCCAAGACCGTCGAGAACCGCCTGGAAGCCGAACGCGACGGCAAGCTCAGGGTGACCTTCGATCCAGAATTGCTCGAACGTTTCAAGGGCGACCCGCGCCTGAATGACTCCGTCGAATTGCAGGAGCGCCTGTTCACCACTCGCCTTGCCGGGCTCGCCGGCGAGCTCAGTATCCTTCAGGAAACCCAGTCCGCCGCCGAAGTGCAGGTCAAGGGTCTGCAACAGGTCTACGGCGCGCGCGCCTCGCAGGCAAAATTTCTCCGCGAGCAACTCAACGGCACCCGCACGCTGGCTGACGAAGGCTATGTTCCGCGCAATCGCATGCTCGAACTGGAGCGCAACGCCGCCGAACTGAACGCCGGCCAGGCAGAGAACATCAACAACATCGCTCGTGTGCGCAGCCAGGTGACCGAGCTGAAGCTGCGCATCCTCCAGCGCCAAAACGACTACTTCAAGGAGGTTCAATCGCAGTTGACCGAGGTGCAGAAGGAAAGCACCAGCCTCGCCGACCGCCTGCGCTCCCTGGATTACGAAGTTACCCACACCTCGATTCGCTCGCCCATCGACGGCATGGTTCAAGGTGTGGGCATCGCCACCATCGGCGGCGTGATCCAGCCCGGCTTCAAGATCATGGACATCGTGCCGGCCAACGAGCCGTTGCAGGTCGACGCGATGATTCCCGTGCAGGCAATCGACAAGATGACGCCTGGCTTGCCGGTGGATATCTCCTTCCCAGCCTTCAACCACTCGCAGACGCCAAATATTCCCGGCCGAGTGTTGACGGTCTCCGCCGACCGGTTGATCGACGAGCAGAACAAGCAGCCCTTCTACCTCGCCCAGATCGAAGTCACCCCGCAGGGTATGGACAAGCTCGGCGCCAACCGTATTCGCCCTGGAATGCCAGCCACCGTGACGATCAAGACCGGTGAGCGAAATCTGATGAGCTACCTGTTCAAACCTCTACTGGATCGCATCGATAGTGCTTTCAAGGAGCAATAACAATGGCCAGAAGATACCTATTCGCCTGCCTGCTGGGTGTGGCAGTTCCGGCGGCTGCGATGGATCTCAAAGAAGCCTGGGATTTGCTGCAATACCAAGGGCCAATCTACCGCGCCGCTGTGCATGAGAAAGACGCGGGCCAGGAATTCCGTACCCTGGGCAAGGCGCCGCTGCTGCCGCAGATCAATGCCACCGCGTATGGCAATCAAGTTAACGGCACGCAGAAGCAGGGCGATGTCGACAACGATCTCGATTACGACTCCAAGGGTGCCGCCTTGCGTCTACGTCAGACGCTTTTCGATAAACGCAAAATGGCCGAATACCGCCAAGGCGATCAGCGCGCCGATTACAGCGTGGCGGTGTTCGACGCCAAGCGACAGGACGCCGCCCTGAACCTAGCCAGTCGCTATTTCAGTTTGCTGCTGGCACGGGAAACGATTGACCTGACCCGCGCCAAGCGCCAGGCATTCGAGAAACGGCTGACGGCATCCAACCAACTCTTCGAAAATGGCGAAGGCACCAAAACCGATATCGCCGACTCCATCGCCCGACGCGACCTGGCCGAAGCCGAGTTGATCGAGGCTCAGGACAATCTGCTGGTCGCCCGCCGGCTGATTCAGGAATATCTGGGCGAAATACCGGAGACGGTTGCCACGCTGCACTCCGACTTCCCTACTCCGCCGCTCGAGGGCGACTTGCAGGATTGGCTGGCCCGCGCGCGCTCCAACAACCCGACCATCCAAGCCAGTCGCTACAGCTATACGGTCGCCGAAGAAGACGTCAACAAAGCCAAGGCCGGTCATTGGCCGGTCTTGGATTTCGTCGCTGGCTATACCGCGGGCGACAGCGAAACCATCTCCACGCTGGATCAGCGCAACCGCTACAGCTCGGTCGGGTTGGAAGTGAATATCCCGCTCTACAGTGGTGGTTACGTGAGCTCCCAAGCACGTCAGGCGGTGGCCAACCGCGACCGGGCGCAGGAAGAACTGAATGCCACGCGCGAGGATGTGGTCTCCGTGACAACCCGTGAGTTCCACGGGGTACAGAGCGGCGCTGCACGCATCCGCGCCCTGCAAACTGCAGTGACATCCAGCCAAGACTCGCTACTTGCGCGGGAAAAAGGTTTCGAGGGCGGGAGCAATACCAACATTGATATCCTCAACGCAGAGGAACTGGTCTACAACGCGCAGCGCGACCTGTTCGAGGCGAAGCTGCGCTACCTGATTTCGCACCTGCGTTTGGCCGCCTCGGTAGGCAGTTTGGGCGATGACGATATCAACCGCGCCAACGGCTATCTGGAGCGGGACGAGTGATCGGCCAGGGCTGCCATTTCGACCCGCCCGCTTAAGTTGCGCAGCGCTTTTGTAGGGTGGGTTAGCCGCGCTGCGGCGTAACCCACCAGCGGCACCACCCGGAACACTGGCGTCCAGTCTGGTCGGTGGGTTACGCCTACGGCTAGCCCACCTTACGAATCTGCCACTTCACTGTTCAGGCGTCTTTCAAAACCATCCGTAACGCCTGCTCGGCGAGCTCATCAATCGTCAGCGGACCTTCGGCGCGGAACCACGTGTTTGTCCAAGACAACGCGCCCGTGAGTAAGCGTCGGGCGATGAAGGGATCACCGCTGAATTGGCCCGCGGCCTCAGCCTCGACCAATACATCCAGCCAGAGACGCTCATAACTGGCGCGCAGGTCGAGGATGTAGGCCTGGCCCTCTTCTGACAGTGAACGCCATTCGAACACCAAGACCGCCATCGCCTCGCCCGTGCCGCCGATGATCGACTGCAATTCGCAGCGGATCAGCGCCAGCAGGCGCTCACGCACATCCGTCGCCTCGGCCAGGGCAGCGCGCATCAGCGCCGTGTTATAGAGAATGTTCTCCTCCATCACCGAACGGAGGATCTCATCCTTGCTCTTGAAGTGATGAAAGATGCTGCCGGATTGAATGCCCACCGCGCTGGCCAGATCGCGCACCGTGGTGCGCTCGAAGCCTTTGCTGCGGAACAGGTGCGCCGCCGTTTTCAGCAACTTGCCTCGCGGGCTTTCCGGGTCGGTGACTTGGCCGCCAGCCACCAATTCGCGCATAACCGCTTGAGCTTTTTGCTCGTCCACACTTGCTCTCCACTACCCAAGCCGTGCTCGGTTCGCCGCACGTTACGGTCGATATCCGGCAAGTACCTGTCATTGCTGCGGAATTTAGGCCCTGGCAGACAACCAAGCAAGCGCTTGGGTGTTAATTCGGGTGCAAAAGGATATTCGGCACTTTTCAACCAAGCGCTTGCTTGGTAATGTCGACCCACCTTCAATGTGGCACGGACAATTCCAATGACTCGAACCGTACGCATCGGCTGCGCCTCCGCCTTCTGGGGCGACACCTCCACCGCCGCCGCGCAATTGGTCAACGGCAGCGAACTCGACTATCTGGTGTTCGACTACCTGGCCGAGATCACCATGTCGATCATGGCCGGCGCGCGGATGAAGAACCCCGAAGCCGGCTACGCCACCGACTTCGTCGAAGTGCTGACGCCGCTGCTCAAAGACATCGCCGCCAAGAACATTCGAGTGATCAGCAACGCCGGCGGGGTCAACCCGGAGAGCTGCGCGAAGGCCCTGGCCGCTGCCTGTGCGCAAGCCGGCGTCGACCTGAAGATCGCCGTGCTGCACGGCGACAACCTGCAATCCAGGCTCGGTGAACTGGCCAAGGCCGGCACCGTGGAAATGTTCAGCGGCGCCCCGCTACCGCCGATGTGCGTGTCGGTCAACGCTTACCTCGGCGCGCCAGGCATTGTCGAAGCGCTCAAGCTCGGCGCCGACATCGTCATCACTGGCCGGGTGGTGGATAGCGCCGTGGTCAGCGCCGCCCTGGTGCACGAATTCGGCTGGGCCTGGAACGACTACGACAAGCTCGCCCAGGCGGCGCTGGCCGGTCACGTCATCGAATGCGGCGCGCAGTGCACCGGAGGCAACTTCACCGACTGGGAGTCGGTGCCGGATTACGAACACATTGGTTTCCCGATCGTCGAAGTCGAGGCCGATGGACGCTTTATCGTGACCAAGCCGGATAGTTCCGGCGGCTTGGTCACGGCTTTCTCAGTCGGCGAGCAGATGCTCTATGAGATCGGCGACCCGCGCGCCTATCTGCTGCCGGACGTGACCTGCGACTTCACCCGCGTCACGCTCGAACAAGCCGGCCATGACCGGGTGCTGCTCAAGGGCGCGCGCGGCCTACCGCCGAGCGACCAGTACAAGGTCAGCGCCACCTACCCAGACGGTTTCCGCTGCACCGCCAGCTTCGTCATGGCCGGTATCGACGCGGCGAAGAAGGCCCAACGGGTCGGCCAGGCGATCCTCAACAAGACCCGCGAAATGCTCGCCGAGCGCGGCTGGGGCGATTACCGCGAAACCGCCATCGACATCCTCGGCGCGGAATCCACCTACGGCCCCCACGCACGGCGCAGCGACAGCCGTGAAGTGGTGCTGCGCCTGTCCGCCCGGCACAGCAAGAAGGAAGCGCTGGTGTTGTTCTCCCGCGAGATCGCCCAGGCCGCGACCGGCATGGCACCGGGTCTGACCGGCAGCGCCGGCGGACGCGCCGGGGTCAGCCCGGTGATCCGCCTGTTCTCCTTCCTCAGCGACAAGAGCGCCTGTCAGCTCGAGGTGGTCCAGGGCGAGCAACGCCAGGCGGTCGCCTTGCCCGAGCTGGAAACCCTCGATCCGGCCAGCCTCGCCGAAGCCGTCGAGCCGGATGCCCCGCAGGGTGTGGCCGACGCCAGCGTGCCGCTGATCAAGCTGGCCGTGGCGCGCTCCGGCGACAAGGGCAACCACAGCAACATCGGCGTGATGGCGCGTAAACCCGAATACCTGCAGTGGATCGCCGCCGCGCTCAGCGTCGAGAACGTCGCCGAGTGGATGGAGCATGTGCTCGACCCACAGATCGGCCGCGTGTCGCGCTGGTATCTGCCGGGCAGCCACAGCCTCAACTTTCTGCTGGAAAACGCCCTCGGCGGTGGCGGCATCGCCAGCCTGCGCAGCGACCCGCAGGGCAAGGCGTTCGCCCAGCAGTTGCTGGAATTCCAGGTACCGGTGCCCAAGGCGCTGGCCGACAGCCTGTGAGCGAAACCGATGTAGGAGCGAATTCATTCGCGATACCGGCAACACCGCCTCGCGAATGAATTCGCTCCTACCAAAAGCAAATGGATTCCACCCCAACAGGGTGGCCGCCAAGAGAGCCGAAGGACCACAACGATGAGCTACGACTCCATATTCAAACCCGGTCTGTTCGCCGGCCAGACCATCCTGGTGACCGGCGGCGGCAGCGGCATCGGCCGTTGCACCGCCCATGAGCTGGCGGCGCTCGGCGCCCACGTGGTGCTGGTCGGGCGCAAGCCCGAGAAGCTGGAAGCCACCGCAGCAGAGATAGTCGAAGACGGCGGCAGCGTCAGCTGGCAAGCCTGCGACATCCGCGAGGAAGAGCCGGTCAAGGCGATGGTCGCCGCGGTGCTGGCCGAACGCGGGCAGATCCACCATCTGGTCAACAACGCCGGCGGCCAGTACCCCGCGCCGCTCGCCTCGATCAACCAGAAGGGCTTCGAGACCGTGGTGCGCACCAACCTGGTCGGCGGTTTCCTGGTCGCCCGCGAGGTGTACAACCAGTGCATGAGCAAGCGCGGCGGCAGCATCGTCAACATGCTCGCCGACATGTGGGGCGGCATGCCCGGCATGGGTCACTCCGGCGCCGCGCGCGCGGGCATGGAGAACTTCACCAAGACCGCCGCCTTCGAATGGGGCCACTCCGGTGTGCGGGTCAACGCGGTGGCGCCCGGCTGGGTCGCCTCCAGCGGCATGGACACCTACCCGGAAGCCATGAAGACCATGATCCGCTCGCTGAAGAACCACGTGCCGCTGCAGCGCATCGCCACCGAAGCGGAGATCGCCTCGGCCATCGTCTTCCTGCTCTCGCCCGGCGCCAGCTTCATCAGCGGCAACACCATCCGCATCGACGGCGCTGCGACCCAGGGCACGCGCACCTGGCAACTGGGCAAGGCGACCAACAGCGAGTCCTACAACGGCTTCCACCGGGCCTACGCGCCCGACGTGCTGAAAGATCAGGAGTAAGCCGATGCCGGTGATCCAATCCGAACTGGACGTCCACGGCGAAACCTTCGCGCAGAACCGCGAAGCCATGCTCGCCGCCGTCACCAGCTTCCGCGAAGTAGAGCAGAAGGTGCTGGACAAGGCCGCCGAGGCCAAGCCGAAGTTCGTCAAGCGCGGCCAGTTACTGCCGCGCGAGCGCCTCAACCTGCTGCTCGATGCCGGCGCGCCGTTCCTCGAGCTGTGCTCGCTGGCCGGCTACAAGTTCCATGACGACAAGGACGGCACCCAGGCGGGTGGCGGGCTGATCGCCGGCATCGGTTACGTCGCTGGCGTGCGCGTCCTGGTGGTCGCCAACAACAGTGCGATCAAGGGCGGCACCATCGCCCCGTTCGGCCTGAAGAAATCCCTGCGCCTGCAGCAGATCGCCAGCGAGAACAAGCTGCCGATCATCACCCTGGCCGAGAGCGGCGGCGCCAACCTCAATTACGCGGCGGACATCTTCGTCGAAGGAGCGCGCGGCTTCGCCAACCAGGCGCGCATGTCGGCCATGGGCCTGCCGCAGATCACCGTGGTGCACGGTTCCAGCACTGCCGGCGGAGCCTATCAGCCAGGCCTGTCGGACTACGTGGTGGTGGTGCGCGGCAAAGCCAAGATGTTCCTCGCCGGCCCGCCGCTGCTGAAAGCCGCGACCGGCGAAGTGGCCACCGACGAGCAACTGGGCGGTGCCGAGATGCACGCGCAGATCGCCGGCACTGCCGAATACCTGGCCGAGAACGATGCCGACGGCGTGCGCCTGGCCCGCTCGATCCTCGCCATGCTGCCGTGGAACGCCCAGTTGCCGCTGCGCCCGCAGAAGACCTGGAAGGAACCGTTGTACCCGGCCGAGGAACTGCTCGGCGTGGTCCCGGCCGACGCCAAGAAGCCCTACGACGTGCGCGAGATCATCGCGCGCATCGCCGACGGCTCGGAGTTCCTCGACTTCAAGAACGAGTTCGACAGCCAGACCGTCTGCGGCCACCTGCAGATCGAAGGCCAGCCGTGCGGCATCATCGGCAACAACGGGCCAATCACCCCGCAAGGCGCTGTCAAGGCGGCGCAGTTCATCCAGCTGTGTGAGCAGAGCAACACGCCGATCCTGTTCTTCCACAACACCACCGGCTTCATGGTCGGTACCGAAGCGGAACAGCTCGGCGTGATCAAGCACGGCTCCAAGCTGATCCAGGCGGTGGCCAACGCCAGCGTGCCGAAGCTGACCCTGGTGGTCGGCGGCTCCTACGGCGCCGGCAACTACGCCATGTGCGGGCGTGGCCTCGACCCGCGCTTCATCTTCGCCTGGCCGAACAGCAAGACCGCGGTGATGGGCGGCGCGCAGGCCGGCAAGGTGCTGCGCATCGTCACCGAGGAAAAGCACGCCAAGGAAGGCAAGGAAGCCGACCCGAAGATGCTCGACATGCTCGAGCAGATGACTGCACAGAAGCTCGACAGCTCGGCCACCGCGCTGTACGGCACGGCGAGCCTGTGGGACGACGGCCTGATCGACCCGCGCGACACGCGCAAGCTGCTCGGTTACCTGCTGGATATCTGTGCCGAAGCTGCAGTGCGGCCGCTGAAGCGCAATAGCTTTGGGGTCGCGCGGCTGTGATGCCCTCTCCCATGGCGAGGGAGGACAGCAGCCGTAGGGCGGGTGCAACCCGCGCGTCTACACGATTAGCGGCCTGCGGGTTTCACCCGCCCTACATGGCTTTGAGGTTAGTCCGGAGAGGCACCGCCCTCTCCCCCAGTCCCTCGCCCCTCTTCATAAAAGAAGGCTGGTAGAGGGGAGTTACTCGGCGTTGCCGGCTAGCGCCTCGCTCACCGGCACGCACCAACAAGTCCCCTCTCCTACTGGTGGGAGAGGGTTAGGGAGAGGGCCAACAGCGCCCGCGAACGAACACCTTTCAAGGAGAACAACAAAATGATCTTCACCCCCGAACACGAAGCGCTACGCAAGACCGTCCGTGATTTCGTCGCCAAGGAAATCAACCCGCACGTCGACCAGTGGGAAAAAGACGGCCGCTTCCCGATCCACGAGATCTTCAAGAAAGCCGGCGACCTCGGCCTGCTGGGCATCTCCAAGCCGGAGAAGTTTGGCGGCATGGGTCTGGACTACAGCTACTCGATGGTCGCCACCGAGGAGTTCGGCACCATCACCTGCGGCGGCATCCCCATGGCCTTCGGCGTGCAGACCGACATGTGCACCCCGGCCCTGGCGCGCTTCGGCTCCGATGAGTTGCGCGAGGAGTTCCTGCGTCCCGCCATCGCCGGCGACCTGGTCGGCTGCATCGGCGTCTCCGAGGTCGGCGCCGGCTCCGATGTCGCCGGGCTGAAGACCAATGCACGCAAGGACGGCGACGACTACGTGATCAACGGCAGCAAGATGTGGATCACCAACTCGCCGTCGGCCGATTTCATCTGCCTGCTGGCCAACACCTCGGACGACAAGCCGCACATCAACAAATCGCTGATCATGGTGCCGATGAACACTCCGGGCATCAGCCTCAGCCCGCACCTGGACAAGCTCGGCATGCGCAGCTCGGAGACCGCCCAGGTGTTCTTCGACAACGTGCGCGTGCCGCAGCGCAACCGCATCGGCGCGGAAGGCACCGGCTTCATGATGCAGATGCTGCAGTTCCAGGAGGAACGCCTGTTCGCTGCTGCCAGCGGTATCAAGGGCCTGGAGTATGTGGTCAACGCCACCATCGAGTACTGCAAGGAGCGCAAGACCTTCGGTAACGCACTGATCGACAACCAGGTCATCCACTTCCGCATGGCCGAGCTGATGACCGAGATCGAGGCGCTGCGCGCGCTCACTTATCAGGCCACCGAGCTGTACATCAACGGCAAGGACGTCACCCGCCTCGCTTCGATGGCCAAGCTCAAGGTCGGCCGCCTGGCACGTGAAGTCACCGACTCCTGCCTGCAGTACTGGGGCGGCATGGGCTTCATGTGGGACAACCCAGTTTCGCGCGCCTACCGCGACACCCGCCTGGCCTCCATCGGCGGCGGCGCCGACGAGATCATGCTCGGCATCATCTGCAAGCTGATGGGCACCCTGCCGGGCAAGAAGAAGTGATACCCGATGGTTCCCATGCTCCGCGTGGGAACCCATACCGGGACGCTCCGCGTCCCAACGGCGCAGGAGCGCCGCCAGAGGCATTCCCACGCTGGAGCGTGGGAACGATCACCGAACCGAGGCTTGCGATGATGGAACTGCCCACCACCGAAACCCTGCTGCTGGCGCTCGAAGGCGGCGTGCTGCACGTCACCCTCAACCGCCCGGACAGCCGCAACGCCATGAGCCTGGCGATGGTCCAGGAACTGCGCGCCGTGCTCGCCACGCTGCGCGACGCGCGCAGCGTGCGTGCCCTGGTGCTGCGTGGTGCCGGCGGGCATTTCTGCGCCGGCGGCGATATCAAGGACATGGCCGGCGCGCGCAGCAAGGGCGTCGACGCCTACCGCGAGCTCAACCGTGCCTTCGGCAGCCTGCTGGAGGAAGCCCAAGCCGCGCCACTGGTGCTGATCGCCGTGCTGGAAGGCGCGGTGCTGGGCGGCGGCTTCGGCCTGGCCTGCGTCTCCGACATCGCCATCGCCCGCGCCAACGCCAAGTTCGGCATGCCGGAAACCACCCTCGGCATCCTCCCGGCGCAGATCGCGCCCTTCGTGGCCAAGCGCATCGGCCTGACCCAGGCCCGTCGCCTGGCGCTGACCGCTGCGCGCTTCGACGGATTGGAAGCCCTGCGCCTGGGCCTGGTGCACTTCTGCGAGGCTGACGACGCAGCCATCGCGCTACGCCTGGCACAGGTCCTGGAGCAGGTCCGCCACTGCGCGCCGCAGGCCAACGCGGCGACCAAGGCGCTGCTGCTGGCCACCGAAACCGAACCGCTGGATGCCGTGCTCGACCATGCCGCCAAGCTGTTCGCCGTGGCGGTGACCGGAGAGGAAGGTGCCGAGGGGACCATGGCCTTCGTGCAGAAACGCGCGCCTAAGTGGGCCGAATGACTCCCCTCTCCCGTTTACGGGAGAGGGGCCGGGGGAGAGGGAGCCCGGCAACGCAACCCTCTCCCTAGCCCTCTCCCATGAATGGGAGAGGGTACCGAATCGAGTGGCTTGAGAATCAGGAGTTCATAACGACATGCCCGCCTTCACCAAGATCCTGATCGCCAACCGCGGCGAGATCGCCTGCCGGGTGATCCGTACCGCGCACGAGCTGGGCTACCGCAGCGTGGCGGTGTTCAGCGAGGCCGACGCCGGCGCCCGCCATGTGCAACTGGCCGACGAGGCGGTGGGCATCGGCCCGGCGCAGGTCAACCAGTCCTATCTGGTGATCGACGCCATCATCGCCGCCGCGCAGAAGACCGGCGCCGACGCCATCCACCCCGGCTACGGTTTCCTCTCCGAGAACGCCGAGTTCGCCCGCGCCTGCGAAGCGGCCGGCATCGTGTTCATCGGTCCGACCGTCGAGGCCATACACCTGATGGGCAGCAAGCGGCTGTCGAAGCTCGCCATGCTCGAGGCCGGCGTGCCCTGCATCCCCGGCTACGAAGGCGCCGCCCAGGATGACGAGACCCTGACCCGCGAGGCCCTGCGCATCGGCTATCCGCTGATGATCAAGGCCAGCGCCGGCGGTGGCGGACGCGGCATGCGTCTGGTCCATGAGGCCGGCGAACTGGCCACGCAGCTGCGCACCGCGCGCTCCGAGGCGCAGAACGCCTTCGGCTCCGGCGAACTGATCCTGGAAAGAGCGGTGATCCAGCCGCGCCATGTGGAAATCCAGATATTCGGCGACCGCCACGGCAATATCGTCTACCTCGGCGAGCGCGACTGCTCGGTGCAGCGCCGCCACCAGAAGGTCATCGAGGAAGCGCCCTGCCCGGTGATGTCGCCGGAGCTGCGTAAAGCCATGGGCGAGGCGGCGGTGCAGGCGGCAGCGACGGTCAACTATGTCGGTGCCGGCACGGTGGAGTTCCTCCTCGATGCCAGCGGCGTGTTCTATTTCCTGGAGATGAACACCCGCCTGCAGGTCGAACACCCGGTCACCGAGCTGATCACCGGCCAGGACCTGGTGGCCTGGCAGATCCGCGTCGCCGAAGGCCAGCCGCTGCCACTCAAGCAGGACGAGATCCGCCTGACCGGCCACGCCATCGAAGTGCGCCTGTACGCCGAAGACAGCGCGCACAACTTCCTGCCGCAGACCGGCGAGGTGCTGCGCTGGGAGCCGGCGCTGCTGGATGGCATCCGCATCGACCACGGCCTGGTCGAGGGCCAGCCGGTGACGCCGTTCTACGACCCGATGCTGGCCAAGGTCATCGCCTACGGCGCGACCCGCGACGAGGCGCGGCGCAAGCTGGTCCGCGCGGTCGAGGATTGCGTGCTGCTCGGCGTCAACGGCAACCAGCGCTTTCTCGCCAACCTGCTCAAGCACCCGGAGTTCGCCGCCGGGCAGGCCACCACGGCCTTTATCGGCGAGCACTTCGCCGCCGACCCTAGCCTCAGTCCACAAGCGCCGGCCGCTAGCGAACTGGCTAGCGCCGCCGCCCTGCTCTACCAGGCCTCGGCGCTGCAGCGCGCCCACCAGCATGGCCTGGCCGGCTGGCGCAACGTCGATAACGCGCCCTGGCGCTTCGTGCTCAAGCACGGCGAGCACAAGCATGCCGTCGAACTCAGCGTCGCAGACAGCGGCAAGCAGCCACGCTTCGCCGCACGGATTGGCGATGTCCAGTTCGACCTGCGCCTGCTGGCGGCCGATGGTCGCTGGGCCACACTGGAACTGGACGGCGTGCGCCGCCGCCTCGCCTACCACCTGGCCGGCGAGCGCCTATGGTTGTATGGCCACAACGGCAACCTGGAACTGCTCGACGTCACCCACGAACCAGTCGCCGGCCAGGACGCCGCCAGCTCCGGCACGGTCAAGGCGCCGATGGATGGCGCGATCGTCGAGGTGCTGGTCAGCGAAGGCGACAAGGTCGACAAGGGCCAGCTGCTGCTGGTGCTGGAAGCGATGAAGATGGAACACCCGCTCAAGGCCGGGGTCGACGGCGTGATCCGCCGCATCCAGGTGAGCAAGGGTGACCAGGTGAAGAACCGCCAGGTGCTGGTGGAGGTGGAGGCCCAGGAGGCGTAAAGAACGTCCTCCATCCACCGCAAGGCTTTTAGCTGATCGTTCCCGCGCTCCGCGTGGGAATGCCGCCCGAGACGCTCCGCGTCTCAGGGGACGCAGAGCGTCCCCGAACCGGTTCCCACGCCGGAGCATGGGAACCATCGACAACCAGGAGGCCCCATGTCCCTGCAAGGCAAAACCCTGTTCATCACCGGCGCCAGCCGTGGCATCGGCCGCGAAATCGCCCTGCGCGCTGCGCGTGATGGCGCCAACATCGTCATCGCGGCGAAAAGCGCCGAGCCGCATCCCAAGCTCGAAGGCACCATCTTCAGCGTCGCAGCGGAAGTCGAGGCCGCCGGCGGCAAGGCACTGGCCCTGCAAGTCGACGTGCGCGACGAGAACGCCGTGCGCGAAGCCATGGCCAAGGCCGCCGAGCACTTCGGCGGCATCGACGCGCTGGTCAACAACGCCGGGGCGATCAAGCTGGTCGGCGTCGAGAAGCTCGAACCCAAGCGCTTCGACCTGATGTTCCAGATCAACACCCGCGCGGTGATGGTCTGCAGCCAGGCGGCGCTGCCCTACCTGAAACAAAGCAGCAACGGCCACATCCTCAGCCTGTCGCCGCCGCTCAACCTTGCGAGCAAATGGTTCGCCCAGCACGGCCCGTACACCGTCACCAAGTACGGCATGAGCATGCTCACCCTGGGCATGAGCGACGAGTTCAAGAAGTACGGCATCAGCGTCAACGCCCTGTGGCCGCGGACCATCATCGCCACCGCCGCCATCGAGTTCGAGCTGGGCGGGCGCGACATCTTCAAGTACGCGCGCAAGCCGGAAATCATGGCCGACGCGGCCTACGCCATCCTCTCCAGCACCGAGCGCAGCATCACCGGGCGCCTGTTGATCGACGACGAAATCCTCGCCGAACAAGGCGTCAGCGACTTCGAGCACTACCGCTACGATCCCGCTGGCGGCAAGCTGGCTACCGATCTGTTCCTCGACTGAGCGCAGTAGCCCTCTCCCCCCTACCCCTCTCCCGTAAACGGGAGAGGGGTGACTATCGACCCTGCTTCGCCCTCGGCCACGTATTTGCCGATCTGCCCGACGCCGCCTGCGCCGGGGTCATAGCAGCCGCAATCGGTCACCGTTACATTGGTCACTGGCAAGATCGCCCACAACAACAAGCGCGAGCGCCATGCCCAACGCCGACCTGATCACCACCACCCGCTTCCTAGGCCGCCTGCCGTCCGCCCTCGCCCGCGCCCCACGCGCGGTGCTCGGCCTCTACTACACCGCCATCCGCAACCGCGAGAAGAACCTCTCGCTGGCCTGGGCGCTGGAGCGCGCCGCACAGCGCTACCCGGAGCATCCGGCCGTCATCCAGGAGCAGCGACGCCTCAGCTACGCCGCCTTCAACGCCTGGGCCAACCGCCTGGCGCACGCCCTGCAGGCCGAGGGGGTGCAGCACGGCAGCGTGGTCGCGGTGATGCTCGAAAATCGCCTGGAAATCCTCGCCGTGCTGGCCGCGCTAGCCAAGCTCGGCGCCGCCGGCGCGCTGATCAACACCACCCAGCGCGGCAACGTGCTCACCCACAGTCTGAACCTGGTCAACCCCAGCCACTTTGTGGTTGGCGAAGAGCTGCAGGTAGTGTTCGACAGCGTCCGAGGCGAGGTCGATAACGCCCATCGCTACTGCTACTGGCTGGCCGACTGCGACACCCTGGCCGAGGCCGGCACGGCACCGGCCGGCTGGCAGAACCTCGCCCTGCTGGCGCGTGGCCAGGCCGACGGTAACCTGCCGAGCAGCACCCAGGTGCGCATGAAGGACGCCTGCTTCCTGATCTACACCTCCGGCACCACCGGGCTGCCCAAGGCGTCGATCCTCAGCCACGGCAAGTGGATCAAGGCTTACGGCGGCTTCGGACATTCCGGTCTCGGTCTTACCCCCGAGGACGTGCTTTACCTGACCCTTCCCTGTTACCACAACAACGCCGTCACCGTGTGCTGGAGCGCCGCGCTGGCTGGTGGCGCGGCCATTGCCCTGCGCCGCAAGTTCTCGGCCAGCGCCTTCTGGAAGGACGTCGCCGAGTATCGCGCCACCTGCTTCGGCTATATCGGCGAGCTGTGCCGTTACCTGCTCAATCACGCCGAATGCACTGAAGAACACGGCAACACCCTCACCTGCATGATCGGCAACGGCCTGCGCCCGTCGATCTGGAACGACTTCAAGGCGCGCTTCGGCATCAAACGGGTCATGGAGTTCTACGCCTCCAGCGAGGGCAACATCGGCTTCACCAACGTGTTCAACTTCGACAACACCGTGGGGTTTTCCCCGGCGCCCTACGCCATCGTCCGCTATGACCTGGACGCCGATCGCCCGGTGCGCGACGCCAAGGGCTTCATGGCCAAGGCCAACAAGGGCGAGCCCGGTCTGCTGATCAGCGAAATCACCGACAAGTGGCCGTTCGATGGCTACACCGACCCGAGCAAGAGCGAGGCGGCGATCTTCCGCGATGTGTTCAAGAAAGGTGACGCCTGGTTCAACACCGGTGACTTGATGCGCGACATCGGCTTCAAGCACGCCCAGTTCGTCGACCGCCTCGGCGACACCTTCCGCTGGAAAGGCGAGAACGTCTCCACCACCGAAGTCGAGAGCATCATCGCTGCCTTTCCCGGCATCGAGGACGCGGTGGTTTACGGCGTGGAAATTCCCGGCACCAACGGCCGCTGTGGGATGGCCGCACTGCGTTTGAGCGAAGGTACTGAGCTGGACCGCACAGCCCTGGCCGCGCATCTGGACCGCGAGCTACCCGCCTATGCCGTGCCGCTGTTCCTGCGCCTGCTCAGCCACGTGGAGACTACCGGCACCTTCAAGTACAAGAAGGTCGACCTGAAGAAAGTCGGCTTCGATCCGCAGGCGACCGACGATCCGCTGTTCGTCCGCCTGCCCGGCAGCCACGCCTATGCAGAAATTGATGAGGTCCTGCATCGCGCGATTGGCAACGCTGACTACGGGTTTTGATCGACACCCGCAGCCCAGGCTGGGTCGCGGCTGAACTGCCGATACCCAGCGTTTCACGTGTCAGCCGGCGTAAGCCCGCTCCAGCTCGGCGATATCGAGCTTTTTCATCTGCAGCAAGGCCGTCATGACCCGCTGGGATTTTTCCCGGTCGGCGTCGCTGACCAAGTCCATCAACGTGCTAGGCACGATCTGCCAGGACACTCCGTATTTGTCCTTGACCCAGCCGCACTGCTGCGCTTCGACAGGGCCGCCCTCGGCAAGCCGCGCCCAGCAGTAATCCAGCTCTGCCTGCGTGGCGCAGAACACTTGCAGCGAAATGGCTTCGTTAAAGGTGAATACCGGCCCGCCATTGAGCGCGGTGAATAGTTGGCCGTCCAACTCGAAGGCAACGGTCATCACCGAGCCTGCTGGCCGGCCATGGATCTCCTGCCCGGCCTCACCGTAGTGGCTAATCGTGACGATGCGCGAATTATTAAAGATGCCGGTGTAGAACTTCGCGGCCTGTTCGGCCTGGTCGTCGAACCATAGGCAGGGACTAATCTTCTGCAACGCTGGCATGGCACGCTTCCTCGGATGGAGTCGGGCCACTGTGGCCGCGATTACCAGTTAGTGGCCTGTTTGGTTAATTCAGTTAGTCAATTTCGGCGCCTGAGACCCTGATACTGCGTTACCGCTCCTCGCCATAGCCCTGCTATGACTCGTCGCGGCGCCTTGTCTCAGAGCCTCAGCCATCCGAACTTGAGATAACCAATTAACCGCACAGGCCACTAGTCGTTTGTGCTGCCCGCAGATCGACAACCCTACTCAGCAGCGTCGCTATTGCTTGAACTCGAATTGCAGTTCCGCACCTTCGACGGAGCGTAGATAGTCGTCTTCCCGATCATTGGTGATCAGTTTGCCATTCAGTTGGAAAGGCCCCTCGCTCGGCTCTTTGGGCGCGAACATGGGCGGTAGCAGCGGCTTCGGCTCTTCCGGCACGGGTACCTCGTGCTCCAGGCTATCCACCAACTCCTTGGGCAGACGCAGGTCGAGCGTGGCTTGCGGCAATGGCTTTTCTTGCGCGGACTTGGGCGCCTCTTTGACCTCCAAATCCGGCTTGGCGACCTTGGATTCCGCCGGTTTCTCCGCGGGTTTGTTAGCCAAACCGGGGTCGAGGCTGGCCTTAGGCACCGGCGTTTCCTCCACCGAGGCAGGCGCCTGCTTAATTACCAGTTCCGACTTGCCGGCCTCCTGCGGCGCAGTCGTCGGTGGTTTCGGCACCGGTGCACTGGGCGGCACCTTGGGCACTGGCGGCACACCATCGTCGCAAGCACCAAGGGCCAGGACCATCAACAGCAGACCAAGGGTTCGTTTCGCGCTCATCAAAGTTCATCTGCAGGCAAAAGACGCCTATATGCTGGCCCGCCATAGCCGTGCTGACAAGCTCTCAAGGCTGCTGTTCCAGAGCTTTCAGAGCGGCGGCGATATCCAGTTGCGGGTAGTCGCGCTGCAGTTGCTGGCGCAGCGCTTCGGCCTGCTTGTCCTGTCCGCTGCGACGTAGCTGCAACAGCCGGCGCAGACTGTCTTGCGGCTCGTCCACCTGAGTGTCCGCGAATGCCGACGGCGCTGGTTCGGCGACCACCGGCTTGCGCATTTCCCGCTTGGCCTGCGCTTGTGCGGGCGACTCCAGGGCCTTGGCCTGGCTGGCCATCTCGGCCTGCGACTCACGTAACGGCGCGCTGGCAGGACTTGGCGCTGGCGGAGCGCTCATGGGTGCGGGCATCGCGTCGTAACTGGCCGGCGCCTGTTCCAGCGTGCGCCAGGTCAGGCTGATGCCAATCCCCAGACACGCCACGCCGGCCAGCGCCAATGGCCAACGCTGGCGTCGCGCATTGCCGCCCGATAACCAGGTGCTCGTGCGCTGCAGCCAGTTCGGTGCGCGTTCGGTCGGCCGCTGTGCACGGGCCGCCGCGAGGATGCGTGCATCAATCTGTGCCGAAGGTTCACCCTGGCTGTGCGTGCGGAAATGGCCGAGCAATTGCTGCTCCAACTGCCGTTCGTTGTCCGACTGGTGTTGATCATGGTTCATACGGATAACTCCTCGGCGACGGTCGGATCGGCGAGCAAGCGCCGCAGCTTTTGCACGGCATAGCGCAGCCGGCTTTTCACCGTTTCCGCCGGGGTGTGGGTCAGTTCGGCAATCTCGCCCAGCTCCAGATTGCCATGCGCACGCAACAGAAAAACCTCGCGCTGTTCGGCCGGTAGATCGTCCAGCGCGGCCTGCAACCGCTGCTGATCCCGCGCCAGGCCGAGCTGCTGATCCGGGCTGGAGGACGTATCGGGTTCGCCGTGCTGCTGCTCGTCATATTGGTCATGCAGCGCCTGATGACGACCTTGCTTGCGCCAATGGTCGATCAATCGATTGCGGGCGATCTGATACAGCCAGGTCTTGAACTGCACCGCTTCGCGCAATTCGCTGTCGCTACGAATCAGGCTCAGCCAGGTGTCCTGGAACACCTCTTCGGCCAGCGCCGGGTCGCCGCACAGGCCGCAAAGGAAGCGAAACAGGCCAAGCCGATGGCGCGCATACAGCACGCCAAAGGCCTCGCTATCGCCACTCCGGTAACGCTGCAGCAGCTGCGCGTCGCCGGGCATTACGCTTGGGACAGTCACATTCACTGGACCTTGCTGGTGGTTGGAAGGCTTGCGCTGGACGTATTGCCCGTTGAAGTGTGCAGACTGCCGGCCAGCTCGGCCAGTTGAATGAACTCAGCGCGTAAGCCGAAGCGATCGTCACCCTTGGCGGTCCGGGCCAACGCAATCGTCTCGGCGAAGTCGAAGGCGCCGGTGTATTGACCACCCTTGAGTTGCTGAGCGAAAGCGGCCACCGCCGCGGCAAAGCGCAAATCATCGCTGGATTCGGCTATCGGTTGCACTGCTGCTGCCTTGATCGGCACTTCGAGCAGCTTGCTAGCGCCACCCTGCGGCGCCTTGTAGCGGATGCGCAACCACGCCAGCTCGGAATCCGTGGACGCAGACGCCTGGGCGCGCTGATAGCGCAGCGGCTCCAGCCAACCCTTGGCGCCGACCGGGACTATTTCGTACAGCGCAGTGACTACGTGGCCGGCACCAATTTCTCCAGCGTCGACTTTGTCGTTGCTGAAATCTTCCCGCTTGAGCGCGCGGTTTTCATAGCCGAGCAGACGGTACTCGCTGACCTGTGCGGGATTGAATTCGACCTGCAACTTGACGTCCCTGGCCACCACCGCGAGCGTCGAGGCCAACTGCTCGACCAGCACCTTGCGTGCCTCGCGCAGGTTGTCGATATAGGCGTAGTTGCCGTCGCCGGCATCGGCCAGCTGCTCCATCAGCCGCTCGTTGTAGTTGTCAGTGGCAAAGCCCAGGGTGGTCAGCGACACGCCGCTTTTACGCTTGTCGGCGGCCAATTGCTTGAGGGTTTCGAAATCACTGATGCCGACGTTGAAGTCGCCGTCGGTGGCCAGCAGGATGCGGTTGATGCCGCCTTCGATAAAGCCTTGCTGGGCCTGTTGGTAGGCCAGCTTGATGCCCGATTCGCCGGCGGTCGATCCGCCCGCACTGAGTTGTTCGATGGCGGCGTGAATCTTCGCCTTGTCGGTGCCTGACGTAGGTTGCAGCACCACTCGCGACTCACCGGCGTAGACCACCAGCGAGACCTTGTCTTCGCCGCGCAACTGATCGACCAGCAGCTTCAAGGTGCTCTGCACCAGCGGCAGACCTTCGCGACGATCCATCGAGCCGGATACATCGACCAGAAACACCAGGTTGGCCGGCGGCAGGCGCTCAATCGTGGTGTCCGAAGCCTTGATCGCCACCCGCAGCAACCGCGACTGCGGATTCCACGGGGTAATCGCCAGTTCGGTGCTCACGCCGAACGGCGCGTCACCGAACAGCGCGTCACCCTGCGGCAGCGGATAGGCATAGGGGAAATAGTTGACCAGCTCTTCCAGGCGCACCGCTTCTGCCGGCGGCAAACGGCCGTCATTGAGAAGGCGCCGCACATTGGCATAGCTGCCGGTATCCACATCGATGCTGAAGGTCGACACCGGCGCGTCGGCTACTGCCTGTACCGGGTTGTCGGCGAGCTGTTGATACTGCTCGCGGTAGACGTCGCGATAGCCGCTGGTCATGGCATCGGCCAGCGCTGCTGGGGCCGCCGGTGCCACCAGAACTGGCATCGGCCGGGTGGCGAAGCTTTCGCGCGCCAGCGCTTTGCTGTCGATCTGCCTGGCTTGCTCGACCTGCACGCGAGCTTGCTCCGCCATGGGTGCGGCTGCCGGCCGGGCGGACGAGTGGGTGTTGGGCGTCTCGGATTGTGTACCGCCGCAGGCCGCCAAGCCCAGCAACAGGCCGCACAGCAAGGGTTGACGGGCAACGGTAAGGGACGTGGCCATGATGCGTCTCCAGGGAAGGATTGATCCATTCACCGCAGTAGACGCAAGGTTTCGATGATTCGGGTTAACCGCTTAACGAGTAGTAAGTAGCCCGGATGCAATCCGGGGAGGCGTACAAGCCGTTTCCCGGATTACATCCGGGCTACCGCTGGCTTAGCTCAAACCGACTTCCTGGCACAGCTGCGCGGCCAGCATGCCGAGAGTCATCAGCGCACGCTCGGTTTCCCGGTTCCATGGCATGCCGCAGTTCAGGCGGATGCAATGGTTGAACTGCTCGGTATTACTGAAGATCAGCCCCGGCGCGATACTGATACCTTGCTGCAGGGCGCGCATGTGCAGGTCCTTGGTATTCACCCGTGCCGGTAGGCTGATCCACAGGATAAAACCGCCCTTGGGCCGGGTCATCTGCGTGCCCTCGGGGAAAAACTGCTGCACCGCCAGCTGGAAGGCGCTGAGGTTTTTGCGGTACTCCTGACGGATGTAGCGCAAATGGCGGTCGTAACCACCGTTTTCCAGGTACGCGGTCACGCCCATCTGCGTGACGCTGCATGCCGAATAAGTGCTGAAGGTTTGTAACCGCTCGATCTCCGCCTGATGCTTGCCGGCGATGATCCAGCCGATGCGCACCCCGGGTGAGAGGGTTTTCGAGAAGCTCGAGCAGTACACCACGCGTCCCTCGCGATCCTGCGATTTCAGCGCCTTGGTGGGTCCCGGCTCGAACATCAGTTCGCCATAGATATCGTCCTCGATGATCTGAATATCGAAGTCCTTGGCCAGGCGCAGCAGCTGTTTCTGCCGGTCCTCGGGAATGGTGCCACCGAGCGGATTGGAGAGCCGGGCAGTAAGCACCAGCGCCTTGACCGGCCACTGGTTGGCCGCCAGTTGCAGGGCCTCCAGACTGATGCCGGTGGTCGGGTCGCTGGGGATCTCGATGACCTTGAGGCCCAGCAGGTCGGCCAGTTGCAGCAGGCCGTAATAGGTCGGCGATTCAGCGGCGATCAGGTCGCCCGGCTTGGTCAACACCCGCAGCGACATCTGCAGCGCATCCACGCAGCCGTGGGTGATCACTACTTCGGCCGGATCGACCACCACGCCGGCATCGCGCATGCGGATCGCCACCTGACGGCGCAGCGGCTCGAAACCGGGGCTGAACATGTAGCTGAAGGCGCGCGGGCTCTGAAACCGCGTGACCTTGGCCAGTTGCTGATGCAGCGCGCGCACGGGCAGATAATCGACATGCGGCACGGCGGCACCGAAAGGTAAGACCCCCTCGCGGCGCGCCTCGGTGAGCACCTGATTGATGATGCTGCTGCGGGTCACCAGACCCGGACGCTCGACCCGAGCGATATCTGGAGTCAGCGCGGTGAGGGCTGGGGTTTCGTGGACGTAGTAGCCGGATTGCGGGCGCGCGCGAATCAGGCCCTGATCTTCCAGATTGGCATAGGCCTGAAGCACCGTGGCGTGGCTGACACTGAGCTGCTGACTCATCTTGCGTACCGATGGCACTCGCTCGCCCGGCTGAAATACGCCACGGCGAATGTCCTCGGCCAATTGCTGAGCAATACGCTGATAGAGCAACAGATTAGTCATGCGCGCTTCCCTCCGATCACTGGACCGATACAGTAGCGGAACTCACCAAAATTGCACCGGTACAGATTGGGGGATTGTCAGCGATACAGAGCGCGTGCGGCCAATACCGTATCGCTCTAAAACGGGTGTTCTGGGCAGCCTTGGCAATATTTGCGAGCGGCGCGGCGCGCGCGGCCCATATTGAATTCCGGCCAACTGTATCGCGCCGCTGCCGCTCCGGTTGACGGGTCGATTCAGCGTACGGTGAAACGCTGGTCGGCTAGCTTGCGATCGCCCTGAAACACCAGGAAGCGCCATTCGCCAGGCACCATCTCGTATTGCTCGCTGAACTCGAAGGCCATGATGTCCTGCGGCGCGCCGGCGACCATTTTCTGCACCAGCTCGAACTTGTCGTGGCGCACGCCATCCGGCGTGGTCAGGCCCGGCGTCAGATACAGCAGGGTCAGCGGCGTATCGTCGACACGTTTGCCGCTCAGGCTGAAGCGCAGGCCAAACTTGGTGCCGAGTTGCGCCGGGATCACTTCGCTGCGCTCGATCTGCTGATTGCTGCGCATCAGCACGCGCTCACCGGGCTGCAGGTCTTTCGCCTGACTGATGAAAATGCCGTACTCGACCGGTCCATCGACGCGCACTTCGGCTTGGGCCATTTCGGCGTGGACCAGACCGGTCATCGACAACAACGCAGCCAGCACACTCAAACGGGGATATCGCATCACGCACTCCTTGATTGGGATGGCGCGAGGCTATGACGATGGCATGACAGTCTGATGACAGCCTGAAGGCCGCCCGCCGTCAGCGCTGCGCCTTGCGCGGCAGGATGGCGAGAAAATTGTCGCGGGCGACCTTGCGTGCCACCACTTCGGGTAGCGCATCGAGAAATGGGTCGAAGCCGTGCATCAGCTCGCCAAGGCTGTCGAAGCGGCCGACCACATCGGAACCGACCATGAAGCGCTCGGGATAGCGAGTGACCAGCTCGAGCCACTCAGCATCGGGCCGGCCCTGCGCGTCGAGTAGATAGGGCGTGAGCAACGACCAGGACAGATCGATATACAGATTCGGATAAGCCTCGAGCAGCCGCTGCAAGGTCGGCAGAAGGAATTCCAGCTTGGGCTGATGGCGGTGGATTTCCATGCTGCTACCGGCGTGGGCCCAGATGAAGCGCACATGCGGATGGTTACGCAGCGGCTCCTCGACTTCCTTGAGGTACAGCGGATTGCGCTCGCGCTTGGAGGTGATGTTGGCGTGCAGCAGCACCGGCAGGTCGTACTCGGCTGCCAAGTGGTAGACGCGAATCATCGCCTCGTTATTGGCGCGCGGGGTGCTGCCTTCGATCAATGAGGTGAGATCGTCGTGGCGCGTGAACACTTCGCCGATGCCCTGCCAGAGGCCGGGGTCGAGCTCGAGCATGCGCCGAATATGCGCATCGGAGTTCTTGTCGTTGGGATTGAAGCCGGACAGGAATGGATGCAAGCGCCGGCGCTGCTCGGCTGGCAATTGCTTGAGCGCCGCCGCGACGATCACATCGGTAGCGCTATACCAATAGGCGGCCGCGTCGTCGCCGGCGTAATAGCGCGGTCGCTTGGGTTCATCCTCATGCCATTTCTTGGCCACCGGAATGCCGGAAAGCATGACGTGCTCGATGTTATTGGCGTCCATCGCGGCAAGCAGCTTGGTCATGCCTTCGCTTTCCTGGAAGAAGTCCACGTAATGCAGATGGGCATCGCTGTAGCGGTAATCGCGCGCCTCGGCGCTGAATACGCAGAGGCATATCAGCAACATGAGAATCGAACGGAAAACGATCAAACCTGTCCTCCTTGAGCGGTTTTGCGCAGTGGTAGACCCGTTGCGCAGGAGCGTGGTTCATGGATTGTTGAACCGCGAGGCCACCGGGTATGCTGGCACTTTAGCTATGGATCAACGGATGTCCATGCTCTGCCGCCTCTCCTGCCTGTGCCTGGCCCTGCTCGCCGCTTTTGCGGTCGCGGCAAGCGAGTACCTGACCTATCCACTGCATCAGCGCGGGGTAAATCCGCAAACCTACGCAGTCGAGTTGCTCCGTCTGGCCCTGGAGAAAGGCGGCGGCGACTACCTGCTGCAAGCCTCGCCGCAGCCCATGTCGCCGAGCAGAGCTCGCTATTCGCTGGAGCACAACGACAACCAAGTGCAGGTCATCTGGACGATGACCACCCGCGAGCGTGAAGCCACGCTGCTGCCGATCCGCATCCCGATCTACAAAGGCCTGATTGGCTGGCGCATTCCACTGATCCGCGGCGATCAGCGCGAGTTACTGGCCAATATCAGTGATCGCGCCGCGCTGGCCACGCTACGCATTGGCCAGCGCAGCGACTGGCCAGACACCGCCATCCTGCGCGCCAATGGTCAGCAGGTAGAAGTCAGCCCGGCCTATCCAGGCTTGTTCGATATGCTCGCCGCCAAGCGTTTCGATCTGTTCCCGCTGGAAGCCGTGATGGTCCAGCAGGAACAGCAACGCGTCAGCGCCGAGGGCCTGAACATCGCCATCGACAAACATTTGGTGCTGCACTACCCCAGCGCCCTCTACTACTTCACCTCGCGCCAGCGGCCGGAGCTGGCCGAAACCATTCGCCGCGGCCTGGAAGCAGCCATCACCGACGGCAGCTTCGAGCGTCTGTTCCAGAGTTACTTCGCGCTGACGCTAAAGCAGCTGCATCTGCCTCAGCGCCGGGTGATCGAACTGGACAATCCGCTGCTGCCTGACACCCTGCCCCTCGACCGACCCGAACTCTGGTATCACCCTTAACCGGCCCGCCGCCTGCCGCTGTAGTGCGCCTTGCTTGCAATGGCCAAGCACCCGTTATGCTCTGTGCACAACCTGCCGCGAGAGCTGCTCATGACCAACCTGATCCTGATCCAACCGCGCGCCGAGGATGTCGAAGGCCAGCCGATCCTGCGTCTGCTGCCGTCAGCGCTACGCCGGAGCGTCGGCCCCTTCGTGTTCTTCGACCATATGCTGGCGACCGCCTATGCGCCCGGTCGCGGGGTGAATATCCGCCAGCATCCGCATATTGGCCTGTCCACCCTCACCTATTTATTTGAGGGCGAATTGCGGCACAAAGACAGCCTCGGCTCCGACCAGCAGGTGAAACCCGGCGATGTCAGCTGGATGACCGCTGGCCGCGGCGTCGCCCACGTCGAGCGCACGCCGGAGTCGTTGCTGCGTAGCGGCTCGCGCCTACATGGCCTGCAGCTGTGGCTGGCTCTGCCGGAAGTCGACGAACAGGGCGAACCGAGCTACAGCCATCATCCCGCTGCCAGCCTGCCGGTCAGCGAAGCCCTCGGGGTGCGCATCTGCCTGATCGCCGGCCAAGGCTTCTGCCTGCAATCGCCAGTACCGGTACGCTCGCCGACGCTGTACGCCGAACTACAGCTGGACGCCGGTGCCACGCTGGCGATTCCTGACGAACATCCGGAGCGCGCGGTGTATCTGCTCGAAGGGGAAGTCTTGCTGGACGACGAACCGCTGCCAATGCACGGCATGCTCGTGTTGCCAGAGGGCGAAACCTTCACCCTCAGCGCTTGCACGGGCAGTCGACTGGTGATGATCGGCGGCGCGCCGCTCGGCCCGCGGCGCATGAACTGGAACTTCCTCGCCAGCGACCCGGCACTGATCGAGCAAGCCAAACAGCGCTGGGCCGCCGGTGATTGGCCGCCGGTCCCGGGCGAGATCGAACGCATCGAGTTGCCACGTTGATCGCCGGTGTTTTGCCCAGATCGCGAATGCACCGGCATTTGTAGGTTGGCGCTGAGCGCAGCGATGCCCAACAACCGGCAATGGGTATCGCTGCGCTCCACCTACGCAGCCCGGCCCTGGCCTGATCGCGAATGAATTCGCTCCTACACGCCATGGAAAGTGTCAGGCAAATACTTCGTCGAGCAAGGCATACATCGCCGCAAATGCACGCTTGGCGATCTTCGCGTCGTATTGCATCTTGCCCGGCACATTGGCTTGCGGGTCGGTGAAGGAATGGCACGCGCCGCCATAGCTGGTGAGCTGCCAGTCGACATTGACGGCAGTCATTTCCGCGGCGAAATCGGTCAGTTGCGTGCGCGGTACCAGCGGATCGGAGGCGCCATCGAGCACCAGCACCGCACCTTGGATGTTCTTCTCGTCCGCCGGATCTTGGGTGCTCAACGTGCCGTGGAACGACACGCTAGCCCGCAACGCCGCACCGGAACGTGCTAATTCCAGGGCGCAGTGGCCACCAAAACAGAAGCCGAATGCGGCTAGCCGGGAGGTATCGAGCGCCACGTCAGGCTGCGCCTTGAAGGTTTCCAGGGCGGCCTGCATGCGCTGCCGCAGCGCGCCGGCCTTGTCGATGACGGTCATCATCGCCGCGCTGGCGGCGGTGGCGTCCTGCGGCCGTACGCCTTCGCCGTAGAGGTCGGCGATAAACACCACATAACCCTGCGCGACGACCTGCTTGGCGATTTCAATGGCGCCATCGCCGATCCCCATCCAGTTCGGCGCCATCAACAAGCCGGGACGTGGCTGTTGCACGGCGGCATCGAATAGCAGCTGACCTTCGAAGTCCTGTCCCCCGACGATGTAACTGACGGGGCGATTGCTGATCTGACTCATGTTGCCTCCTAGGAACGGTTGACCGGCTCAATCGCCGGCGAATCTCTCGTCAAAAAGATCGTTCATGGCCCGATAGGCCCGGGCCGTAACTTGCGGATTATATTGATTGCGGCCCGGGACTTTGGCATCCGGATCGGTGAACGAATGCACCGCATTGCCATAGCTGACCAGTTGCCAATCGGCCTTGGCCGCGCTCATTTCGGCAATGAAAGCGCTCACCTGCGCTGGCGGTACCGAAGGATCATCCGCGCCATGCAAGACCAGCACGGGGGCTTTGATCTGCTGCGCATCCTGCGGATTGGGGGTGTCGAGGTTGCCATGGAAGGACACGAAGGCCTTGAGCGGCGCTCCCGAGCGCGCCAGTTCGAGAATCGTCCCGCCGCCGAAGCAGAAGCCGATGGCGGCGAGTTTTCCGCTGTCCAGCGCCACCTCCTTCTGCCCGCTCAGCACGTCAGCCGCCGCCTGCGCACGCTTGCGCATCAGCGGCCGATCGTCACGCACGGCAGTCGCCGCGGCTTTGGCCTGCTCGGGATTTTGCGGACGAATCGCTTTGCCATACATGTCGGCGACAAAGATCACGTAGCGGTCTGCGGCAATCAGCTTGGCCTGGCGCACCGCCGCGTCGCTGACGCCCATCCAGTTGGGCACCAGCAACAGTCCTGGGCGCGGATTTCTTACCGCATCGTCATAGACCAGCACGCCTTCGAAGGGCTGCCCGTCGATCTGGTAAGCCAGTGGTTTGCTTTGCACTGCGGCCTGCGCGTGGCCGGCCAGCCCAGCCAGACCGGCGAATAACAGCGGCATGAATCGATTCATGGCCTGCTCTCCTGCAATAAGGGGAATACACAGGGTAGCCGCTGTCCATGGCATTACCGGGTAGGAACCGCCGCGCAATAAAAAAGCCGCCTACCGGTAGCGGTAGGCGGCTTCTTCAACACTCAGCCAGGTATTACGCGGACAGTTCGACCAGCAGCTTGTTGAGGCGGCGCACGTAAGCGGCCGGGTCTTTCAGGCTGTCGCCGGCAGCCAGGGCGGCCTGGTCGAAGAGGATGCGCGACAACTCGCCGAAGCGCTCCTCGTCCGGCTCGGCGTCCAGCTTCTCGATCAGAGGATGCGCCGGATTGAACTCGAAGATCGGCTTCGAGTCCGGCACTTTCTGTCCACTGGCTTCGAGAATCTGGCGCATCTGCAGGCCAAGATCCTGCTCGCCAATCGCCAGAATCGCCGGCGAGTCGGTCAGGCGATGCGACACCCGGACTTCGGCAACTTCTTCACCCAGCGCGGTTTTCAGGCGTTCGACCAGACCTTCTTTGGCCTTGGCGACTTCTTCCTGGGCTTTTTTGTCCTCTTCCGAGTCCAGCTTGCCGAGATCGAGATCGCCACGGGCGACATCGACGAACTGCTTGCCGTCGAACTCGGTGAGGTAGCTCATCAGCCACTCGTCGATGCGGTCGGTGAGCAGCAATACCTCGATGCCTTTCTTGCGGAAGACCTCCAGGTGTGGGCTGTTCTTGACCTGCGCATAGCTCTCGCCAGTCAGGTAGTAGACCTTGTCCTGGGCTTCCTTGACGCGGCCCAGATAGTCGGCCAGCGAGACGCTTTGCTCACCGCTTTCATCGCTGGTGGAGGCGAAGCGCAGCAGGCTGGCGATCTTCTCCTTGTTAGCGAAGTCTTCCGCCGGGCCTTCTTTGAGCACCTGCCCGAAGTTCTTCCAGAAGCCCTTGTATTGCTCCGGTTCGTTCTTCGCCAGCTTCTCGAGCATGTCGAGTACGCGCTTGGTCAACGCCGACTTCATCGAGTCGATCACCGGGTCCTTCTGCAGGATCTCGCGCGAGACGTTCAGCGACAGGTCGTTGGAATCGACCACGCCCTTGATGAAGCGCAGGTACAGCGGCAGGAACTCGTCGGCCTGGTCCATGATGAACACGCGCTGCACATACAGTTTGAGGCCCTTGGGCGCCTCGCGCTGGTATAAGTCGAATGGCGCACGGCCCGGCACGTAGAGCAGCGAGCTGTACTCCAGCTTGCCCTCGACCTTGTTGTGACTCCAGGCCAGCGGGTTGTCGAAGTCATGGGCGACGTGCTTGTAGAACTCCTGGTATTCCTCGTCTTTCACTTCGGTGCGCGGACGGGTCCACAGCGCGCTAGCGCGGTTGACGGTCTCCCATTCGGCTTCCGCCGGCTTGTCCTTCTCCTCACCGTGGTGCTCTTTCGGCAGTTCGATCGGCAGCGCGATGTGGTCGGAATACTTTTTGACGATGTTGCGCAGGCGCCAACCATCGGCGAACTCTTCTTCGCCGCTTTTCAGATGCAGGACGATGCGCGTGCCGCGTTCGGCCTTGTCGACGGTGGCGACTTCGAAATCACCCTCGCCTTTCGATGACCAATGCACGCCTTCGCCAGCCGGTAAGCCCGCACGGCGACTGAAGACGTCGACTTTGTCGGCCACGATGAAAGCCGAATAGAAGCCCACGCCGAACTGACCGATCAGGTGCGAATCCTTCTTCTGATCGCCGGAGAGGTTTTTCAGGAAGTCTGCAGTGCCGGACTTGGCGATAGTGCCCAGGTGGGCAATCGCGTCTTCGCGGCTCATGCCAATGCCGTTGTCTTCGAGGGTGACGGTTTTCGCGTCTTTATCGAAGGACACGCGAATCTTCAGCTCGGAGCCGCCTTCCAGTAACTCAGGCTTGGCCAAGGCTTCGAAGCGCAGTTTGTCGACTGCGTCGGAGGCGTTGGAGATCAATTCGCGAAGGAAAATTTCCTTGTTGGAGTACAGCGAATGGATCATCAGATGAAGCAGTTGCTTCACCTCGGTTTGGAAGCCCAGTGTTTCTTTTTGAGTTTCCACACTCATGGTCGTCTAACTCCACTCAGATGGCATAAACCGCTAACGCGGCGGATGTCATGCAGATGGGGGCAACGACTGGCATTTCAAGTGCTTAGCCAAACAGTCGATGCTGCCCGAGCTCAGGGCTCGAGCAGTTCGATGCTGCTGATTTCTTCGGGACGCAGGGCAAAGCTGGCGGCACCGGGGCCACCCAGGTTGCGCTGGATGATGATTTGCCCTTGGGTATCGATGCCACGGAAGCGCCCTTCCGCTTGCGCGCCGCGCTCGGTCAACACGCGCATGGCGAGATTCTGATACTGCCCTGGGTTGCTTTGCAGACGAGCCAGACTGAAGCGCGAGCGGCGATCCACCGGACGGATGCTGGGCGCCGCGGCAGCACTAGTGGCGATCGAAGAGCCCGCGCCAACGGTTGCGCTGTTGGCTACCTGGGGCAAGGGCTGAAAATGATCGCCATCGACACGCCAACCTTTGGCTGAAGTCTTGTGCAGCAGGATGGGCAGATGCTGCGACTGGCCATCGATGCGTGCATCAATCTGCACGTCGAGCTTCTCGGCCGGCAGGCTGATCGGCGGCAGATTCACGATCTGCACGGCGCGCGTCGCGAAACGCCGCTGCAGGTAGTTGTCGATGACGTAGAGCAGCGTATCCCGCGAGTCATGGCGGGTATCGACCCGGCCATCGATATAGCGCAGACGATTGCTGAACAGCTCGACTCGACCACTCAAGGTGGTCTTGAACTGCGGCGGCAGAACCAGATGAAACGCCCCGACCAACTTGTTCGGCGCCTGTGGCTCGAGCTTCAGATGCAGGGTGTAGCCGTGACTGAGGCGCCGCGCCTCGGGCAGCTCCTGCTCCGGTAGCAACCAGCTGACCTGCACTTCCGGTAAAGCCCCGCGATCTTGCGGCAGCACATCCACCTGGACGGCGCCCTTGACCGGTTGCGGCAGGCGGATGCTGATCTCGCGGCGGGCAAAAAAATCCTGGCCTTCGCGCAGAATCAAGGTGCCATCGATCAATTCGCCTTGCTGCGGCGCGAATGGCTGACCATTGAGCTCGCCGCGCAACTGTATGGTCAGCTCCGCCGGCGTTTGCACCTGCGGCTTCAGCCAGCGCAAGCTCAAGATCGCTTCCAGGCGCTGCGGATCGTTACTGGCCAGCATGGTCAGACCCACCACCAATGGAATGCAGCCCAATGCACCGAGCACCACCGCCTTGCGCGCCACCCGCCAGTGCCGCAGCACATACAGCACGGTCAGCGGCGGCAACAAACTACCGATGCCCCACAGCAGGCTGGTACCAAAAGCCAGCATGACCAGCCAGACCAGCCCGGCAAGAATCAACAGCAAACCGCCGAGGATCAACAGCGCATCCATCCGGTATTCCTTATGCGTGGGCCGACCTGCTCAGGGGCGGGAGCGGTTCAAGGTTCATCAACTTTGAAATGCGCGCGCGCCGTGGCGATGGGTTCAGCTTGAGTAGTCTGCCAGGCGGTGATCGCTACGTTGGCGACCCGACGACCTTGTCGCCACACCTGGCACTGGGCGTAGGTGTCACGATAGTGACCTGCACGCAGGTAATCTATCGAGAAGTCGATGATTTTTGGCAAATGTGGTGTGCCCATAAACATCAGCAAATGCAGCATCGCCGAGTGCTCCATGAAGCCGGCGATCACCCCGCCATGAATGGCCGGCAGCACCGGATTGCCGATGCTGTCTTTATTGGCCGGTAGGCGAAACACCATGTCATCGCCGAGACGCAGGCATTCGATGCCGAGCAGCTTGGCGTATGGCGTCAAGCTAAGCAGTGCGTCGTAGTTGTTCTTCTCGTGGGCTTCGGCGACTAGCTTATTGAGATTCAGATCGCTCATTGCGTAGCCCCCGAAGAGTTATTGCCTGTGGTCTTGCCCATGCGCATGAAAGTCCCGACTACATGGGCAATCGGCTGATTCGGATCGTCCTGATAGGCGTAACCGCGAGTGAAGATGATATTCGGCGTCACTCGGTAGCATTCGGCAAATCCGTAGACATCTTTGTACGGTTCAGCTGGATGCATGTAGTCGATGCGCAGATCGAGCGTTGGGCAGATCTCGAAATCCGGCAGGACGCAGACGGTGGAAATGCCACAAGTGGTGTCCATCAGGGTGGTGATAGCGCCACCATGGATCACCCCAGTCTCGGGGTTGCCGATAATGGACTCGCTGTAGGGCAAGCGCAGGGTGAGGCCGGCGCCTGTGGTTGAGTGCACGCTCATGCCCAGCACCTGACAGTGGCGCAGGACTGTTAGAAAGCGTTGGGCACGCTCGATAATCAAGTTATCACTCATCGTCTAGTCTCAGGGGGCGCAAAAAGCGCGCATCATACCCGCTCCACCCAGGGGTGACATGCAGTCAACCATTTGCCTCCGCCTGTCGGGAACTTCGGTACCACATCACAACTCCAACTGCTTGTTGAACGGAAAGCCACACAAGGAAATCTGACCATGCAAAAACCGCTGACTTATGCCTTGCTACTCGCTGCAACCCTCGGTCTTGCCGCATGCGACAAGACCCCGGAAGACAAGATGAATGCCGCCAAAGAATCGGCCTCTGATGCCATGCAGTCCGCTGGCGATGCCACCAAAGAAGCCGGCGCGGCCATTCAGCAGAAGGCCGAGGAAGCCGGCGCGGCCATTGAAGAAAAAGCCAATGAGGCCGTTGACGCGACTCAAGCTGCGGCGGAAGACGCCAAGGATGCAGTCAAAGATCAATAACCCAGTTCCGCTCCATCATCCCACCCGCCAAGGCCCGCACGTTGCGGGCCTTGTGCTTTCTGGATCAGAGCACCGGACTGAGCATCAGCAACAGACAGCACAACAGGCCGATCACCCATACCAGGCTGCGTGCAGGCGCTTTATCCGCCCAGTACAACCACAGATAAAGCACTCGCGAAATCACGAAAGTCACCGCCAGGAGATCTACCCACCAGCCGAAGACCTCGGTGGTATGGGCCATCAGCACACCCACGGCAAACAGCGGGAATATCTCAATGCTGTTCAAATGCGCCGCATGCGCCCGGGCGCCAAATCCGGTCAGGCGCGCCTGTTGCCCGCGCGGATCATGGTTGTCATACCCCTTCCCTTCCTCCTTCATCGCCTTGGCCAGGGGAAGCTTGGCCACATAAATCAGTAAGGCGGCGATAAACACACACCAAAACGGGGTGCTCATTCGTTTTTCTCCTTGAGCGGCTCTGGGGCCGTGGTCTGGGTATACACCATCACTTCGAGTACATCCGAATGAAACTCGCGCCGATAGAGGACCAGCACAACACCGCTGGTCACCAAGATGAACACCCACGGATTGAGAAACCAGGCGAGCACAGCCATGCCGAAATAGTAAGAGCGCAGCCCCAGGTTGAACTGGTTGGCGGCCATTGAAATCACCCGCGCCGCACGCTCGGAAAAGGCTTTGCGCTCCTGCTCGCTGACATACCGCTCACCAACCATCGGCGCCGAACCGATCAGCACCGCGGCGAAATTGTATTGACGCATGCACCAGCTGAAGGTGAAGAAGGCGTAGACGAAGACGATCGCCAGACACAGCAGCTTGATTTCCGAGAGCCCACGACTGACCGGCTGCACCAGCGGCAGATCGGCCAACAGCGATACCGCGCGCTCGGAGGAGCCAAGCACGGTGAGAATGCCAGCAAGGATGATCAAGGTGCTCGAAGCGAAGAACGATGCATTGCGCTCCAGATTACCGATCACGCTGGCATCGGCAATGCGGTTGTCGCGCAACAGCAGGCGACGCATCCAGTCTTCCCGATAGAGGTGCAGGACACTGGCTAGACAAGCCGTATCACGGCCCTTCCAGATCGCATAACGGGTGTAACCCGCCCAACAAACAATGAACCAGAAGACAGCCAACACATGTGGCCAAAAGCTCTCGGTCGCGAACATGCCAACTCCTTGTATATGCCTGGCGATTATAGCCAGCTGCGTGTTTCGCACACGCAACAAAAAGGCCGCCTAGAGGCAGCCTTTTTGAGTCAAAAGAGATCAGGCGGTGACTTCGCGTGGCGCACCCAATAGACGGTCATAGACGCTCGCCGCAGCCAGGGTCAGCACGGCCGGCAACAGCCAGGCCAGGCCCTGCTCGGACAGAGGCAAATGAGTGAGCCAAGACGGCATCCAATGCGCCAACTCGGCCACTTTAAGACCATCGACAACACCAAACAGCAGCGATACCAGCATCACCGGAACGATGACGCGGCTTGGCGAATACCAAAGGCTCCAGCAGAAGCTCAGCGCCACCAGAACGATGCATGGCGGGTAAATGGTGGTCAGGACTGGCACCGATACCTGGATCAACTTGGTTAGGCCCAGGTTGGATACCAGCAACGAAAAGCCGGCCAGGATCACCACCAGGCTGCGGTAAGACAGCGGCAGCAATTGGCTGAAGTATTCGGCGCACGCACAGGTCAGGCCCACCGCCGTAACCAGACAGGCCAGCGAGATCAGCACCGCAAGAAAAGCGCTGCCCCAGGCGCCGAAAGTGTGCTGCACATAGGCATGCAGAATCGCAGCACCGTTGCTCGCCTCGCCAGCAATCGAATGACTACCCGCACCGAGGCGGAACAGGCTGATGTACACCAACGCCAAACCGACGCCGGCGATCAATCCGGCAATGACGGCATAACGGGTGATCAGCCGCGGCGACTCGACTCCGCGCGAGCGAATCGCGTTGACGATGACGATGCCGAAAACCAGCGCGCCCAGCGTATCCATGGTCAGGTAGCCGCTGACGAAACCCTGAGAGAATGGGGCCGCCTGATAAGCCGGTGTGGCGTCGCCGATCGTGCCCAGCGGCAGCATGAAGGCGGCGATACCGAGCGCCAGCAGCGCAATGATCTTGAGGGGCGCCAAGACCCGGCCAACGGTGTCCAGCAGGCGTCCCGGATACAGCGAAACCGCCAGCACCACAGCGAAATACACCAGGCTATAGGCGAACAACGCCAGCGGTGTATTGCCGGTCAACGGTGCCACCCCGACCTCAAAAGACACTGTGGCGGTGCGCGGCGTGGCAAACAGCGGGCCCACCGATAGATAGCAGACCACCGCCAGCACCACGCCGGCGGTTTTGCCGATCGGGCCGCTGAGCGCATCCATGGCGCCGCCAACCTTGGCCAAGGCCACGATAGTAATGACGGGTAGCCCCACGGCGGTGATCAGAAAACCCAGTGCCGCGAGCCACACATGCGGACCGGACTGCAGGCCGACAATTGGGGGGAAAATGATGTTGCCAGCACCAACGAACAAGGCAAAAGTCATGAAGCCGAGTGCCAGAATGTCCTGGCCTTTCAGGGATTTCATCTAGGAATACCGCATCGCTAAATCGAATTTGTGGGGAGGGTTTCCGTGTGTGTCGAGGAAACGTCGTCCACCGGGATAAGGCGAACCGCTGTGCGTGCGTCGATCCTTATGGGATTGGCGCGGGATAGTTGCCAGCCTAACGAATAAGCCGCGCCGAGGGCATTGACACAGGTCAGGCTGTCGGTTGGTTGTAATCCGCTGTCGCCTGATCAACTGTTTTTACCCAGAAAACAAAAGGCCACCCGAAGGTGGCCTCTGTCTCACTCAAGCCGGCTTAGGCTTGCTTGACTTCCCAACCGGTCAGCTCGGCCAGGGCCTTGCCGATGTCAGCCAGGGAACGCACGGTTTTCACACCTGCGTCCTGCAGGGCTGCGAACTTCTCGTCCGCAGTACCTTTACCACCGGAGATAATGGCGCCGGCGTGGCCCATGCGCTTGCCCGGAGGAGCAGTCACACCAGCGATGTAGGACACCACCGGCTTGGTCACATTGGCCTTGATGTAGGCAGCGGCTTCTTCCTCAGCGGAACCACCGATTTCACCGATCATCACGATGGCTTCGGTTTTCGGGTCTTCCTGGAACAGCTTGAGGATGTCGATGAAGTTCGAACCCGGGATCGGGTCACCACCGATGCCCACGCAAGTGGACTGGCCGAAGCCGGCGTCGGTAGTCTGCTTCACGGCTTCATAGGTCAGGGTGCCGGAGCGCGACACGATGCCTACTTTGCCTGGCAGGTGGATGTGACCCGGCATGATGCCGATCTTGCACTCGCCGGGAGTGATCACGCCCGGGCAGTTCGGACCGATCAGGCGTACACCCAGCTCGTCGCACTTGACCTTGGCTTCCAGCATGTCGATGGTCGGGATGCCTTCGGTGATGCAGACGATCAGCTTGATGCCGCCGAACGCCGCTTCCAGGATCGAGTCTTTGCAGAATGGAGCCGGAACGTAGATCACCGAAGCATCGGCGCCAGTGGCGTCAACGGCTTCCTTGACGGTGTTGAACACCGGCAGGTTCAGGTGAGTGGTGCCGCCTTTACCCGGGGTCACGCCGCCAACCATCTTGGTGCCGTAGGCGATGGCTTGCTCGGAGTGGAAAGTACCTTGCGAGCCGGTGAAGCCCTGGCAGATGACTTTGGTGTCTTTATTGATCAGGACGCTCATTACTTGCCCTCCGCAGCTTTAACAACTTGCTGAGCAGCGTCGGTCAGGCTGGTCGCCGCGATGATGTTCAGACCGCTGTCGGCCAGTACTTTAGCGCCGAGGTCCGCGTTGTTGCCTTCCAGACGAACTACAACCGGAATCTTCACGCCGACTTCTTTAACGGCGCCGATGATGCCTTCGGCAATCATGTCGCAACGCACGATACCGCCGAAGATGTTCACCAGAACGGCAGCTACGTTGCTGTCGGACAGGATGATCTTGAAGGCTTCGGTTACGCGTTCTTTGGTTGCACCGCCGCCCACGTCGAGGAAGTTGGCCGGCTTGCCGCCGTGCAGGTTGACGATGTCCATGGTGCCCATGGCCAGACCGGCGCCATTGACCATGCAACCGATGTTGCCTTCCAGCGCGACGTAGTTCAGTTCCCACTTCTGCGCATGCGCTTCACGGGCGTCGTCCTGCGACGGATCGTGCATGGCGCGCAGCTTGGGCTGACGGTACATGGCGTTGGCGTCGATGTTGATCTTCGCGTCCAGGCAATGCAGGTTGCCGTCAGCCTTGATCACCAGCGGGTTCACTTCCAGCAGAGCCAGGTCGTAGTCCTGGAACAGCTTGGCCAGGCCAACGAAGATCTGGGTGAACTGTTTGATCTGATCGCCTTCCAGACCGAGCTGGAACGCCAGGTCGCGGCCCTGGTAAGGCTGAGCACCTACCAGCGGATCGACGGTAGCCTTGAGGATCTTCTCAGGAGTCTCGTGAGCAACTTTCTCGATGTCCACGCCACCCTCGGTGGAAGCCATGAACACGATACGGCGGCTGGAACGGTCAACGACCGCGCCCAGGTACAGTTCCTTGGCGATGTCGGTGCAGGATTCGACCAGAATCTTGCTGACCGGCTGACCATTGGCGTCAGTTTGGTAGGTCACCAGACGTTTGCCCAGCCAGTTGGCAGCGAAGGCCTTGGCGTCTTCTTTGCTCTTGACCAGCTTCACGCCGCCCGCTTTACCGCGACCACCGGCGTGGACCTGAGCCTTTACGACCCACTCACTGCCACCGATTTTTTCGCAGGCTGCAGCCGCGTCTTCCGGGGTGTCTACGGCGAAGCCCTTGGAAACGGGCAGGCCGTATTCAGCGAACAGCTGCTTACCCTGATACTCGTGGAGATTCATGCTTGTCTACCGTCTTCGTTAGGTATTGCGCATTTCGGCGCTGCATAAGTAATGCCGCGCCACCTGTGACTGCTGAGCAGTCCGGTGGGCGTTCCGCGGTGAACCCTCAAAGAAGATTCATGACGGGCGGCCCATCGTGGTTCTTTTGTGACCTAAAAATCGCCGGACTGGCCACCGCCAACAGCTGGAAGTGGCCGCATCCTAATGATTTTTCAGCGTTTCTTACGGTTGGCGATATGAATGGCATGGCCATTCACCGCCAGCGCCGCTTCATGCAGCGCTTCGGACAGTGTCGGGTGCGAGAACACCATCATGCCCAGGTCTTCAGCGCTGGTGCCGAATTCCATGCCAATCGCGCCTTGCTGTACCAGCTCGGCGGCGCTTGGGCCGATGACATGAACACCCAGCACGCGATCCGTCTTGGCATCGGCGATCACTTTGACCAAGCCGGCGGTGTCGTTAGCGGCCATGGCACGACCACTGGCCGCGAACGGGAAGGTGCCGACCTTGATCTCGACGCCCTCACCCTTCAACTGCTGTTCGGTTTTACCGACCCACGCCATTTCCGGATGGGTGTAGATCACCGACGGAATCAGGTCGTAGTTCATCTGGGCTTTATGGCCGGCGATGCGCTCGGCAACCATTACACCTTCTTCCGAAGCTTTGTGGGCCAGCATCGCGCCACGCACCACGTCGCCAATGGCGAAAACGCCCGGCACGCTGGTTTTGCACTGGTCGTCAACGAAGATGAAACCACGCTCGTCGAGCGTCACACCGCTGTCAGCGGCCAGCAACTCGGTGGTTACCGGACGACGACCGACGGCTACGATCAGCTTGTCGAACACCATCTTCTGCTCGCCAGCACTGTCGGTGAAGCTGACAGTGACTTGCTTCTTCTTGATTTCAGTGCCGGTGACGCGCGCGCCCAGACGGATGTCCAGACCTTGCTTGGTGAGGATTTTCATCCCCTCCTTGGCGATCTGCTCGTCGGCGGCCGGAAGGAATTTTTCCAGCGCTTCGATCACGGTGACTTCAGCACCCAAACGCGACCACACCGAACCCAGCTCCAGACCAATCACCCCTGCGCCGATCACGCCGAGCTTCTTGGGTACCGACTGGAACTCCAGGGCGCCAGTGGAATCGACGATGATGTCCTGATCGACCGGTGCCGGCGGGATATCGACTGGCTTGGAGCCGGAGGCGAGAATGACGTTTTCAGCCTCGACGATCTGGCTCTTGCCGTCCAAGCCGGTCACTTCGACTTTCTTGCCGGCCAGCAGCTTGCCGTGGCCTTCCAGCAGCGTCACACCGTTGGCCTTGAACAGGCCAGCAACGCCGCCAGTGAGATTCTTAATGATGCCGTTCTTGCGAGCGACCATCGCCGGGACGTCGATAGTGACGCCTTTGGCTTCGATACCGTGGATTTTGAAGCCTTCGTGGGCCTCATGGTACTTGTAGGAGCTGTCCAGCAGCGCCTTGGATGGAATGCAGCCGACGTTCAAACAGGTGCCGCCGAGGGCGATCTT
This sequence comes from Pseudomonas sp. LS44, assembly GCF_024730785.1. NCBI lineage: Bacteria > Pseudomonadati > Pseudomonadota > Gammaproteobacteria > Pseudomonadales > Pseudomonadaceae > Pseudomonas > Pseudomonas sp. LS44. Next base: position 2,652,209 of record NZ_CP102830.1, read on the forward strand.
GCCCTCTTTGTCCTGATATTTCTCGATGCAAGCAGTCTTCAGACCGAGTTGAGCTGCCTTGATCGCGGCTACATAGCCGCCAGGGCCGGCACCGATGACTACCACGTCGAATTTTTGGGTCATAACTCATTCCTTCTCGAATAGATCGGACGGTCCCTTGTGAGGACCGCCGAGGGAGAGACTGGCTCTTAGATATCCAGCAGCAAACGCGCCGGGTCTTCCAGCAGGTTCTTGATGGTCACCAAGAAGCTGACCGCTTCCTTGCCATCGATCAGACGGTGATCGTAGGACAGCGCCAGGTACATCATCGGACGGATGACCACCTGACCGTTGATAGCCATGGGGCGCTGGAGAATATTGTGCATGCCGAGGATGGCGGCTTGCGGCGGGTTGACGATCGGGGTCGACATCATCGAACCGAAGGTGCCACCGTTGGTGATAGTGAAGGTGCCACCGGTCATCTCGTCGATCGACAGTTTGCCGTCACGGGCCTTCTTGCCGAAGGTGGCGATGCCGCCTTCGACTTCGGCGAGGGACATTAGCTCGGCATTGCGCAGTACCGGAACCACCAGGCCACGGTCGCTGGATACGGCAACGCCGATGTCCTGGTAGCCGTGGTAGACGATGTCGCTGCCATCGATCGAAGCGTTGACCGCTGGGAAGCGTTTCAGCGCCTCAACGGCAGCCTTGACGAAGAACGACATGAAGCCCAGACGCACGCCGTTATGGCTCTTCTCGAAGAGATCCTTGTACTTCGAACGCAGGGCCATGACTTCGGTCATGTCGACTTCGTTGAAGGTGGTCAACATGGCCATCGAGGATTGCGCCTCGACCAGACGCTCGGCGACTTTAGCGCGCAGGCGAGTCATCGGCACGCGCTTCTCGACCCGATCGCCAGCGGCGAATACCGGTGCAGCGGCGGCCGGTTTGGCCACTGGCGCAGGAGCAGCTGGCGCGGCTTTCTTGGCTTCAACAGCAGCGACTACGTCTTCTTTGGTGACGCGACCACCTTTGCCGGTACCGGCAATGCTGTTCGGATCGATGCCGTTTTCTTCGGCCAACTTGCGAGCAGCTGGCGAAAGAATCGCATCGTCGCCACCGGCTGCCGGGGCTGCGGCGGCTTGGGCAGCCGGTGCGGCAGCGGCAGGTGCGGCGGCAGGAGCCGCAGCGCCGGCGCTCAATTTGCCGAGCAGTTCACCGCTGAGCACGGTGTCGCCTTCGTTCTTGACGATCTCACTCAGCACGCCGTCCGTTTCAGCCAACACTTCCATGACCACTTTGTCGGTTTCGATATCGACAATCAGTTCGTCACGCTTGACGGCGTCGCCAGGCTTTTTGTGCCAAGTCGCAACGGTACCGTCGGCAACCGATTCTGGGAAAGTTGGGGCTTTGATCTCGATAGCCATTTAATGTGGTTCCTATGTATTCGGTTTCTTCTGCGCGAAGGCGTTAAACGGTGAAGGCATCTTGCAGCAGCTTTTCTTGCTGCTCGGCGTGCATCGAAGCGTAGCCACAGGCCGGAGCAGCAGAGCCTTCGCGGCCCGCATACTCAAGGAACAGGCTCTTCTTGTGCGCGATAGCAACACGACGCATGTGGTGCTGGCTGCAATACCAGGCGCCCTGGTTCATCGGCTCTTCCTGACACCAAACGATGTGCTTGAGGTTCTTGTAGGGAGCGAGAACTTCGGCCAGATCGTCTTCAGGGAACGGATAGAGCTGCTCGATACGCACGATGGCAATATCTTCACGGCCTTCGGCGCGACGCTTCTCCAGCAAGTCGTAATAGACCTTGCCGCTGCACAACACAACGCGTTCGACCTTCTTCGGATCGAGGGTATCGATCTCGCTGATGACGGTCTGGAACGAGCCTTCAGCCAGATCTTCCAACGTCGAGATGGCCAACTTATGGCGCAGCAACGATTTAGGGGTCAATACGACCAACGGCTTACGCAACGGGCGAATTACCTGACGACGCAGCAAATGGTAGATCTGCGCCGGGGTGGTCGGTACGCAGACCTGGATGTTGTGCTCGGCGCACGACTGCAGGTAACGCTCCAGACGCGCAGAGGAGTGCTCTGGGCCCTGCCCTTCGTAACCATGTGGCAGCAGCATAGTCAGGCCGCACAGACGACCCCACTTGTGCTCGCCGCTGGTGATGAACTGGTCGATGACCACTTGGGCACCGTTGGCGAAGTCACCGAATTGCGCTTCCCAGATCACCAACGCGCTAGGCGTGGTGGTCGAGTAGCCATATTCGAACGCCAGCACGGCCTCTTCGGAAAGGAAGGAGTCATACAGGTCAAAAACTGGCTGGTCGGCGTACAGGTTCTGCAGTGGTAGATAGGTAGACCCATCCTTCTGGTTGTGCAGCGCCGCATGGCGGTGCGAGAAGGTGCCGCGACCTACGTCCTGGCCAGTGATGCGAATCGGATGGCCTTCGAACAACAGGGTGGCGTAGGCCATTGTCTCGGCATAGCCCCAGTTGATCGGCAAGCCGCCGGCACCCATCTTCTGGCGATCTTCGAGGATCTTTGCCACTTGGCGCTGAACCACCAACCCGTCAGGAATTTCCAGCAGTTTGGAAGAAAGATCCTGCAAGGTTTTCAGATCGAAGCGGGTGTCGTGACGGGCATTCCAGGCATGCCCCAGGTACGGACGCCAATCGACGAACAGCTCTTTGTTCGGCTCTTTGACCAGGCTTTTCACCACGTGCTGGCCATTATCCAGCGCGGTGCGATAGTCATCGATCTTGGCTTGTACGGCGGTCTCATCGAGCGCGCCAGCCTTGACCAACACTTCGGCATACAGCTCGCGAGTGGTGCGCTGTTTGACGATCTGCTGATACATCAGCGGCTGAGTACCGCTCGGCTCGTCGGCCTCGTTGTGGCCACGGCGGCGATAGCAAACCAAGTCGATGACGACGTCACGCTTGAACTGCATGCGGTAGTCGACGGCCAGTTGAGTGACGAACAGCACGGCTTCCGGATCATCGCCATTCACATGGAAGATCGGTGCCTGGATCATCTTCGCCACGTCGGTGGCGTACTCGGTTGAGCGCGAGTCTTCCGGGCGACTGGTTGTGAAGCCGACCTGGTTGTTGATGACGATATGGATGGTGCCACCCGTCTTGTAACCACGGGTCTGCGACATCTGGAAGGTTTCCATGACCACGCCCTGGCCAGCGAATGCGGCGTCGCCATGCAGGGAAATGGGCAGAACCTTGTCGCCGGACAGATCCTTACGACGATCCTGACGAGCACGTACCGAACCCTCGACCACTGGGGAAACGATTTCCAGGTGGGAGGGGTTGAACGCCAGCGCCAGGTGAACTTCGCCGCCAGGGGTCATCACGTTGGAGGAGAAGCCCTGGTGGTATTTCACGTCACCGGAGCTGAGGCCTTCGACCTTCTTGCCTTCGAACTCGTCGAACAGGTCGCGCGGGTTCTTGCCGAAGGTATTGACCAGAACGTTCAGACGGCCGCGGTGGGCCATGCCGATGACGATTTCCTGAGTACCGTAGGAGCCGGAGCGCTGAATGATCTCGTCCAGCAGTGGAATAAGGCTTTCACCACCTTCCAGACCGAAACGTTTGGTCCCCGGATATTTAGTGCCGAGGTATTTTTCCAGGCCCTCGGCGGCAGTCAGTCGCTCGAGCAAATGGCTTTGCACATCGGCCGAGAACGCCGGACGGCCACGCACGCTTTCCAGGCGCTGCTGGAACCACTTGCGCTGTTCGGAATCGACGATATGGGTGAATTCGGCGCCGATGGTGCGGCAATAGGTCTGTTGCAGAGCCTGATAGATATCGCGCAGCGACGCCTCTTCCTTACCGATGTACAGCTCACCGGTACGGAAGGTGGTATCGAGGTCGGCATCGGTCAGACCGTAGTGATTGATCGACAAGTCGGCCGGGGCGCGACGGTGCCAGAGACCGAGGGGATCGAGTCGGGAAGCCTGATGGCCGCGCATGCGGTAAGCCTGAATCAGTCGCAGGACTTCAACCTGCTTCTTCTCATGCTCTGAGCTAACCGTTCCGGCGGACACCGGCTGAGCGCGGCGCTGGTTTTTGGCCAGCAATACGAAATGATCGCGAATCGTGGAGTGCGATACGTCATTCGCCACGTTGCCATCGGCGGGCAGCTTCTGGAAATAGGTGCGCCACTCTTCTGGCACAGCGTTGGGATCGTGCAGGTAGAGTTCATACAACTCTTCCACATATGCAGCATTGCCACCGGATAGGTGGGCGCTGTTCCACATGCGCTGCATCACGCTTTCTTGCATGCTTGGTCACCCTCGGTAAGGGGCCACCATCGGCGTGGAAACCGCATTAGCTTTAAAAGTCCTCGAATAGCGACTTGGGTAAAGCCACTTCGGATCCCGCAGATAGTCCGGACACCAGCCCGGATGCCCCTGCTGGTCTTCAATTTTTCAAGTAAGAAGGCGGCTTTGTGAGCTGCACTTCAACTGGAACCGCGACGCCTGAACCATTTCAGACGCCGCAGGTGTTACTGGTATTACAACAACTGATCAGGTACCGCTTTGCAGCAACATGTTACGTACGTGGCCGATTGCCTTGGTCGGATTGAGACCCTTTGGGCAAACGCTCACGCAGTTCATGATGCCGCGGCAACGGAACACACTGAACGGATCATCCAGCGAGGCCAGTCGCTCAGCAGTCTTGGTGTCGCGGCTATCAGCTAGGAAGCGATAAGCCTGAAGCAATGCAGCTGGACCCAGGAATTTATCCGGGTTCCACCAGAACGACGGGCAGGAGGTCGAACAGCATGCGCACAGGATGCACTCGTACAGACCGTCCAACTTCTCGCGCTCTTCCGGAGACTGCAGACGCTCGATAGCCGGAGCCGGCGTGTCGTTCTGCAGATATGGCTGCACCTTCTCGTATTGCTTGTAGAAGATGCTCATGTCGACGACCAGGTCACGAATGACCGGCAGGCCGGGCAGCGGACGGATCACCAGCCTGTTGTTTTTCACTACCGAAGATATCGGAGTGACACAGGCCAGGCCGTTCTTGCCGCTGATATTCATACCGTCGGAACCGCACACGCCTTCACGGCAGGAACGACGATAGGAGAAACCTTCATCCTGTTCCTTGATCAGAGCCAGCACGTCCAGCACCATCAGGTCCTTGCCGTCGATCTCGACTTGAAAGTCCTGCATGAAGGGTGCTTTGTCTTGCTCTGGGTTGTAGCGATAAACGCTGACTTGCAAAGTTTTGGCTAGCGACATATCGGCCACCCTTAATAGGTACGGATCTTGGGTTCAAACGCCGGAACGGTCTTCGGCGCGAAGTTGACAGCACGCTTGGTCACGCGCTTCTCACCTGGAAAATACAGGGAGTGGCACAACCAGTTGGTGTCATCGCGATCTTCGAAGTCTTCACGAGCATGCGCACCACGGGACTCGGTACGAGTATCCGCAGCAATCGCAGTAGCCTCGGCGACTTCGAGAAGGTTTTGCAGTTCCAGCGCTTCGATACGCGCAGTGTTGAAGGCCTGGCTCTTGTCGGCGATCTTGACGGTCGCAATGCGCTCGCGCAGATCAGCCAGTTGAGCGATGCCTTTCTTCATGTATTCGCCAGTACGGAATACACCGAAGTAGTTCTGCATGCAGGCTTGCAGCTCTTTACGCAGCGGAGCTACGTCTTCGCCGGTGCGGCGCTCGTTGACGCCGGACAACCGCTTGAGCGACAGCTCAATGTCGGTCGCACTGGCGCCGCGCGCTTCAATGCCTTCTTTCAGCGCCCGCTCCAGATGGATGCCGGCCGCACGGCCGAACACCACCAGGTCGAGCAGCGAGTTGCCACCCAGACGGTTGGCACCGTGTACGGATACGCAAGCCACTTCGCCTACGGCAAATAGACCGTCGATGATGACATCGTTACCGTTTGCATCTTGAGTCATCGCCTGGCCATGAATGTTGGTAGCAACGCCGCCCATCATGTAGTGGCAAGTCGGGATAACTGGAACCGGTGCAACAACCGGGTCGACATGCGCGAAAGTCTTGGACAATTCGCAGATGCCAGGCAGGCGGCTGTGCAGAACCTCTTCACCAAGGTGATCGAGCTTCAGCAATACGTGATCGCCATCCGGACCACAGCCGTTGCCGGCGATGACTTCCTTAACCATGGAGCGCGCAACTACGTCGCGACCGGCCAGGTCTTTGGCGTTCGGAGCATAGCGCTCCATGAAGCGTTCGCCGTGCTTGTTGATCAGGTAGCCACCTTCACCGCGGCAACCTTCGGTCACCAGCACGCCCGCACCGGCGATACCGGTCGGGTGGAACTGCCACATTTCGATGTCTTGCACCGGCACGCCAGCACGCAGGGCCATGCCCACGCCGTCACCCGTATTGATCAAGGCGTTGGTGGTCGAAGAGTAAATACGACCGGCGCCACCAGTAGCCAGAACTACAGCCTTGGAGCGGATGTAGACGGTTTCGCCAGTCTCGATGCAGATGGCAATGATGCCGACTACAGCGCCGTCCTGATTTTTGACCAGATCAACCGCGTACCACTCGTTGAGGAACGAAGTACCGGCTTTCAGGTTGGCTTGATAAAGAGTATGCAGCAGAGCGTGACCGGTACGGTCAGCCGCGGCGCAAGTACGTGCAGCCTGAGTCGAGTTATCCGGTCCTTTGGACTGACCACCAAACGGACGCTGATAGATACGGCCCTGCTCAGTACGCGAGAACGGCAGACCCATGTGTTCGAGCTCAAACACGGCTTCTGGGCCAACAGAACACATGTATTCGATGGCGTCCTGGTCACCGATATAGTCGGAACCTTTGACGGTGTCGTACATGTGCCAGCGCCAATCGTCATTCGGGTCGGCCGAAGCGATGGCACAGGTGATGCCACCCTGAGCGGATACGGTGTGCGAGCGAGTCGGGAAGACTTTGGTGACTACCGCGGTCTTGTGGCCGCCTTGAGCCAACTGCAGAGCCGCGCGCATGCCGGCACCGCCGCCACCAACAATGATGGCGTCATAGGAAAGAGTAGGAATGCTAGACATGGATCAGATACCCCAGAGAATCTGCACGCCCCAGACGAAGAACGCGAACATCGCAATGCCGCAGACTGCCTGGAACAGGAAACGCACGACAGTCGCCCACTTGCCCAACGCCATCGGCGTCAGGTAGTCAGTAGCGATGGTCCACATGCCGACCCAGGCGTGAGCACCAAGTGCTACGAGCGCCAGCAGACTGAAGATACGCATCCAGCCGTGAGAGAACAGCGCATGCCATTCGGCAAAGCCGAGGCCTGGATTCACCACGAGGTAGCCAATCAGAAAAATGAAATAGGCGGCGAGAACAACAGCCGACACACGCTGAGCCATCCAGTCATAGAGGCCCGAACGCGATAGGTTCGTGACATTAGTTACCATACCCACACCCCCGCCAACACGATCAACACCACGGAAATGGCGAGAACGATTTGCGAGCCCAGCTTGCCGCCTTCCAGCGTTTCACCGATGCCCATATCCATAATCAGATGGCGAATTCCGGCCACCAGGTGATACAGCAGCGCAGACAACAAGCCCCAGATCACAAATTTGGCCAGAGGGCTGGCCAGACACGCTTTCACCTGCTCGAAGCCGTCCTCAGAAGCCAGGGATTTATCGAGTGCAAAAAGCATCACGGCGATACCCAGGAAGAGGATGACACCGGAAATACGGTGCAGGATGGACGTGTAAGCAGTGACTGGGAGTTTGATCGTCCTTAAGTCTAGGTTTACAGGTCTTTGGCTATTCACGGCTTTTTTCACACTGAAGGGCCCCTAACAATCAGGGCAAAGTTGTCGGGAAGTGCACTGGTCAAGTACCCATACCCAGGGAGTGGCGATCACCAGAATATCGGCGCTAGGGCCCTGGCGGCCGGGCGCAGAGTATAGACAGTTAGGCTACTAATGACAATGCGATGGCCACCGCCTAAGGGTGGATTGCGCGACGTATATAAAAGGCGTAAATAGCGGCCAATCTTCTCCAAAAAAAGCCGCTAAAACCCCTCTGCTGCCTAGGTTCTGGCAAATTGACTTTGGAATTTATCTCTCTATAGTGTTGCGGGCCCTGCGTGGGGGGCAGTCTGGTGATTTCAAGCATAAATAGGAGGCCAACATGGCTGACAAAAAAGCGCAGTTGATCATCGAGGGCGCAGCCCCCGTCGACCTGCCCGTTCTGAGCGGTACCGTTGGTCCCGATGTGATAGATGTGCGGGGTCTGACGACCACGGGCCGGTTCACTTTTGATCCTGGCTTTATGTCGACCGCTTCTTGCGAATCGAAGATCACCTACATCGACGGCGATAACGGCATCCTTTTGCATCGCGGCTATCCGATCGAGCAACTGGCCGAAAATTCCGACTATCTGGAAACCTGCTACCTGCTGCTGTATGGAGAACTGCCGACCGCAGAACAGCGCGCCAAGTTCGTTGGCACCGTGAAGAACCACACCATGGTCCACGAGCAGCTGAAGTCCTTCTTCAACGGCTTCCGCCGTGATGCCCACCCGATGGCCATCATGTGTGGCGTGGTCGGTGCGCTGTCGGCGTTCTATCACGACTCCCTGGATATCAATAATCCCAAGCACCGCGAAATTTCCGCGATCCGCCTGGTCGCCAAGATGCCGACCATCGCCGCCATGGTTTACAAGTACTCCATGGGCCAACCGATGATGTACCCGCGTAACGATCTGAACTACGCGGAAAATTTCTTGCACATGATGTTCAACACGCCGTGCGAGATCAAACCGATCAGCCCGATTCTGGCCAAGGCCATGGATCGCATCTTCATCCTGCATGCCGATCACGAGCAGAACGCCTCCACCTCCACCGTCCGCCTGGCCGGCTCGTCAGGCGCCAACCCGTTCGCCTGTATCGCCGCTGGCATCGCCGCACTCTGGGGCCCGGCCCACGGCGGCGCCAACGAAGCGGTGCTGACCATGCTGGATGAGATCGGCAGTGTCGAAAATATCGACAAGTTCATCGCCAAAGCCAAGGACAAGAACGATCCGTTCAAACTCATGGGCTTCGGTCATCGTGTGTACAAAAACCGCGACCCACGTGCCACCGTGATGAAAAAGACCTGCGACGAAGTTCTTGGCGAATTGGGTATCACAAACGATCCGCAACTCGAACTGGCCATGCGCCTGGAAGAGATCGCCCTGACCGATCCGTACTTCAAAGAACGCAACCTGTACCCGAACGTCGACTTCTACTCGGGCATCATCCTCAAGGCGATCGGCATTCCGACCAGCATGTTCACGGTGATTTTCGCCCTGGCACGCACTGTCGGTTGGATTTCGCACTGGAAGGAAATGCTCTCTAGCCCGTACAAGATCGGCCGTCCGCGCCAGCTCTACACCGGCTACCCGCAACGCGATCTGGCCCCGCTGGAAGAGCGCAAGTAAGCGCCTTTCCGGCTAACGCCAAATAAAAAAGGCTGCCAATTGGCAGCCTTTTTTATTTGACGAATATCGTCTCAGCGTTGCTCGGCACGTTTGCGCAAGGCATCCAATGTGTTGAACGGCGCATCGACGACAAAACTATTCGCCAGCCAGGAAGGAATACTACCGCCCGGCTCGGTCTGCACCTGATAGGTCACTTCGGTGACATCATTGCCTTTAGGCACCACTCGCCACTCACCAACCAACTTCGGTACCCGGATCTGGCCCTTCACCGGTGGGACAAAGTTCGGATCGGCTTTAAGCTGACGAACAACCGTCCCGTCGGCGGCTTGCCCGCCTTGGACATGTAGCACCAAATCACGCCCCGTTACCGGCCAGGGCATCTCGATGGTCGAATAGGTCCAAGCCTCATTGCCCTGCCGCTTGAGCAGCTTCATCTCAGCGCAGGCATGAATCCAGCTACAGGAACCCACGACATCCTCCTGCAATGCATTGATGGTCTTCACGTTAGCCTTGATCTCGACCACCCCTCGATAGGCTTTGTACTTGGAGCCTGGAACGCTGCTCAGATACACCTTGATGCCGTTTTCATCTTTGGCCAACTGCCAGTCTTCGGCCTGCGCCGTTGCGCCCATCAACATACTCAAACCGCATACCATGGCCATCTGGTGCAGCACGTTCATAACCTTCTCCTAGCCTACTCACGGATAAACGAAAATCTGCCCAGCTACGCGGCAGTAGCCTGCTCCAACCAGCCCAACAGGCGGATCGCGTCTGCCCGACTGTCCCCACAGGTTAGATGATCAGCACGAAATTCCCCGCACACCGAAGGACGCTCCGGCTTGCCAAACAGCAGACAAAGATTATCAACCGACAGCTGCACGCAGCGCTCACCAGCCCGCTTGCCCTCCGGCATACCGGGGATCGCCGAACTAATGGACGGCGCGATACAGCACGCGCCGCAACCTGCACGACACTCCATGATCCAAATCCTCGCCTCGACCAGGCCACGAATTAAAATTGCGATTTTACTTGGCGAGCGCGCCTGGCGTCAGCTGCCCCATACAGCCGAAGCGCAATCGCTACATCAATCCGACGACCACGCCCTATTAGATCAATCCGGCAGCGATGGCCTACGACCGACGACCGAGGCATGTGCCTCGACCAGTGCGCTCGAGCTTTCACCGGCGTAGACGCGCGCGCTCAGCTTTGTCTCATGCACCTCCAGTTGCACCCGCTGCTCGTCACGCAGATCGAACACCTGATACGCCGCCGACTCGCTGAAAAAGCTGCGCAGCTTGCTGGTCACGTAATACGGCTCGGGCGCGGACGGGATCCGCCTGGCGCCTGGGGTCATCGGCCTTAAACCCAGCTCAAGGCCTTGCTCTTGGACCAGGATCGGCAAGCGGTGACCAGCCAGATCGAACTGGCTGAACTGTTCGCCAAAGCCAAAAAATTGCTCGTCGGCATCGCGCGCCCAGCTCAGATACAGACGGTTCAGTGCTGGATCGTCGACTTTCACAGCCAGCTGCAAACCGCGCGCGCCGTCAGCTCGGAGGCTCATGCTATAGCTACTGACGCGGCTATCGGAGCAGCGTAAATGCCCCTTCACGGTCAGTTGCTCGCCGATCAACTGGAAGCTTTCCACGCTCTGCTCTTGGCACAACAGGGTGCGCCGCTCCACGACGAACAGCGCCCCGCGGGATTCCTCCATCTGCGCACGGCCAATGCCCGCCGCTAAAAAGCCGCCCTGCGCCGACCACAGACTCTTACTTGGACTGGATTGGCCGTAGAGGTTGAAACCCTGGCCGGACCAGGCGAAGCGATACTCGCCAAGGCTGAACTCGCGCGGCAACGCCAGCGCCGGGGGCACGATCAGCGAGCTCCAGACCGGACGTTCGCGCCAACTCTGCCAAGCCTGCCAACCTGCCATACCAACGGTGCCCAGGGCTACCACGCCGATCAACCCCTTTACCCAGCACTTCATGTGCTCTCCTGATTTTTATTTTTGTGCGACCACTACGTGCTTGGCGAGCCTCGACATTCGCCTAAGCTGGCACCTTCCTGCTGTTCTGGAACTTATTTATGCCAGTCTGGATGCAAACCGCCGCCCTCCTCACTCTTATCCAATGTGTCCATGACATTTGCCTGGTGCGGGCATGCTGTTCATGCCGTAGCCATTGCGGCTCGACTACTTACTGGGCCAACTTGCGCTTGCAGGTTGCGGATTGAGCCTCGCACGCCGGTCACCGGTCGCGCCAGGCCTGTCGATTACTGGGGCGATTTGAGTCGGGCGATCAGGCTGGAGGTATCCCAGCGACCGCCGCCCATGGCTTGGACGTCCGCATAGAACTGATCAACCAGCGCAGTCACCGGTAGCTGGGCACCATTGCGCCGGGCCTCGTCGAGCACGATGGCGAAGTCCTTGCGCATCCAGTCGACGGCGAAACCGAAGTCGAATTTGCCTTCCAGCATCGTCGCGTGGCGATGATCCAGTTGCCAGGATTGCGCCGCCCCGTGCTTGATCACCGCCATCGCCGCCTGCCCATCCAACCCCGCGGCCTGGGCGAAATGCAGCGCCTCAGCCAGCCCCTGCAACAAGCCGCCCACGCAGATCTGATTGACCATCTTGGTCAGTTGGCCACTACCAACCGGCCCCATCAGCGTCACTTGCTTGGCATAGCTTTCGATCACCGGCGCGGCACGATCAAAGTGCAGCTGCTCGCCGCCGACCATCACGGTCAACATGCCGTTTTCGGCGCCCGCTTGCCCGCCAGACACCGGCGCGTCGATGAAAGCCACATCGCGCTCGGCAGCCAGCCGCGCCATCAGCCGGGCGATGCTGGCGGAAGCGGTAGTGTGATCGATCAGCACACTGCCGGCGGCCATGCCGGCCAGAACCCCGTCCTCACCAAACACCACGCTGCGCAGATCGTCGTCATTGCCGACGCAGATCATCACGAACTCCGCGCCCTGCACCGCTTCCCGCGGCGTGCTGGCCGATTCGCCACCAAACTCGTCGCCCCAAAGCGCCATTTTCTCTGGCGAACGGTTGTGGACGCACACCTCATGACCCTCGCACGCCAGGTGGCCAGCCATATGGAAGCCCATGGTGCCGAGCCCGATAAACGCTACTTTCGCCATCGCCGTAACTCCTTCTTCGTCGCTTTGACGACAGCCTAGCATGTGGTTTGCCGAGCTCGGAAAGCCCTTCCATACTGGCCAAACAACAAGGAGGAGCTATGGGACTGTGGCTTGTGATCGACTTGGAGGCGACCACCGAGGAAGGCGGCTGGCCGGTCGAAGAAATGGAAATTATCGAGATCGGCGCCAGCCTGGTGAATGCCGACGGTCGTGAGCTGGATCATTTCCAGCGCTATGTCCGTCCGCAACGCCGGCCGTGCCTAACCCAGTTTTGTCGTGCGCTCACGCATATCAGCCAAACCAGCGTCGACAGTGCCGCACCACTCTCCAACGTCTGGCCACTGTTCGAACGTTGGCTCGGGCCACACCACGAGCGCCTCAGTGGCTGGACCAGTTGGGGCGATTACGACCGCCATCAGTTGGAGCAGGAATGGCAGCGCCATGCGTTGTCCAGCGCCTTGCGCCAGGTACCCCATCTGAATCTCAAGCAACGCTTCGCCGAAATACGTCAACTGCCTCGCCCAGTGGGCCTGAATGCGGCCTTGCAACTGGCCGGTTTCAACTTCAATGGGCAGCAGCACCGCGCCCTCGAAGATGCGCGCAATACCGCTCGGCTTTTACCCCTGGTGTTACCCGCATAAAGCGCATGACGGCCTCAAACGTCTTGGGCATACTGGCCGGCCTTTTTTCCGCCCCTTTCCGAGGATTTCCCGCATGTTCAAGGTTAATGAGTACTTCGACGGCACCGTCAAATCCATCGCGTTCGACATGGCCGCTGGCCCGGCTACCGTCGGCGTCATGGCTGCTGGCGAATACGAGTTCGGCACCAGCCAGCTGGAAGTGATGCATGTAATCGCCGGCGCCCTGACCGTCAAACTGCCGGGCAGCGACAACTGGGCGACCTTCGAAGCGGGCAGCAATTTCACCGTACCCGCCAATAGCAAGTTCCAGCTGAAAGTGGCCATCGACACCGCCTATCTTTGCGAATACCGCTAAGTTTCCAAGGCCCCCAAAAAACCGGCCTTGATGGCCGGTTTTTTTATGCGCCGCGTCTACCGTAACCTCACTGCTTTCCTGGACACCGCCATGTCACGCCCCAATAGCTCTTCCATACTTCTGCCCATCGGTGTGCTGATCGTGGCCATGGCCTCGATTCAAGGCGGAGCGGCGCTGGCCAAGAGCTTGTTCCCGCTGGTCGGCGCCGAGGGCACCACCGCGCTGCGTCTGTCGCTGGCAGCGATCATCCTCACGGTGATAATGCGCCCCTGGCGCGCCCACCTGACGGCGAGCTCCTGCCGTTCGCTGCTGGCTTACGGTGTCTCCCTGGGCGGCATGAACCTGCTCTTCTATATGTCGCTGCAAACCGTGCCGCTGGGGATTGCCGTGGCGCTCGAGTTCACCGGGCCGTTGACGCTGGCCCTGCTGTCGTCGCGGCGCTGGCTGGATCTGTTGTGGATCGGCATAGCCGCGTTTGGAATTTGGCTGCTGCTACCTATCACCCAGACCCAGACACCCATCGATCCGCTAGGCATGGCCTATGCGCTCGGTGCCGGCCTGTGCTGGGCGCTGTACATCATCTTTGGCCAGAAAGCCGGCGCCGAACATGGAGGACAGACCGTGGCGCTGGGCACCATCGTGGCGGCTGCGGTGGTGTTCCCGATTGGCTTGGTACATACCGGCGACGCGCTATTCAGCTGGTCACTGCTGCCCATCGCCCTTGGCGTGGCGGTGTTGTCCTCGGCCCTGCCCTACAGCCTGGAGATGGTCGCCCTGACCCGTCTGCCGGCCCGCACGTTCAGCACCTTAATGAGCATCGAGCCGGCCATTGCCGCACTCTCCGGGCTGCTGTTCCTGCATGAGCAACTGAGCCCGGAGCAGTGGCTGGCGATCGCCGCCATCATCATCGCCTCCACCGGCGCGGCGGCAACGGTCCAAGCCAAGGTCAAAGTGCCGCGAGATATCTGATTTGAGCCGGAGGGCGTGGGTAACCCACAATTGCTAGACGCGGGTTTCACCCGCCCGACCCGACTCCGGACTACTCCATGGTGCTGAACTGCAGCTCGGCCAAACGCCGATACAGCGCGTTGCTCGCCACCAACTCCGGATGGGTGCCGATCGCCACCAACCGACCGTGCTCGACTACCGCAATGCGATCGGCGCTCTGCACGGTAGCCAACCGATGGGCGATCACCAGCGTGGTACGCCCGGCCATTAATTGCGGCAAGGCTTGCTGAATCAGATACTCGCTCTGCGCATCCAGCGCGCTGGTGGCCTCGTCCAACAATAGGATCGGCGCATCAACCAGCAGCGCGCGAGCAATCGCCAAACGCTGACGCTGCCCGCCGGACAAGCCCAGGCCGCCATCGCCAAGATGGGTTTGATAACCCTCCGGCATCTGCAGAATGAACTCGTGGGCATACGCCGCTCGCGCTGCGGCCTCGACTTCCGCTTGGCTGGCGTCGACCCGGCCATAGCGGATGTTGTCCTCGACGCTGCCGAAGAACAGGGCCGGATGTTGCGATACCAAGGCGAAGCAGCGGCGCAGATCGCGGGGATCGAGGCTGGTTAACGGCAAGCCATCGACCAAAACCCGTCCGCCCTGCGGATCGAAGAAACGCAGCAGCAGATCGAACAACGTCGACTTGCCCGCGCCGGATGGCCCGACCAGCGCCAAGGTCTCGCCTGGCGCCACGCTCAGGGTCAAATCGTCGATGGCATTGCGCTCCGGACGACTCGGATAGGCGAAGCGCAGGTGTTCGAGCACCAGGGCACCGCTGACTTGCGCCGGTAAGCGCGCCACTTCGCCAGCCGGTGGAGTGATTTCATTGCGCGCCTGCAACAGCTCGGCGATCCGCTCGGCAGCACCGGCGGCCCGTTGCAGCTCGCCGATCACCTCGCTCAAGGTACCAAAGGCCATGCCGACGATCAGGCTGTAGAACACGAATGCCGCCAGTTCGCCGCCGGAAATGCGCCCGGCGATCACATCCATGCCACCGACCCAGAGCATCACTGCGACCGCGCCGAGTACCAGGACGATCACCACGGTAATCAGCCAGGCTCGTTGGCCGATGCGCTTGCGCGCCGTCTCGAAGGCACTTTCCACTGTGCCGGCGAAGCGTTGTTTGTCCTGATCCTGATGGTTGTAGGCCTGTACCGTCTTGATCTGCCCAAGCGCCTCGCCGACATAACTGCCAACATCGGCGATGCGGTCTTGGCTTTGCCGCGACAGGCTGCGCACGCGCCGGCCGAAAATCACAATCGGCGCGATCACCAACGGTAACGCGGCGATAACGATGGCCGACAACTTGGCGTTGGTGATGAACAGCAGAATCACCCCGCCGACCAGCATCAGTGCGTTACGCAGCGCCATCGATAGCGACGAGCCAATCACCGTCTGCAGCAACGTGGTGTCGGCGGTCAACCGCGACTGGATTTCCGAGGCGCGATTGCTTTCGTAGAAGCCCGGATGCAACTCGATCAGATGATCGAACACCCGCTTGCGGATATCCGCAACGAAGCGCTCGCCGAGCCAGGAAACCAGATAGAAACGGCTGAAGGTACCGACCGCCAGCGCCACCACCAGCAGCATGAATAGGCCAATCGACTGATTGAGCATGGCCGGCGATTGAGTGGCCAGGCCCTTGTCGACCAGCAGCTTGATGCCCTGACCGATGGACAGGGTAATCGCCGCAGTGAACAACAACGCCAGCAGCGCACCGACAATCTGCCAGCGATAAGGCGCGACAAAACGCCGGGCCATGCGCAGCGCATTGCGTTGACGGGAAGACAGCAAAGACATGGGCAGCCTCAGGCTTTGGGCGGATAGTCCGCGGGAAATTGCGGCAGGCCATCATTCAATGCCCACCAATTGGCCTTGGAGGCCACATGAAAATGCACCGCCGGCCGCGTTTCCAACTCTCCATCCAGGCTGCCGGCGCGGAGGCGCACAACCCCTGGGGTCTTGGCATTACGACTAAACACTGGCGACCCGCAACGGCTGCAGAACACTCGTTGTTTACCGGGTGAAGACTCAAATGCCGTGAGCGACTCGGCACCCTGCAACAGATGGAAATCCGCCTCGGACACCGGAATGTTGGTCGCGAATGGCGCGCCTTGGGCCTTGCGGCACTGGCTGCAATGACAGACCTGAATCGGCGCCAACTCGCCTTCAACCCGATAACGCACTGCGCCGCATAAACAGCTGCCGAGATTCATGGCTCGCTCCTAATAGGGTTTGAACACCATCAACGCATACACCGCTAGCATCGCCAGACCACGGTAGCCGCAACTGGCGAAAAACTCAGTGCCCAACCGGATACAGCAACTCTTCCTTATATCCGGCCCACACTCGTAGCGCATCGGGGAAAGCGGCGTCCAGCGTGGGGTCGCCGCTGTCGACCAGCAACGGGCGGCCTTCGAGAGTGCGCAGCTTGCGTTTGCTGGCGACGACGCGCAGATGGTCGAAGCCGATGGCACGCAGCACCCGCGGGCTGATCTGCTGGTTACCGCGACCGATGATGTGGCCCTGGCCGCCGATGGCGGTGACTAGCAGACGGGCTGGGTAAGCGTCGACCAAGGTGAACAGCTGCGCTTCGGTAACATCGGTGGCGATCAGGCGACCGTTTTCGAGCACATCGACGCCCAGCAAGGTGGTCTCCAAGCCCAGGTTGCGGGCCACGCCGTGCAAGGTCGAGCCTGGGCCGAGCACATAGCGCACATTGGTTTCCCAGCTGTCCTCCAGCCAGGCCGCCAATTCGGCGAGCACCAGTTCTTCCGATTCGACGCCGGCTTGTTTGACCTGCTGGACGAAGCCGCCCTCCTCCGGCACGGTCAGCTCGCCGTACCAGCGTGCGGCGACGCGCCCCTCGCGCAGCGCCGCCTCGTCGAGATCGCGCACCTCGCCGCTAGCCAAACGCACCAGGCCGCCTTCGACCAAACGCTTGGTCAGCTCGCCGGCAGCCCGCGGGCTGATCGCATAGACCCCGGAATGAATCTTCACCCCGGCGGGAATACCCAGCACCGGCTGGCCTTCGCGCACCGCCGCGCAAACGTCCCGCGCAGTGCCGTCGCCGCCGGCGAAGAGAATCAGCGCCACCCCCGCCTCCTGGAGCTGCTGCACGGCGCGGCGGGTGTCTTCGGCGCTGCTGATTGCGCTTGTCGGTTCGCCAAGCAGACGGTGCGCAAAGCCCATTTCGCTGAGCAAGTCGCCACCCATCGCGCCGGGCAGAGTGAGAAATTCGATGCGTTCAACCAGCGGCCGCAGATGTTCGAGGGCAATCCGCGTGCGCTGCGCGGCCCGTGGCTCGGCACCGAGCGCCAGCGCCTCTGCGGCGACCCCGTCACTGCCTTTGAGGGCCGCTGGCCCGCCGAGTCCGGCCAGTGGATTGATGATCAAGCCCAAGTGAAAACGCGACATGCCCACCTCATTAATGTTCTGCGGCAACGCAACAAACCGCTCGGACGAAACGCTTATCCCGTGGCACAGAGCCTGCTAGATTTCAGAGCGGGTCCGCCACATTTCGCTGACGCTCCCGCTATTTTCACTGTCATCGCGCATTCATCTGGCTTTTTTAAACTGCGCAAACCGCTGACAAAGGAGACCGCCATGAGCTTGCACAACATTCCCCCGCAGCCGCGCGTGACACCCCCTCCGCCACAGCAGGTGGTTGGTGGCTCGATCATCGATGCGCAGGGACGGGAAATTCCGATCACCGAACAGATGATTCAGCGCGCCTGCCAGGAGCTGGACAAGGGCTGGGTGCCCGCACCCAAGCACGACTGATCGTCAGCCACACAGCACACCGCTTGCCCCTCGATAGACCTCGGCAGGCGCGCATGCACAAAAACCATGCATGCGCGCCGGGCCAGCAATCGCTCGAACCTCAGATCAACGTCGCTCCTAGCGCACGCACCAGTTGCGCCAATTGCGGTGCATCACCATCCAGCGTTACCCGCAGGCCGTCGATTTCCCGGCGTGGCGGATAGTGTTTGCGTAAAGCATCGAACGCGCTGCGCCGCGTACCGACGTCACCGGCCAAACTGCGGCGAAAATCCGCATCGTCACGACGTGGGTCATACACCGCGCGGCACAAGCTCGCCAGCGCCCAAGCGGGCGGTGTATCGGCGTGCAAGGTCAGCTCGGAGAGCCAGGCCGCCGGCATCAGTTCATCCAACTGAATCGGCGCATCCAGACCGGCGTAGGCGCAATAGGCCTGGTAGATCTGCGCCGTGCCGCGCAACTTACCTTCCAGGCTATAACCGGCGATATGCGGCGTCGCCAGCCGGCACAGCGGGGCCAATTCAATATCTACCTGCGGTTCGCCCTCCCAGACATCCAGCACCACCTCAAGGTCGGCACGCCGTTCCAGCAGTTCGCGCAGGGCTGCGTTGTCCACCACCGCGCCACGGCTGGCGTTGATCAGCCAGGATTTGGGCTTCAGGCGCGCCAAGCGCTGGGCGTCGAACAGATGGCGGGTGCTGGCGTCCAGCGGTGTGTGCAGGCTGATGGTGTCGCACTCGGCCAGCAGCGTATCGAGGCTGACGAACTCGCCACCCTCAAGCGCCTGCCGCGGTGGATCGCAGACCAGCACGCGCCAGCCCAGACCGCGCAGCACCTCGACCAAGCGGCCGCCCACTTGGCCGGCGCCGATCACGCCGTAGCAACGCTGGCTCAGATCAGCGCCGTGTACATCGGCCAATGCCAGCAGGCTGCCGAGCACGTAATCCACCACGCCACGGGCATTGCAGCCGGGCGCGCTGGCCCAACCGATGCCGGCTTGCTGGAAATAATTGAGATCCAGATGATCGGTGCCGATCGTGCAGGTGCCGACGAAACGCACCGCGCTACCTTCCAGCAGAGCGCGATCGACCTGGGTGACCGAGCGCACCAGCAGCACTTGCGCATCGGCCAGCGCGGCCCGATCGATGGAGCGCCCAGGTAGCCCGCGAATGTCGCCGAAGCCACCGAAAAAGGCCTCTACCAGGGGAATATTTTCATCGGCAAGAATTCGCATCGCTATCTCCTGAGCAGACCGCCATTCTAGGGGCTGACGGACACCCAGCCCAGCTCCGCTGTCTTTAACCTTCCCTGGATTTCATCCAGGCTACGCGTTACGGCAAACGCATTCGCGCCCCGTCCCACACCACCCCATCGTTCAAGCGCTCGACCGCCGCGTCTTTCCTGACTGCCCTGTCAGGTCTAGACTAGCGGCCACCCCTGCAAGTCCTGCCGCTCGGCGGCACGAGTGCCCGGAACGCACTGCCGTCACAGTGCCACTCGAATCTGGATGGACCCGTGTCTCTTCCCCTTTCCCGCTTCGCCCGTATTCGCGGCGAGCTGCATGCGCTATTGAGCCTTGCCACCCCGATCATGATTGCCCAGCTGGCACTTGCCGCCATGGGCTTTGTCGATGCAGTGATGGCTGGGCGTGTGAGCCCGCGCGACCTGGCCGCCGTCGCGCTGGGCAACTCGATCTGGGTGCCGGTGTTCCTGCTCATGACCGGCATTCTGCTGGCTACTACCGCCAAGGTCGCCCAGCGTTTCGGCGCCGGCCAGCGCGAAGAAATCGGCGCCCTGGTACGCCAGGCCATATGGCTGGCATTGGCAGTCGGACTGGCCGGAGCGGCCTTGCTCGCCTGGGGCGCCGAGCCGGTGCTGCGCTTGATGGGTGTGGAGGCCGAACTGATCGCGCCAAGCATGGGCTATCTGTACGGCATCGCCATGGGCTTTCCGGCGGTAGCGCTGTATCACGTACTGCGCTGTTTCAGCGATGGCTTGGGGCGTACCCGACCGAGCATGCTGCTGGCCGTCGGCGGCCTGCTGCTGAACATCCCGCTCAACTATGTACTGATCTACGGCCATCTTGGTTTCCCGGCACTCGGTGGGGTTGGCTGCGGTTGGGCCAGTGGCACGGTGATGTGGTTCATGTTCCTCGGCATGTTGGCCTGGGTGCGCTGGGCGCCGGCGTACCAGTCCAGTCAACTGTTCAGCCACTTCGAATGGCCGAAATGGGAACCGATCCAGCGCCTTATCGGTATTGGTCTGCCGATCGGTATTGCAGTGTTTGCCGAGTCGAGCATTTTCGCGGTGATCGCCCTGTTGATCGGCGGGCTCGGCACCACGGTGGTCGCCGGTCACCAGGTCGCGCTGAACTTCAGCTCGCTGACCTTCATGATTCCCTACTCGCTGAGCATGGCCATCACCGTGCGCGTCGGCCAGGCGCTGGGACGCCGCGAACCACGCGAGGCGCGTTTTTGTGCCGGGGTAGGGATCGTCACCGCCCTGTCCTATGCCTGCTTGTCCGCCAGCCTGATGCTGCTGATGCGCGAACCGATCGCGCGCATCTATACCCCCGACCCGACGGTGATCGCTGTGGCCGCGACACTGCTGGTGTATGCCGCACTATTTCAGTTCTCCGATGCCATTCAAGTCAGCGCCGCCGGCGCCTTGCGCGGCTATCAGGACACCCGCATGACCATGCTGCTGACCCTGTTTGCCTACTGGGGCATTGGTCTGCCGGTGGGTTACGCCCTTGGCCTGAGCGACTGGCTGGGCGCGCCACGGGGGCCGAGCGGCTTGTGGCAGGGATTGATCGCCGGGCTAACGGTCGCGGCGTTGATGCTGTTCATCCGCCTGGCCCGCAGCGCGAAGCGGCATATCCGCTTGGCTGCGACGCCCTAAGTCAGGCGTCGTAGCGGGCCGAAATCCTCAGCCTTCGGTTTTCTTGCGAATCCAGTACAGATAGGTGCCGGCCTGTTCTTGCTGATCGAGCAGCTCGTGGCCGAGAAACATGCAGAACTTGGGGATATCGCGACGTGTCGAGGGATCGGTGGCGATCACCTTGAGCACACCGCCGGCGACCAAATCACGCACTTTGTTGTGCAGCATCATCACCGGTTCGGGACAGTTAAGACCGCTCGCATCGAGGATGGCATCGGCCGTCAAGGCATCGGGTTGGGACATGGGCAGGCTCCGAAAACAGGCGGCCATTGTCGCGCAAACTTGACCCTCAGGTCACGTTAGCTCGGTCGGAGCAGTATCAACCATTCATCAGGCCGCCATTCCTGACTCAAACGTACCTTTCGTCCATGCACCAAATCTGACTGATTGGACAGCTTAAATCGCCAGACACACGGCGCCTATTGGGCGCCTTTGTTATTGGCTATGTCCCAATAGCGTGTTGAGGCGTGCAAGCCCGGTAGGTGATGCCTGAGACGATGATTCGAGCGTAGGCGTAACCCACCGAGCAGGCTGGATGCATATGTCCAGGGCGCGTCGCTGGTAGGTTACGCCGCTATGCGGCTAACCCACCCTACAAAAGCGCGGCGCAACACTTATCCGATACAAAGCCTTTTTATTGGCTTGATTTACCCATGCGGGCTCATGTCTCGGCCTCGGCACAGCGCATAGAAAATTATATTTCACTCGTCATGTAAATAATGGATGATGACTGTAATCCTAAATACAAAAACGCTTCTGCTCGACCAACCAACGAGGAAACCTGTCATGTCCACCTCAACCCGCGAAGACAAGCTGGCCAGCTGGCTGGCCGCCGAACAGGCGATGCGCGCGCGCCTTGCCGCCCCAGGCACGCTGTCGTTGCCCCAGGTCAGCGAGCTATCGCCGCAAGAGTTTTTCGATCGCATTGGCAACGGCGAACTGCCCTGCCCGCCGTTCGGTGATCTGATCGACTTCATCCCGTTGGAATGGGCGTCCGGCCGCTTCGTCTTCCAGGGCACGCCCGATGCGCGGCACTACAACCCGATGGGCAGCGTGCACGGTGGCTATGCCGCGACGCTGCTCGATTCGTGCATGGGCTGTGCGATTCATACCCAGCTGCAAGCGGGTCAGGGTTACACCACCACCGACCTGCGCATCAGCTATGTCCGTGGCCTCACCGCCAGCACCGGGCCGGTTCGCGCCGAGGGCCGCATCGTGCATATCGGCCGCTCGACTGCCCTGGCCGAGGGGCGCATCTACGACGTCGATGACCGTCTCTACGCCGTGGGTTCCACCACCTGCTTGATCCTCAACCTGTCGAAGTGACCTCAGGAGCAAAATCATGCGTTCCATCGTTATCGCCGGCTTCAGCCGTTCGCCCTTCCACTTCGCAAAGAAGGGCTCGTTGATCAATATCCGCCCGGACGACCTGGCCGCGCTGGTACTCAAGGGCCTGGTGGCAAACCTCGACCTGGACCCCGCCAGCATTGAAGACGTGATCATGGGCTGTGCCTATCCAGAGGCCGAACAAGGCATGAACATCGCGCGCATCGCCAGCTTCCGTGCCGGATTTCCGCAGACTCTCGGCGGCACCACGGTGAACCGCTTCTGCGGCTCGTCGATGACCGCCGTGCATTTCGCCGCAGGGTAAATCCTCCTCGGCGCCGGCGACGCGTTCATCTGCGCCGGGGTCGAGTCGATGACTCGCGTGCCCATGGGCGGTTTCAATATCTCCCCGAATCCGACGCTGATGGCGAGTTTTCCGCAGGTATATATGTCGATGGGTCATACCGCCGAAGAAGTCGCCACGCGTTACGCGATCAGCCGCAGCGATCAGGAAGCCATGTCCGTGGAATCCCATGCTAAGGCCGCCAGCGCGCGGGAGCGCGGCTTGTTCAGTGACGAAATCCTGCCGATCGAAACGTCTGATGGACTGATCAGCGTCGACGGCTGCATCCGCCCCGGCACCAATGCCGACGCGCTGGCGCAGTTGCAACCGGCCTTCGGTGGCAGCGTCACCGCGGCCACCTCATCACCGTTGACCGACGGTAGCGCCGCCGTGCTGGTGTGCAGCGAGGACTTCGCCCGTAGCCACAACCTCGAGATTTTCGCGCGTATCAAGGCCGTCGCCGTCGCCGGTTGCGCACCGGAAATCATGGGCATGGGCCCGCTGCATGCGACCCGCAAGGTACTGCAACGCGCGGGCCTGGGCATCGCCGATATCGACTTGGTGGAAATCAACGAAGCCTTCGCCAGTCAATCGCTCGCCTGCGTTCGCGAGCTGGGCCTGGATATGGCCAAGGTCAATCTGGACGGCGGCGCCCTGGCCCTCGGTCACCCACTCGGCGCTACCGGCGCACGGATCACCGGCAAGGCGGCGAGCCTGCTGCGGCGCACCGGCGGACGCTATGCCATCGCCACGCAATGCATCGCCGGCGGTCAGGGTGTCGCCACCTTGCTGGAGGCGGTCGAGGGGTAACAGGGGATCGTGCCCAGCAGCAGGCTTTGGGTATCGCTGCGCTCCGGCTAGGCGCCCCCACCCATCCTGCGGGTCGAGGTTCTTCCCAATAAAAAACGGCATGCGCCCATTCAGCACATGCCGTTTTTTGTGGAGCAGTCGCAGCCCTCGCTGCGCTGCTACCTCAAGCCAACTGGAAGTCCGCGACAGTCACATCGGCGGCGTTCACCCCCACCAGGCGGATGCTGTCTCCGCCGATGGTGATCAGCGTATCGACCACATCGGCGGCAATGCTCACGTTGCCGGCGGAGATCGCGGCGGCGAAGGTCGCGGCGGTGAAGCCATAGCTGGCGACATTGAGCAGGTCCTGACCACCGCCGGCGACGGCATCGAAGCCGGTGATCATGTCCTGACCGAAACCGGCACTGAAGTGGAAGATGTCGTTGCCGCTGTCGGCCACCATGATGTCGTTGCCGGCACCGCCGGTGACGGTATCGTTGCCGGCGCCACCATCGAGCATGTCGTCACCGTCGCCGCCGTCGAGCACGTCATTGTTGGCTCCGCCGGCGAGCTCGTCGTTGCCGGCCCCGCCCACCAGCAGGTCATCGCCGGTGCCGCCATCCAGGGCGTCATCGCCGGCACTACCGAGCAGGGTATCGTTGCCCGTGCCGCCGTTCAGGCTGTCATGGCCCTCGCCGCCATCCAGGTTGTCGTTGCCGGCATCGCCATTGAGGGTATCGTCACCCAAACCACCGAGCAGCGCGTCGTCACCGCCGCCGCCGAGCAGCGTGTCGTTGCCGGCCTGACCATTGAGGCTGTCGTTGCCGGTGCCGCCGTTGAGGGTGTCGTCACCCGCCCCGCCAAGCATGTTGTTGGCCAACGTATTGCCGACGGCGAAGGTCGCGCCGCCGAGCTGCACGAAGTTCTCCAGGTTAGCGGCCAGGGTGTAGCTAGCGCTGGTCGAATACACGGTGTCGGTGCCAGCACCGGCCGCTTCGACCAACACGTCGGTGGCGACGTCGATGTAGTAGCTGTCATCGCCGGCGCCGCCGACCAGGCGGTCATTACCCAAGCCACCGTCGAGCACATCGTTGCCGGCGCCACCGGTGAGGGTGTTGGCTAGGGCATTGCCGATGCCGGTGAAATTACCGCTGCCGACATACGTCAGATTCTCGACGTTAGCCGTCAAGGCGTAGAGGTCCAGGATGGTCTGCACCGTGTCGGTCCCTTCGCCTACCGCCTCGTTGACCAGATCGCCGATATCGTCCACCACATAGCTGTCGTTACCGGCGCCACCAGTCATGGTGTCGGCTCCGGTACCGCCATTGAGGGTGTCGTTACCCGCACCGCCGAGCAGGGTATCGACACCGGCGCCACCGAGCAGCGTGTCGTTGCCGATGCCGCCGTCGAGCAGGTCGTCACCAGCCAGACCGTTGAGCACGTCATTGCCGCCATTACCGAAGGCGATGTCGTCACCGGCAGTCAGCGCCGGGCCGTTAGCCGCCGCAGTACCTTGGTAGAAATCGCCCACCACTGTGGTGGGTGCCGAGATCAGGGTCTCCGCGTAGCCGCCATCGTCGATGTAGCTGACCAGCGCACGTAGTTGCAGGCCAACCTGCGCCTGGGCGGGGGTGAACTGCTCGGCCGTGGCGCCAGCGATATCGGTCCACAATCCTGCCACCAGCACCTGCCACTGGAAGGTGAATGTAAAGGCCGAAGTGGACGTGCCGTTAGGATCGAAGAAGTTCAGCGCCACGGTTAGTTGCTGACCCTCGGTCGGCTGCAGATCGTCGATATCCAGGCTGCCCACCGGGGCCTGATTGGTCAGCCACATGAGCTGATCGGCAAACTGCAACTGCTCGATATTCAGCAACCGGTCCGTACCATCGGAGAACACCGCGCCCTCGCCCACCGCATTGGTCGGGTCGACCGTCACATGCTGCACCGTCCAGCTGCCGTCAGCGTTGCGGAAAATGTCGTAGTTTTCGCGCAGATCCCAGTACACCGCGGTGTCGATGTCACCTTCCTGGCCGCCGTCGAGAATCTCGCGGACGATCTTCAACTGACTCGGGTTGATCTCCCGATTGAGCATGCGCGCCTGCAGCTCGGTCATGTTCTCCACCGAGAACAGCTCGACACTCGGATCGTTGGGGTCGCGCACGCTGATACGCACGTTGAGCCAGGAGTCGCCGTCGATGATGTCGTCACCGCCGCGGCCCATGATGGTGTCGCTGCCGCCACCGCCGAGAATGATGTTGCCGGCGTTGTAGACCAGCGCATCAGGATCGGCCAGTGCCTCGCCGCCGACCATGGCCTGCAGCCCGCTGATGCGGTCGACGCCGGCCTGGGTCAGCTCGTGGTTGAGCAGGGTCAGCAGCTCGGGCTCCAGTTCCGGATCGTTGCTGCGGTTGTCGCCGAGCAGCACGTCGTCGTGCTTCCAGCCGGACAGGCCTTCGACCTGATCGAAGCGGTCGCGCAGGATATCCGCCTCCACCGTGGTGAAGATTGGCGTATTGAGGTCACTGTAGGCGCCGAGCGGGTCGTTCTTGTGGATCGCCCAGTCGAAGCCGAACATGCCCTCGTTGCGCTGGATACCCAGGCCCTGGACCATGATGTCGTCGCCGGTCTCGCCGTCGTAGTCGGTGTCGTTGCCGTTACCGTCTAGCACGTCATGACCAACGATCGGGCTGTTGAAGAACAACTCGGAGTTGTCGCCGGCCAGGGTATCGAAGCCCTCGCCGCCCTCCATCCAGTCATCGCCCTCATTGCCGAGCAGGAAGTCGACACCGCCGCCGCCACGAATGAAGTCGTCGCCGCGGCCGCCGAACACTTCCTTGCCATCCGGCCCGGCGATGACGAAGTCGCTACCGTCGCCGGCGAAGATCAAGGTCAGGCCGTTACCAGCATGGATCACATCGTTGCCGCCATCGCCGTGAATCAGCGCCGTGGCGCCGATATCGGTACCGGCATCGGTAATGATGTCGTCGCCCTCGCCGCCGTGGATGATGTCGACGCCAAAACCACCTTCCAGGGTGTCGTCGCCGCCATCCCCCCACAGCGTGTCGTCGCCGTCGCCACCAATCAGGGTGTCGTTCTCCGCCGAGCCGCCGAGTACGGTGTGTTCGCCACCGCGGAACTGCAGCAGGTCGATATCGCCGTCGCCATCCAGATCCTGGCGCACTACCTTGGAACTCAGCGCCTGGCGGATCGGATCGTCCCAGGTCGGGTCGGCACCGATCTGCCGCTGGGTTTCGATCTCGAGAATATGATCGACATTGGCGAACAGCAGCCCCGGCAGGTGCGAGGAAGTCGGATCGCCGAGGTCGGTATTGCGCATCACCAGGTTGGAGAACGAGTTGGCTTCCAGTTCGTTGAGCAGGTTGGTGCCCTGCAGCCGGCTCAGGTAGTACAAACGGTCGCCGTTCTGCAGATTCTCGATCTGCAATTCGAAGACGAAGTTGAAGGTCGAGCCGAGCATGCCGCCGAACGGCATCTTCTGCTCGGCCAGGCCGCCGATCCAGAAGTCGATGCTGTTCAGCCCGCTGTTGGCCGCGTTCCAGGCACCGGTGCTGTTGAGGAAGGCCTCACGGTCAGCCGGTGCGCCCGTGCCACCGATCACCAGCAGGGTGGCTGCGGCGCGTTTCTCTTCCAGGGTGTCGGCATCAAGGATGCTCTGGTGCTTGCCGTAGGCGGCGATGAAGTTGATCACCGAAGCCGGGGTCTTGATGTGCATTGCGAAATCGACCCAGCTCACATACGGCTTGAGCTGGCTGTCGCCGGTCAGTTCAAAGAACTGTTCGCGCGCCGCATTCAATGACGGCACCCCGGTATCCCGAGCCCGAGCGATGTTGATCGCCGCCAGATCGAGCGGCAGGCCGACCAGGTTGTTGCGCAGGGCCTCGGTGATAAACTCGTCGATTTCGTTGCCGACCTGGCGAGTCATACCGCGAATGATTGCCCCCGCCGCTTCCTCGGCAGTCAGTCCGCTGGAAGCAAACGCCAGCGGGTTGAGGAAACCCTCGATCAAACCGATCTGGTCGTTCGCGCCGATGCTGCCATCCGGATTCATGCCGATGCGGTCTATCGTTTCGCGCAACATCGAGTGGCCGAAGCGATACACCACGTGGGCGAACTCGGCAAAGATCGCCGGATCGATATCCGCGGTGTTGGAGAACACGAAGGCATCGATATTCGGCTGCACGGTGCGCGCGAACTCTTCGAACACCATGTGCTGGTACTGCATCTCGTTGACGTAGCGCGCGGCCTGGAACAGCCGTTCGCCGTCCCATGCCAGCGCGGCGATGGCGGCGTCACCCGTCGGTATTTCAGCAACATCGACCAGCAGCCATTCGTTAAGGAAGGCCAGATCGCCGGAGTCGAGGATGGTTTGCTTGTTGGCGTCGACCAGGCGGTTGTGCTCGGCGTGGAACACATGGTGCACGGCGGTCAGACCGATGTTCTCGTTGCCGCGCCCGTCGCCGGTGATGTAGTGGGCGTCGAGCAGTTCGTTGTCGTACTGGGTGTTGTTGCCGCGCGCGTCGGCCGGCACCGGGTTGCCAGCGATGTCATCACCATCGGCAGCCAGCTGACCGTTGGCATTGAGCACCGGTTTGGCGGTGTGGGCGATATCGTCGAGGAAGGCGTGGCCGGTGCGGATGGCCAGCTGGGTGCTGATCGGCGCCGCCGGATCGCCTTCGACGATGGCGATGCCCAGCAGATTCTCCGCGGTCGGGGTGACCCGCACGTAGAGCTGCGGGAAGCCATTGTCGCCACGGATGAACTCGCCATAGGGGTCCATCAGCAGCATTGGCACGTTGGTCACGTCCCAGTCGGCGAGGTCGATGCCCAGCATTTCGCGGGCCTGCGCCTTGATGTCGGCCCAGGTCGCCAGGCCGCCGTTCTGGCCATCGAGCATGTGCCCGGTGGCCATGGGTTTACCGTCGACCAGCATGTATTCGCGCAGGAACGCCTGATGCGAGGCGTTGGAGGTATAGGTCTGATTCTGGTCGATGTACGGCGTGGTCTGGTTGATGTGCTCGTGGACGTCGTCGGCGGTGCCCAACACGCCGTCTGCGCCGACCTGGTTGGTGGCACGGGTCAGCACCATGAAGTTGGTCGGGCTGCCGGGCACGTAGAGCGGGTCGTCCGGCAGCAGCGGGATGAGCACGGTGCCGCTGCCGCCCTTGTTGACCAGATCCAGGCCGTGATCGAAGAACTGGCCGAACAGGGTCATCCAGGAGTTGAACGGCGCGGTCAGCCCTTCATCCGCCGAAACGTTGGGGTTCACCACGGTGTCGTTTTCTACCGTCAGCCCGGCGTTGGTGAGCAGGGTGTCGAGCTGGGTCTGCGGGCCGGCAGCCGCGGCGTCGGCGGCATCGCTCTGGGCGACCAACGCAGCGTGAGCGGTCGAGGCCGTGGCCAGTTGCTGACTGGTAGCCTGGGATGCCGCGTCGGCAGTGGCAGTGGCCGCGCTGGCATCCTCGGCGGTTTGGGCGAGCGTGGCGGCATTGGCATTGGCGCTCTGGGACGTCGCGAGGGCTGCGTCGTACTGGGCCTGCGCCGCCGGATCTCCCGGACTGTTCGTCAGGTTGGCATCGGCCGCCGCCAGAGCGGCACTCGCGTCATTGGCAGCGACTTGGGCGGCAGCGGCATCTGCGGCAGCCTGAGTCGCCGCGACCTGCGCCGCGGCGGCATTGGCCGCGGCCGTGACGGCTGCGGCCTGGGCAGCGGCCAGCTGAGCAGCGCTGGCCGCCTCGGCCTGGTTGGCTGTCGTGGCCGCCGCCAGCAGGGGTTTGAGCGCCGCGTACTGGTTGGCGATTGCCGTCCCGGTCGTGTAGGCATTGGCCACACCCAGCGCCTCGAGCGCGGCAATGATCGCCACCGGGTTGTTCAGCGACTGATCGACGATCAGGTTGCTGATGGTGCGTGGCTGCGAGTCGAAGACGAAACCAATAGCCTGCAAATAGCTGCTGAGCGGACCCGCCGGCAACGGACCCGTCCCATCCGGGTCGAAGCCTTCGGCGGTGTTGAACGCAGGATCGAGCAGACGGCGCATCAGCTGATCGGCCGAACCGTATAGCTCCTGTCCCGGCACCAAGCTGTTGAGCGAGCCGTTGACCGTACGCAAACCTTCCGGCAGCAGCGGGCTCTCGACCATGGTGCGCAGGAATTCGGATTGTTCGGCCAGCGTGGCGTTGGGGTTGGCGGCCATAAATGCCGAGTGCGCTTCGGCAATTTCGATTTGCTTGAGGATGTACTGCAGGTCTGCTTGGTTGACAGTTAAGGTAGCCATTATTGCTTTCCTCGCTACAGCTCGATGAGAAAACCACATGCAGCCGAATACGCTGCAACGACGTGGCTGAAACGTTGTCGTTAATCAGGTTTGTTCGGGCAATACAGCCACCGCGCGCCAGAATCGAGCCGGAGCGTTGTCAGTGCCGGTAGCGGAAAAAACAGCCCTATCAATCAGCAGCAGATCGCACGACCTGGACTGCTGTCAGGCTGTTGGTGGTCCGTGGAGTTGGACCGGTGACAAGCTCCCATGGAAGGGAGCAGTGATGAGGCGTTCCATGAGCTTTCTCCCTGCTGGCGACCCAGGGAACAAACCGTTTCCGGTTCAAGCCTGGTCCGCGGTAACGCTCTCAATTAAGTCCTCGCCCAACCCATAGTCAAGGAAACGTCGCCTCACTTAGCCTCCCCTAACTCAAATCACAACCTATTGATATTTAATGATTTGCACGAAACATCAGACCAAAGTCTGACCCTCTAGCATGCGGCTGTAAGCCTATTCACCCAGATGTTTCTAAATGTGTATTCATCTTTTAATCCGACCAAACGACAAAAATGTTCTCGCCGCCACTCGCCAGGGACAATGCGCCCAGCAATAAAACATGGGGACCAGGTTTGCTATGCGCGGCGACCAGGCGTCCCAATCGCGAGCAGCGATGGAATGGTGATCAGCTCATGCCTACGAAACGCCGGTAATCAGAGCGATACCTTGCTCATTTTTCTTGCTCATAGCAGAGCGCCATGCAGAGGCATGAAAAAAGGCGCCCGCGGGCGCCCCTGTTTTCGTATGCCAGTCAGTTGCTGCTTTGCGGTTGTTCCTTGGCACGCTGGCGCTTGATGAAATCGACCTTCCATTGCTCCACGCCAAGGAATTCTGAGTTGATGTTTTCCTCGACACGATACTGAGTCTTGAGCGCTGCTACCTCGCCACTGTGCTCGTTGAGAAAGCGATTGAAACGCTCGACCAGTTGCGGCTGCTTGATAGTCGACAAGTGATAACTGCCGCGGCTGTAAGGCAGTCTGGAGTCGAACACCAGCGCATTGGGCGAACTGCTGCGATAGTTGAGGTAATGGATCGCCACTTCGATGTTGTAATAGGCACCGTCGGCCTGCTTCTTCAGAGTGCTACGAATCATCTCGCGCAGGTTGGCGCTATCCACGCGAGTGACATGTCCGGAAGCGATAGAGTCGCGGTACTGCTCGGGCGTCCATCCCTGGACCACAGCCAGGCGCTTGAGCAACTGAATGCTCTTGCCCTGATGAGTCGGCGCGACCATCACGCCATCGATGAATTCAACCACTGCACTGCTATAGGTCAGTTTTTTCTCGGCTTTGCGTTCCTTGGCC
The DNA here is from genome assembly GCF_024730785.1 of Pseudomonas sp. LS44. Lineage (NCBI taxonomy): Bacteria > Pseudomonadati > Pseudomonadota > Gammaproteobacteria > Pseudomonadales > Pseudomonadaceae > Pseudomonas > Pseudomonas sp. LS44. Next base: position 2,683,584 of record NZ_CP102830.1, read on the forward strand.
CAATAGGGACTGTCAGGGAACTTCAAATCGACTCGGCCTTTTAGTAAGTCATCCAGCAATTCCGCTGGTGCCACCGCCTTGTACGTCAAGGTGATACCTGCATCGCGAGCGAAACGATCAAGCAAATCGCGGGTAAAACCCTGGTAGTTGCCTTGCGCATCAACGCTGAAATAAGGCTCAAAGTCGGCCTGCTCAACGCCAACCACGTAGGTTTCAGCATGGGCGGCGACAGGCAACAGACCGGCAAACAGACAGTAACGAAACAAGGACTTCACGGGACTCTCCATAGTGGTGAATGTCGCGCGGTAACACTGGGCGACGTGACAACGAACACCATCAAGATTCGCGCCAGTTTCTGACTACTCGGACAGTTTTTTTGAAGTGGTCGGGCCACCCAGTTTGAGCGCAGCGATACCCATCGACTACCCATGGGTATCGCTGCTTAACCATCTACCTCACTCGCCGCTGACCAACTGGTGGGCCAGGCGGTTATGCCGCTCCAGCACCCGCGGCAGATCGACTGTGGCGAGATGGCCATCGCGCACCACTACGCGGCCGTTGATCACACTGTGCGAGACCTGCGCCGGGGCGCAGAACACCAGTGCCGCGAGCGGATCGTGCAAGGCGCCGGCAAAGCCGATCTGATTGAGGTTGAAGGCCACGAAGTCAGCCGCCATGCCCGGCGCCAGAGCGCCGATGTCGTTGCGGTTGAGCACCTTGGCACCGCCGAGGGTGGCGATCTCCAGCGCCTCGCGGGCGGTCATCGCATCCGGACCGAAGCCGACGCGTTGTAGCAGCAAGGCCTGGCGCACCTCGCCGATCATGGTTGCGCCATCGTTGGACGCCGAGCCGTCGACACCAAGGCCAACCGGCACGCCGGCGTCACGCATCTTGCGGATCGGCGCGATGCCCGAGGCCAGACGCATGTTCGAGCACGGGCAGTGGGCGACGCCGGTGCCGGTGCGGGCGAACAGGTCGATACCGTGCTGGTCAAGTTGCACGCAGTGGGCGTGCCACACGTCATGGCCGACCCAGCCGAGATCCTCGGCGTACTCGGCCGGGGTCATGCCGAACTTCTCGCGGCTGTAGGCGATGTCGTTGACGTTCTCGGCCAGGTGGGTGTGCAGCGACACGCCGTACTGGCGCGCCAGCACCGCCGCCTCGCGCATCAGGTCGCGGCTCACCGAGAACGGCGAGCATGGCGCGACGACTACGCGCAGCATCGAGCCGTGGCTGGCATCGTGATAGTCCTCGATCAGGCGCTGCGACTCCTTGAGGATGTCGGCCTCCTTCTCCACCACCGAATCTGGCGGCAGGCCGCCCTGGCTGCGCCCGACACTCATGCTGCCGCGTGCAGCGTGAAAACGCATGCCGATCTCATTGGCAGCATGGATGCTGTCGTCCAGCTTGCAGCCGTTGGGATAGATGTACAGGTGGTCGCTGGAGGTGGTGCAGCCGGAGAGGATTAGCTCGGCCATGGCTGTCTGGGTCGACACCGAAATCATCTCCGGGGTCAGCCGCGCCCAGATCGGGTACAGGTTGGTCAGCCAGTTGAACAGCTCGCCGTCCTGCGCCGCCGGCACCACGCGGGTCAGGCTCTGGTACATGTGGTGGTGGGTGTTGACCAGCCCGGGAATGACGATATGGCCTTTAAGATCGATTATCTCATCGGCCGTCTGCGGCAGCTCGGCACTGGGGCCGACCTGCTTGATCAGGTTGTCCTCGATATACAGGCCGCCCTGTTTGATCTCGCGGCGACCGCCGTCCATGGTCACCAGCAGGTCGGCATTTTTCACCAGCATTGTCTTGGGCATACGTAGGCTCCTTGGCCCTTGGCGGGCTATCGAAAGGGTTGGTTCGGAAAGTCCCCTCTCCCATTCATGGGAGAGGGCCAGGGAGAGGGCCGCTGCAATGGGGCACGAACGCCCCTCTCCCCCGTCCCCTCTCCCGCACGCGGGAGAGGGGTGGAAAGGCATCAGCCGCCGGTCATGCTCATGAAACGCACTACCTGCACCTGTTCGTTGGCATCGAAGAAATGCCGCTCGGGCTTGAGCCGCAGCGCCTCGATCAGCGCGCCACGCAGCCGCTGATTATCGCCAGGATGGCGACGGATCAGCGCCTTGAGGTCGAGCGCGCCCTCATGACCGAGGCAGAGCACCAGCTTGCCCTCGGCGGTGACGCGCACGCGGTTGCAGTCGCCGCAGAAGTTGCGGCTGTGCGGGGAGATGAAACCGACCTGGGTATCGCTGCCAAGCACCTGCCAGTAGCGCGACGGCCCGCCGGTGCGGTGGCTGCTCGGCAGTAGCTCGAAGCGCTGCGCCACCCGCTCGCGCACCTCATCACTGGTGCACAGGGTGACCTTGCGTTCGTGGCTGGAGATGCTGCCCAGCGGCATCTCCTCGATGAAGCTGATGTCGATGCCCTGCTCCACCGCGAAGGCCACCAGCTCCTGCACTTCGTCGTCGTTGCGGCCCTTCTGCACCACGGTATTCAGCTTGATGCGGCGGAACCCGGCGTGGCGCGCCACGGCGATGCCCTCGAGCACCTGGTCGAGAGCATCGCGGCGGGTGAAAGCGGCGAAGCGCTCACGTTGTAGCGAGTCGAGGCTGATGTTCAGGCGGGTGACGCCGGCGGCGCGCAGGTCGGCGGCCATGTGCGCCAGCTGCGAGCCGTTTGTGGTGATCGCCAAATCGTCCAGCTCGCTACGCGTGCCGAGGCGGCCGAGCAAGCTGAGCAGGTTCTTGCGCACCAGCGGCTCGCCGCCGGTGATGCGAATGCGTTTGACGCCGAGACCGATAAAGGCGTCGGCCACGGTATAGAGTTCTTCCAGGGAAAGGATCTGCGCCCGCGGGGCGAAGACCATGTCCTCGCTCATGCAGTAGGTGCAGCGAAAGTCGCAACGATCGGTGACCGACAGCCGCAGGTAGGTGATGCGCCGGCCAAAGGGGTCGAGCAAAGCCTTGTCTTGCATGGTGGAATTCTGCCGCAGCACGCACCGGAAGGAAGGCTTCGGCGGCATGGACGGATGGCCGAATAAAAACAGAAAAGAACAATTTTGTATACAAGTTTTCCGCCCATTGCCCCTGACGCATCACACCGGGCTGCGGTTGAGGCTCCGGAAGAGCCGGTGCTACCATGCCGACCGCCTATTTGCTGCCTTTTGCGGCATGAAACACGGAGCCTATGAGGCTTATGAGCAGTATTCGCGAGCGCAATAAAGAACAAATCCTGCGCGCGGCCAGTGAAGAATTCGCCGACAAGGGCTTCGCCGCCACCAAGACCAGCGACATCGCGGCCAAGGCCGGCCTGCCCAAGCCCAACGTTTATTACTACTTCAAGTCGAAAGAAAATCTCTATCGCGAAGTGCTCGAAAGCATCGTCGAACCGTTGCTGGCGGCCTCCCTGCCGTTCAACGAAGAAGGTCACCCGGCGCATGTACTGAAGGCCTACATTCGCTCGAAAATTCGTATTTCCCGCGAACTACCCTCCGCCTCCAAGGTATTTGCTAGCGAGATCATGCACGGCGCGCCGCACCTCTCCAGCGAGCAAACCGAGCAGCTCAACCTCCAGGCCAAGCACAATATCGACTGCCTCCAGCGCTGGATCGACCAGGGCCTGATGGCCAAAGTCGATCCGCATCATTTGCTATTCAGTATCTGGGCGGCGACCCAGACCTATGCCGACTTCGACTGGCAGATCTCCTCGGTCACCGGCAAGGCCAAGCTCGACGACGCCGACTACGAAGCCGCCGCGGAAACCATCATCCGCCTGGTGCTCAAGGGCTGCGAAGTCGCCGAGCCGAGCGCCAGCGAACACATCGGAAGTGTTTGAAAAACTTCGTTGTGCTTCGCCATAAAAAAGCCCCGCTCGATGCGGGGCTTTTTCTTGCCAGTCTTACCAGCCGCGACCGTAGCCGTAACCATGGCCGCGATCATGTCCGTAGCCGCGACCCCGATCATCGTAATAGCGCGGCGGTCCGTAGTAACGCGGTGGACCGTAATAGCGCGGCGGCGCGACGATGACGACGGGAGGCTGATAGACCGGATAGGTCTGGTAATAAACCGGTTGCGGCGGCGGGTAATAGGCCTGCGGCGGCGGATAGTAAGCCGGTGCCGGCGCGTAGACGACCGGCGGCGGCCCATATACCGGCGCAGGATTCGACCCGGCCACGATTGCCCCACCGATCACGGCACCAACAACTGCGCCAATGGCGGCGGCATCGCTATTGCTGCTTGCCGCCGCGTGTCCGGCAAGGACCAGCGAGCCGCACAGCAGGACAAATTGGGGAGCACGGCGAAGCATGGGGCACCTCCTGAGAACCGGCGCTATGCCGGTATCTATCTGACAGCCGGCCTGAACAAATCGTAACGCCGCCTCGGTAAAGGTTATGTAAAAGCCGCCGTGCGGTAGGCCCATGCGCAGGCAACAAAAAAGGGCGCGATTGCTCGCACCCTTTTGCACAGTTCAATGCCCGCAGGCAGCGGCTTTGTCCGCCTGCGCCCCTGCCCTACAGTTTGACCGTCACGCCGAAACGCCAGCGTCGGCTTTCAGGCCCTCGGCCTCGACCCCGCTGATCGCACATTGCTCGTCGATGTCCGAGGTATCGCCGCTGATGCCGATGGCACCGATCACCTCACCGCGCGGATCACGGATCAGCACGCCACCCGGTGCCGGCACCAGGTTGCCATCAGCCAGGTTATTCACCGCACCGATGAACGCCGGGCGCTGCAGGGCATCGGCAGCGATCAGGCGCGAGCCCTTGCCCAAGGCGACGGCGCCCCAGGCTTTGCCGATGGCGATCTGCGGACGAAGCATGCTCGCGCCATCTTCACGCAACAGGCTGATCAGGTGGCCGCCGGCGTCGAGCACCGCGATGGTCAGCGGCGCCGCGCTCAACTCGCGACCGGTGGCCTGGGCGCGCTGGGCGATGCGGGTGGCGGTTTCCAGATTCAACGTACTCATCGTTTTATGCCTTTTGTAGTGGATAAGAACTGTTGCGATGTACAAATCGCCGGCTGTAGTGAGCAGGCGTTGACCAAGCGTAGCGGCACTATCTCATCTAAAACAAAAAACTCAATAGTCACGTACATTTTTGACTGTTTTTGTATACAACAAAACAATTCAGCATCTACTTGGATACTCAAAGCCCCACACAAACGCCCGTTTTAAAAGAGTTACGCGCCTTCAAAACCGTATACAGAAATTTTCTTGACCACCAAGTCGAGTCCTGCCTAGAATCCGGCCAAAGCAGTTTTGTATACAATCTCATAACAAAAGAGGCACAAATTTATGGCCAGAATGAGAGCAATCGAGGCAGCCGTCCTCGTGATGCGCCGCGAAGGCATCGACACCGCGTTCGGTATCCCCGGCGCCGCGATCAACCCGCTGTATGCCGCGCTGAAGAAACTCGGTGGCGTAGACCACGTCCTGGCCCGCCACGTTGAAGGCGCCTCGCACATGGCCGAGGGCTACACCCGCACCAACCCGGGCAACATCGGCGTGTGCATCGGCACCTCCGGCCCGGCCGGCACCGACATGGTCACCGGTCTGTACTCGGCCTCCGCCGACTCCATCCCGATCCTTTGCATCACTGGCCAGGCGCCGCGTGCGCGCCTGCACAAGGAAGACTTCCAGGCCGTCGACATCACCAGCATCGTCAAACCGGTGACCAAGTGGGCGACCACCGTGCTGGAGCCGGGCCAGGTGCCCTACGCCTTCCAGAAAGCCTTCTATGAAATGCGCAGCGGCCGTCCCGGCCCGGTGCTGATCGACCTGCCGTTCGACGTGCAGATGGCTGAGATCGAGTTCGACATCGACGCCTACGAACCGCTGGCGGTAAACAAGCCGAAGGCCACCCGCACCCAGGCCGAGAAAGCCCTGGCCATGCTCAACGACGCCGAGCGCCCGCTGATTGTTTCCGGTGGCGGCGTGATCAATGCCAACGCCTCCGACAAGCTGGTCGAGTTCGCCGAACTGGTCGGCGTGCCGGTGATCCCGACCCTGATGGGCTGGGGCACCATCCCCGATGACCACAAGCTGATGGCCGGCATGTGCGGTCTGCAGACCTCGCACCGTTACGGCAACGCCACGATGCTCGAATCCGACATGGTGTTCGGCGTCGGCAACCGCTGGGCCAACCGCCACACCGGCTCGGTGGACGTCTACACCGCCGGCCGCAAGTTCGTTCACGTCGACATCGAACCGACCCAGATTGGCCGCGTGTTCACCCCGGACCTGGGCATCGTCTCCGACGCCGGCACCGCACTGGACGCCTTCCTTGAAGTGGCCCGCGAGTGGAAAGCCGCCGGCAAGCTGAAGGACCGCAGCGCCTGGGTCGAGGCCTGCCAACAGCGCAAGCGCACCCTGCAGCGCAAAACCCACTTCGACAACGTGCCGGTCAAGCCGCAGCGCGTGTACGAAGAGATGAACGAGTTCTTCGGCAAGGAAACCTGCTACGTCAGCACCATCGGTCTGTCGCAGATCGCCGGCGCGCAGTTCCTGCACGTCTACAAGCCGCGCCACTGGATCAACTGCGGCCAGGCCGGCCCGCTGGGCTGGACCGTGCCGGCGGCGCTGGGCGTGGTCAAGGCCGATCCGAGCCGTCAGGTCGTGGCGCTGTCCGGCGACTATGACTTCCAGTTCATGATCGAAGAGCTGGCCGTCGGCGCGCAGTTCAACCTGCCGTACATCCACATCCTGGTGAACAACTCCTACCTGGGTCTGATCCGTCAGGCGCAGCGCGGCTTCGACATCGACTTCTGCGTACAGCTTTCGTTCGACAACATCAACGCACCGGAACTGAACGGCTATGGCGTCGACCACGTCGCGGTGGTCGAGGGTCTGGGTTGCAAGGCGATCCGCGTGACCGACCCGAACGAAATCCAGGCCGCCCTCGCCCAGGCCAAGGAGCTGATGCAGAAGCACCGCGTGCCGGTGGTGGTCGAAGTGATCCTCGAGCGTGTCACCAACATCTCGATGGGTACCGAAATCAACGCGGTCAACGAGTTCGAAGAACTGGCCCTGACCGGCAAGGACGCACCGACGGCGATTTCGATGCTGGACTAACGCAGGGACTGTCCCCTCTCCCACTTGTGGGAGAGGGCTAGGGAGAGGGTCGCGCGAGTCAGCCCCGCCCTCTCCCCCGACCCCTCTCCCGAAATCGGGAGAGGGGAGACAAACCCAGACCGTAGCCCGGATGCAATCCGGGAGTACCGATACACCATCCCGGAGTGCATCCGGGCTACGACAAAGGAGCATCCCATGCCCCGTTTTGCCGCCAACCTGTCCATGCTGTTCACCGAAGTGGACTTCCTGGACCGCTTCGCCGCCGCCGCCGATGCTGGCTTCGCCGGCGTCGAGTACTTGTTCCCCTATGACTTCCCGGCCGCGGAAATCAAAGCCCGCCTGACCACCAACAAGCTCGAGCAGGTGCTGTTCAACCTGCCGGCCGGTGACTGGGCCAAGGGCGAACGTGGCATCGCCTGCCACCCGGATCGCGTCGAGGAGTTCCGCGAAGGCGTGGACAAGGCCATCGCCTACGCCCAGGTGCTCGGCAACCGCCAGATCAACTGCCTGGCCGGCATCCGTCCGCAGGGCTACGACTGCGCGACCGTGCGCCAGACCTTCGTCGACAACCTCAAGTACGCCGCAGGCAAGCTCGAGGCCGCCGGAATCAAGCTGGTCATGGAAATGATCAACACCCGCGACATCCCCGGCTTCTACCTGAACACCACGAAGCAGGCCCTGGAGATCCGCGAAGCGGTCGGCAGCTCCAACCTGTTCCTGCAATACGACATCTACCACATGCAGATCATGGAAGGTGACCTGGCGCGCAGCCTGGAAGGCAACCTGGCGGTGATCAACCATGTGCAGCTGGCCGACAACCCCGGGCGCAACGAGCCGGGTACCGGCGAGATCAACTACCGCTTCCTGTTCGCCCACCTGGACCGCATCGGCTACCAGGGCTGGGTCGGCTGCGAGTACAAGCCGCTGACCACCACCTCCGCCGGCCTCGGCTGGCTGAAAACCCATAACGCGATCTGATCCATCTGGGCTCCCGCGCTCGCGAGGAGCCAATGAACAACCCAGATTCAGGAGAACTTCCTCATGGCAAAAATCGGATTTATCGGCACCGGCATCATGGGCAAGCCCATGGCTCAGAACCTGCAGAAAGCCGGCCACACCCTGTTCCTCTCCGAGCACCACGACCCGGCCCCCGCCGACCTGATCGAAGCCGGCGCCATCGCCCTGGCCAACCCGAAGGAAGTCGCCCAGGAAGCCGAGTTCATCATCGTCATGGTCCCGGACACTCCGCAGGTCGACGACGTGCTGTTCCGCAAGGACGGCGTGGCTGAAGGCGTCGGCGCCGGCAAGGTGGTGATCGACATGAGCTCGATCTCCCCGACCGCGACCAAGGTCTTCGCCGAGAAGGTCAAGGCCACCGGCGCCGCCTACCTGGACGCCCCGGTGTCCGGCGGTGAAGTCGGCGCCAAGGCCGCGACCCTGAGCATCATGGTCGGCGGTTGCCCGAAAGCCTTCGAGCGCACCCTGCCGCTGTTCCAGGCGATGGGCAAGAACATCACCCACGTCGGCGGCAACGGTGACGGGCAGACCGCCAAGGTCGCCAACCAGATCATCGTCGCCCTGAACATCCAGGCGGTCGCCGAAGCCCTGCTGTTCGCCGCCAAGAACGGTGCCGATCCGGCCAAAGTGCGTGAAGCGCTGATGGGCGGCTTCGCCGGCTCGAAGATCCTCGAAGTGCACGGCGAGCGCATGATCAAGGGCACCTTCGATCCGGGCTTCCGCATCAGCCTGCACCAGAAGGACCTCAACCTGGCGCTGGCCGGCGCCCGCGAGTTGGGCCTCAACCTGCCCAACACCGCCAACGCCCAGCAAGTGTTCAGCACCTGCGCGGCGATCGGCGGCAGCAACTGGGACCACTCGGCGCTGATCAAGGGCCTGGAGCACATGGCAAACTTCTCGATTCGCGAGAAGTAAGCCCAAGACCTCTTTGTAGGATGGGTTAAGCGAAGCGATACCCATCCTACGAGGCAAGACTGGCAGGCAACGCGAAGGGACCGTCTACCCCCAACTCGCTGTCGACCGGCCCCGGTCACAAGCCGGGTGTTTCAAACCGTGGGAAAGGAGTGGCACAGCAAGATCGGCCAGGTGCTTCGGCACTTGGCCACGAGTTCCGGAAAGCTCGGCTTGCACACCACACCGATCTCGCGGCACCCCTTTCGACCTCCCGGCCGGCGGTGTCACGGCCTGCCGGACGGGCTGGTCGATTCCAACCCTCAGCGCTTGCCAAGCCGAGCCCTGAGGATTGCAATCGGCCCATACACGCAATAACAACACTGGAGCCTCCCATGTCCCTCGATCCGCAAGCCCTGCTCCGCGACCTGTTCGCCACCGCCATCGCCGCCGCCCATCCGCGCCAGGTACTGGCCGACCACCTGCCGGCCGACCGCAGCGGGCGGGTCATCGTCATCGGCGCCGGCAAGGCTGCCGCAGCCATGGCCGAGGTGATCGAGCGCGAGTGGCACGGCGAGATTTCTGGACTGGTGGTGACCCGCTACGAGCACGGCGCCAACTGCCAGAAGATCGAAGTGGTGGAAGCCGCCCACCCGGTGCCGGATGACGCCGGCGAGCGCGTCGCCCGGCGCGTGCTGGAACTGGTCAGCAACCTCTCGGAAAGCGACCGGGTGATCTTCCTGCTCTCCGGCGGCGGCTCCTCGCTGCTGGCCCTGCCCGCCGCAGGCATCGGCCTCAAGGACAAGCAGGCGATCAACAAGGCGCTGCTCAAATCCGGGGCGACCATCGGCGAGATGAACTGCGTGCGCAAGCACCTCTCGGCGATCAAGGGCGGGCGCCTGGCCAAGGCCAGTTGGCCGGCCACCGTGTACACCTACGCGATTTCCGACGTGCCCGGCGACGAGGCCACGGTGATCGCCTCCGGCCCCACCGTGGCCGACCCGACCACCTCGGCCGAGGCGCTGGCGATCCTCGCCCGCTACGACATCGAAGTGCCGGCGCACGTGCGTGCCTGGCTGCTCGACCCGCGCTCGGAGACGGTCAAGCCCGGCGACCCGTGCCTGGAGCGCAGCCATTTCCAGCTGATCGCCACGCCGCAGCAGGCGCTCGACGCCGCCGCCGCCAAGGTCCGCGCCGCCGGCCTGACGCCGCTGATCCTCGGCGACCTGGAGGGCGAATCAAGCGAAGTGGCCAAGGTGCACGCCGGCATCACCAAGCAGATCATCCTGCACGGCCAGCCGCTAGCGGCGCCGTGCGTGATCCTCTCCGGCGGCGAGACCACCGTCACCGTGCGCGGTAACGGCCGTGGCGGGCGCAACGCCGAGTTCCTGCTCAGCCTCACCGACAGCCTCAAGGGCCTGCCCGGTGTCTATGCCCTGGCCGGCGACACCGACGGCATCGACGGCTCCGAGGACAACGCCGGGGCGATCATGACCCCGGACAGCTATGCCCGCGCCGGCCGCCAGGGCCTCTCCGCCCGCGACGAGCTGGACAACAACAACGGCTATGGCTACTTCGCCGCCCTCGATCAACTGATCGTCACCGGCCCGACCCGTACCAACGTCAACGACTTCCGCGCCATTCTGATCCTCGAGGCACCTGCCAAATGACTCCGAACAAAAAGGTAAAAATCCTCGCCACCCTCGGGCCGGCGATCAACGGCATCGACGATATCCGCCAGCTGGTGGAGGCCGGGGTCAACATCTTCCGCCTCAACTTCAGCCACGGCGAGCACGCCGACCACGCCCTGCGCTACCAGTGGGTGCGCGAGGTAGAGCGCCAGCTGAACTACCCGATCGGCATCCTCATGGACCTGCAAGGGCCAAAGCTACGCGTCGGCCGCTTCGCCGAGGGCAAGGTGCAGCTCGCCAAGGGCCAAGCCTTCCGCCTGGACCTGGACGCCACGCCGGGCAACGCCCAGCGCGTAAACCTGCCGCACCCGGAAATCATCGAAGCGCTGCAGCCGGGCATGAGCCTGTTGCTTGACGACGGCCGCCTGCGTTTCGAAGTGACCGCCAAGCATGCCGACGCCATCGACACCCGCGTGATCGCCGGTGGCGAGCTGTCCGACCGCAAGGGCGTCAACGTGCCGGAAGCGGTGCTGCAGCTCTCGCCGCTGACCGCCAAGGATCGCCGTGACCTGGACTTCGGTCTGCAGCTGGGCGTCGACTGGGTGGCGCTGTCGTTCGTGCAGCGCCCCGAAGACATCGTCGAGGCGCGCGCGCTGATCCAGGACAAGGCGTTCCTGATGGCCAAGATCGAGAAACCTTCCGCGGTGCAGCACTTGGAAGCGATCGCCGAGCTGTGCGACGCGATCATGGTGGCGCGCGGCGACCTCGGCGTGGAAGTGCCGGCGGAGAACGTACCGCGCATCCAGAAAGACATCATCGCCACCTGCCGCCGTCTCGGTCGCCCGGTGGTGGTCGCCACGCAGATGCTCGAATCGATGCGCTTCTCCCCCGCCCCGACCCGCGCCGAAGTCACCGACGTGGCCGCCGCCGTGGCCGAAGGCACCGACGCGGTGATGCTCTCGGCGGAGACCGCCTCCGGCGACTACCCGCTGGAAGCCGTGCAGATGATGAGCAAGATCATCCGCCAGGTGGAAAACGGCCCGGATTACCAGGCCCAGCTCGACGTCAGCCGCCCGCAGGCCGAGGCCACCGCCTCCGACGCGATCAGCTGCGCGATCCGCCGGATCAGCTCGATCCTGCCGGTGGCCGCGCTGGTCAACTACAGCGAGTCGGGCGCCTCCAGCCTGCGCGCCTCCCGCGAGCGGCCCAAGGCGACCATCCTCAGCCTGACCCCGAGCCTGCACACCGCACGCCGCCTGACCGTGGCCTGGGGCATCTACTCGGTGGTCAATGCGCGGTTGAGCAAGGTCGAGGAAGTCAGCAGCACCGCGCTGGAAATCGCCCAGGCCCAGGGCCTGGCCAAGAAAGGCGACACCGTAGTGATCACCGCCGGTATCCCCTTCGGCCAGCCGGGCACCACCAACACGCTGCGCATCGAGACGCTGTCGTAACCGTACTACGGAGGATGCCGTTGCCGGTTGATCGCGGATAAATCCGCTCCTACGAAAAGCGTTCTGCGGCGTCTGTAGGAGCGAATTCATTCGCGATAACCAGCATCACCGACCGCAAATCGTAGCCCGTAGCCCGGATGCAATCCGGGAAACCGGAAGACTCGGCCCGGATTGCATCCGGGCTACGTTCGGGGAGAGGGCAACAGCCACCACCGCGTCCGTCTCACCCACCAAATCCCATCTGGCTATTGCCAGCTTTAGGCGACCTGCCCCTTCAACGGTCGCCTCTTTTTTACTGCCGAACCATGCCTACTCGACTCCTGCATTTATTCCAAACCCTGCTCAACGGCTGCAGCCAGATCTTCCTGCAACAACAGGCGCTGTGTGGCGCGCTGATCTTCCTGGGCATCGCCGTGAACGATCTGGCCCTGCTGCCCGGCACGTTACTCGGCGCACTCGCCGGGCTGTTGATCGCCCGCGGTCTGCGCTACGAAACCACTGATCTCGCGGCCGGGCTGTACGGCTATAACGCCACGCTGATCGGCCTGTTGTTCGCCAGCCATTTCCATTGGTCGCTACCGATGGCGTTGTTGCTGTTCGCCAGCGCGGTGCTGGCCACCGCGCTGCTGCATGCGCTGCTACGTCGCGGCCGGCTGCTCGGCGGCCTGCCGGTGTACACCCTGCCCTTCGTGCTGTTCGGTTGGCTGAGCCTGGCCACTGCCAACCTTTTCGGCCTGGAGGCGCGCAACGTCGGCGAGCTTGTCCTACATGGCGATGCACTCGGCCTCGCCGCCGCGCTGTTGCGTAGCTTCGGTCAGGTGATCTTTCTCGACTCGCCGCTGGCCGGCGCCTGCGTGTTCCTCGGCCTGTTGATCGCCGACTGGCGCGCCGCCGCTTGGGCGCTGTTCGCCGCGCTCGCCAGTCTGAGCTTGGCGTTGACGCTGGGCGGAACGGAACCCGCCGCGCTGCTCGGCCTATATGGTTACAACCCGGTGCTCGTCGCCATCGCCCTCAACCACACCCCGCGTCGGCCTTGGGCGCCACTGGCCGGCATCCTCTTATGCCTGGCCCTGCAACCCTGTTTCAGCGCGCTCGGCCTGCCGCCGTTGACCGCACCGTTCATCCTCGCCTGCTGGCTGGTGCTCGCCATCAGCCGCGCTGGGCAGATCACTTCTACAGCCGAAACCACCTGACCGCGAGCGCATGACTCTGGCTGCAACCATGCGATCGATTCGGTATAAAGCCAGTCATCTGCTGGAGCTTCCCAGCGCCATTCTGCCCGAGGCCCTATGCCTGAGCCTGTCGTCCGCCCTCAGCCGGTCACCCTGCGCGAAGCCCTGCGTTTCTGGTTGAAGCTCGGTTTCATCAGCTTCGGCGGTCCGGCCGGGCAGATCGCTCTGATGCACCGCGAGCTGGTCGAGCAGCGCCGCTGGATTTCCGAGAAACGCTTCCTGCACGCGCTGAACTTCTGCATGTTGCTGCCCGGCCCGGAAGCGCAGCAGCTCGCCACCTACCTCGGCTGGCTGCTGCATCGCAGCTGGGGCGGCGTGTTGGCCGGCGTGCTGTTCGTGCTGCCCTCGCTGTTCATCCTGATCGGCGTGTCCTGGCTGTACATCGCCTTCGGCCACCTGCCGCTGCTGGTCGGCCTGTTCTACGGCATCAAACCGGCGGTGACCGCGATCGTGCTGCAGGCGGCGCTACGCATCGGTGGGCGAGTGCTGAAAAACAGCTGGTTATGGGGCATTGCCGCCGCGGCCTTTGTCGCCATCTTCGCCCTCGACGTGCCCTTCCCGCTGATCGTGCTGGGTGCTGCGCTGCTCGGTTACCTGGGCGGGCGATTGGCGCCACAGCAATTCAGCCCGGGCGGCGGCCATGCAGCGGCCAATGCCGACTACGGCCCGGCGTTGATCGACGACGACACGCCGCCACCTGCGCACGCACGCTTTCGCTGGCCACGCCTGGCGCTTCTGCTACTGATCGGCGCCGTGCTGTGGTTGCTGCCGATGGGCCTGCTCACCGCGTTGTTCGGTTGGCAGGGCACGCTGACGCAAATGGCCTGGTTCTTCAGCAAGGCCGCGCTGCTCACCTTCGGTGGCGCCTACGCGGTGCTGCCCTACGTCTACCAGGGCGCGGTCGGCCACTACGGCTGGCTCACCCCGACGCAGATGATCGACGGCCTGGCTCTCGGCGAAACCACGCCGGGGCCGCTGATCATGGTGGTCGCCTTCGTCGCTTTCGTCGGTGCCTACCTGCAGCCGATGTTCGGCACCGACCAGGCCTTCCTCGCCGGCGCCGTGGCGGCCGCCCTGGTCACCTGGTTCACCTTCCTGCCGTCGTTCCTGTTCATCCTCGCCGGCGGCCCGCTGGTGGAGTCCACCCACGGCGAACTGCAGTTCACCGCCCCGCTCACCGCCATCACCGCCGCGGTGGTCGGGGTGATCGTCAACCTGGCGCTGTTCTTCGCCTACCACGTGCTCTGGCCGCAGGGCTTCGCCGGCAGCTTCGACTGGCCGTCGGCACTGATCGCCCTGGGCGCGGCACTGGCGTTGCTGCGCTTCAAGGTGGGGGTGGTGCCGGTGCTGATTGGCAGCGCGCTGGCGGGATTGGTGGTTCGGCTGTAGGACGGCCGTTGGAGGTCCACGGTGGGAATGGACAGGCTAGTGGCACATTGGTAGCGTCGGCTGGCGGTGCAGAATTTTACGACAATGGAGCTTAGTGCTGTTTAGGCCATATTTTTGGCTGGAATGTCGCATGTGTTACGACTCCTACCAGCCAAGCAAAGGCTTATTAGGACGACAAGGAACGTTATGGGACATAGATGTCGCTGATAAAGGCGAAATCTATGTCGCATAACAATAGTTAGATCTCACTAGGAGAACCAATGCGCGCCTTTACCATTTCTATGTTTATTTCTGCTGTAGCGTGTAATACCAGCCTTGCAAGCGATGCTGAAAATCAAGCTAAATCGTTCGCAACTATCTACGCATCTCTCTGCATGAAAAACCTTTCTAACTTAGAAGGACTTCGGGCAAAGTTGAAGGACATGCCAAAGCTCCCGCCAGAAAAATCCATTCAATTCTTATCAGGAAATCCGGGAGATGCATGGCCAGTCCCTGACAAAAACGGGACGTTCGTCCTTGCCCTTCCTAGCAACAAAAACATTTGTATGGTTTATGCGCGGAGAGCCGATGCAACGAAAGCAGAAGAGAT
Organism: Pseudomonas sp. LS44; assembly: GCF_024730785.1. Lineage (NCBI taxonomy): Bacteria > Pseudomonadati > Pseudomonadota > Gammaproteobacteria > Pseudomonadales > Pseudomonadaceae > Pseudomonas > Pseudomonas sp. LS44. The sequence continues at coordinate 2,698,849 of NZ_CP102830.1, forward strand.
GTTTGTAGGATTAGTCGGAAATTCACCTGCCCCTCTGATTTCGCGGCTAGCAAAAGATGAGCGAGCACAAACAATTGCCAACGGCCCAACTCATACCATCTCTTACGAATGGTCAGTCCCAAACGCAGCAAGAACAATGTTGTTTACGCTCACGACTGCCAGTTCCAACAATGCACAACTTCAAGCACTCGGTTCGGCGACAATCGTGGACAATTGAAATCTAACAAACGGTTCAAGTCGTTCGCTTACTCGGGGCCGCGTTCCGCGCCCCCTTAACCAAACGTTAGGCAACCATGCTGGAATTCATACTAAAGCAAAGAGCCCTGCTTGCAGTGCTATCAATAGCCATACTATGGTCCGTATTATTTACAATATGGACTAAATGGATAAGAACAATTCCTCTAAATGAAGAAATCACACTGATCGCGGGAAGCACTATTGAAAAAGAAGTGCGCATCGTTATTCCAGAGCTCTACAGAGTTAACTTTCTTTTTGATCGCACGGGCGCCCCTGATAAAGACCTGAGATCTCTTGTTGGAAATTGGGGGGCTCTTAGAGGGAAAGTCATACCTTCTGGAGTAATTATCCCTATCCAGTGGTCACTGCACTCATCAAAAAATGGTGCAGTAGTTGCGACAGACACAATCAACTCTTTCGGCTCAGCAGGTTACACATCTAATAATTTCTATCGTCCGGCCGGACACTTCAAAGCCCCCACTGGCAGATATTTTTTCAAGGCTACAATACTGCGGGACGTACCGGAATTTAAGAACATTAAAACCAGGATCTCACTGGAGCCAATTCCAGGCTTCTCTTCCACATGGCAACTCACGCTGGCGTTTTGGGGCGACATCGTTACAGTTTTACTGGTCTTACCTATAGCGTTAGTTCTTGGACTGCTATTACTCTGGCGTGCAAGCCGAGCATTCTATGCTAGGAATATCTCTACAAGCGGCGCCCCAAAAACGTGAATCGGTTTAAGCTTCGAGAATTTAATCGAGCAACCGACTCGTCACATCGCTCCGGCTAGGTGGTAGGTACTTGTTTAGTCACCTCGCCACAGGTTCGGGACCGCGTATCACGCCCCTCAACCTAAGCATTAGCGTAAATCAAGGAATCATGATGGCTTTATTATGGGAAAACGGCGCGACTACGAGCCAGAAAATATCTGGCCAATTATTGCTCCTATTAGCAATATCCACCCTGATTTATTTTATGTTTTTCAAAGACTTTCTTCCCAGCCAAGCGACATCTATTGCCTCTTTATACTCCAGCGCAGGGGCAACCACGCTCACATTAATATGGATAGCACTCCAACTCCACAAAAATCACTGGAAGCCCAACAACCCAGAATGGGGCAGAATGAGCACAATCAAAAAAGTAGCCACTATTATTATTTGCCCATTTATTTTATTTTTCATCTTCTGGATAAACTTAAACTATGCAATACCACGCACCATTGCAATAACAACCGGCCATACCACAACAACTGAAGATGATTTATTAAAAACCATAAATCACACACGATACTCTTGCGACTTCAGGTTAAAAAGCGAAAAATTTAAGGGCTTTCTTTTTGAATTATGTGTAAGCGAAAGTTTTTTTAACAAACTTCCACAAGGCTTATTCAAAGCCAAACTGGAGATAGTGGAATCCCCAGTAGGTATCGTTTTTAGAAGAATTGCGCAGTTAGAGTCACGTTAACAATGCGCCCAAATCGTTCACTTCGCTTGCTGGGACCGCGTACCGGGGCCCTTAATTTAATCGTCAGTCTTGTCGAAAAAGCGCGGCCTGACGCTGCGCACTTGGGTATTCACCACCTCTCGCTTTAGGCTGTTGCCAGCCACTCCCTCAGAAGGTTTCGCACATGGATTTCCCCATACTGGTCGTCCCCGGCATCGGCAACTCGGGCCTTGAACATTGGCAGAGCCGTTGGCAAGCAGCGCATCCCGCCTGGCAGCGACTCGAAGTCGAGGATTGGGAGCGGGTCCGTTGTGCTGATTGGGTAGCGGCCCTCGAACGACAGATCACCGCGCTCGGCCCGCAGACGCTGCTGGTCGCCCACAGTCTGGGCTGTCTGGCGATTGCCCACTGGGCGGCGCGCTCCGACCTCGCCGCGCAGATTCGTGGCGCGTTGCTCGTCGCTGTGCCCGACCCACAGTCCGCAGCCTTTCCTGCCGTGGACGCCACGGGCTTTACCCCGTTGCCGCAGACGCGCTTGCCCTTCCCCGCGTTGATCGCCGCCAGTAGCGATGACCCGTACGGCAGCCTCGCCCATGCCCGCCGCTGCGCCGAGGCGTGGGGCGCGCAGGTGTGCGAGATGGGCGCCAAGGGCCATCTGAACTCGCAAAGCGGCCTGAGCGACTGGCCCGGGGGCTTGCAGTTGCTGCGCCGCCTGGCCGATGAGCCGCACGCGACACTGGTGCCGGGACTAAACTGACGGCGTTTCCTGCAAGGGGGAAACGCCCCGCTCCGTCCTTGTCAGCGAGCGCGTAGAAGCCGTGCCGGCACGCGCCCAGGCAAGACCCGCGAGGCCACTCCACAGCAGTCCCGCCGGTGCATCCAGGGCAATCCGCACCGGCGCGCATCAGCAGGCGATTCACCGGCACATCGCGTTTCCGCTGTCACCTTGTTCATCGACTCGACCACCGCCACGCAGCGGCGCGCCCTGGGCGCCGGCCGCGGGCAGGAGGACAGGCAATGGACGAAGGCAAACTCAATGATTTCATGGGCAAGCTGGTTTCCGACATGGGTGGCGCGGCGATGCTCGCCAACATCATCCTCGGCGACGAGCTGGGCCTGTACCGCGCAATGGCCGACAGCCGCGCCATCAGCCCCGAAGAACTGGCCGGCAAGACCGGCTGCAACGCCCGCCTGCTGCGCGAGTGGCTGAGCGCCCACGCGGCGTCCGGCTACATGGAGCACAGCGACGGCAAGTTCCGCCTGCCCGAGGAACAGGCGCTGGCACTGGCGATCGAGGATTCGCCGGTCTACGTGGCCGGCGGCGCGGTGGTAGTCGCGGCGCTGTTCCATGACAAGGACAAGCTGGTCGCCGCCATGCGCGGCAACGGCGCGCTGGCCTGGGGCGATCACCATCCGTGCATGTTCAGCGGCACCGAGCGGTTTTTCCGCCCCGGCTACCGCACGCACTTGGTCGCCGAATGGCTGCCGGCGCTGGACGGCGTGGTCGACAAGCTCAAGGCCGGCGCCAAGGTGGCCGATGTCGGCTGCGGACACGGCGCCTCGACGGTGATCATGGCGCAGGCCTTCCCGGCCTCGCACTTCGTCGGCTTCGACTACCACGCGCCATCCATCGACACCGCCACGCAGCGCGCCCAGGAAGGCCAGGTGGCCGAACGGGTGAGCTTCGCCCAGGCCACGGCGAAGAACTACCCCGGCAACGACTTCGACCTGGTCTGCTACTTCGACTGCCTGCACGACATGGGCGATCCGGTCGGTGCCGCGCGGCATGCCTACCAGTCGCTCAAACCGGACGGCACGGTGCTGCTGGTCGAGCCGTTCGCCAATGACAAGCTGGACGACAACCAGACCCCGGTGGGCCGGCTGTTCTATGCCGCCTCGACGTTCATCTGCACGCCCAACTCGCTGTCCCAGGACGTCGGTCTGGGCCTCGGCGCGCAGGCCGGCGAAGCGCGCCTGCGTCAGGTGTTCAGCGAGGCCGGTTTCAGCCGCTTCCGCCGGGCGGCGGAAACCCCGTTCAACCTGATCCTCGAGGCGCGCAAGTAGGTCTCGGCCGATAACCGGCTAGAGCGTCAGTTATATGAACCGCGGTGGCTAAACGCGAATGCGCAGGCTGAGTGAGGCTTACGCGCCGCTGCCATTGGCAAACTTGCGCCATTCGCTTGCGTCGACCTTGCCGAGAATGCGCACTTTGCCTTGGCTGTCCTCGGCAACAAACAATGCGCTGGCATAGGCGCTTGAGCGTTCAATGCCTGGCACGTTCAATTGCTTCTCCAGTTGGGCGATGCAGCCGCTGTGTGTCACCAGGATCAGGTTATGCGCGCTTCTCTTGTGCTTGAAGGCGGCATTGGCGAAGGTGCGATCACATTGCTCCAGCCAGTCTTGCGTGGCGATCGCCTTGCCGAACATGAAGTGGGCAGTCTGCCGGGTCCGAACCTGCGGACTGCTCAACACATCGGTCATTCCCAGCCCCAGGCGCAGGATGCCCTTACCCACGTCGGCAGCCACCTGACTGCCCTGAACGGTAATTCCGGTTGGGTCATTCAAGCAGGCGTTGCGCGAACGATCACAGCGTTCGCCATGGCGAACCAGCACAACAACTTCACCTTTTGCCCAGTGCGAATAGACCCCGCTGTAGCGCAGCTGCTGCACAGTGTTCAGGTTCGCGACCTGAGTTCGCGTTGCAAACCATACGGCTACCAGAAGCAGCACTAGCAGCACACCCAGGCCCCTTGTCAGCACTCTGGCCGAGGGCAGGTACTGCTTTAAGCGAATGGGGGCTCGGGAATCTTCGATGACACCTTGCGGCATGCTGCACTCCGACGGAGAGATAGCGGGTAGCTGCCCCACCCGAAGATGCCGGCACTTATTCCACAGCGTGTCACGGCGCGGGTTCGGAAAGACTGATGTGCATCGAGTGTGCAGCTTCATAGGATGGGTCGAGCCGCGCAGGTCGAGCGCAGCGATACCCATCGGCTTGAGGGCGATGGGTATCGTCGCGTTGCTCCTCGACCCATCCTACGGGCTGCGAAGGGCCGCTCCTGCAGGGCCTTTATACGGACGTGCGGGCGCGTCGTGGGCCGCTGCCTGATGATGCGGTCGGTTGGCGAATCAGTGCGGCCTGCCATTCGCCAGCGGTGAATACATTGGCTTCGGTCAGCAAGGCGGTCTTGCCGGCGATCAACGTCGCCACCGGCACACCGTCGCGGTATAGCAGGCGATTACCGGCCAGCGCCGGCACCTTGGTGCCGCTGAGCAAGGTGCCGAGCAGGTTTAGCGGATCGGAGGCGGACAGGCTGATCAGTTCGCCAGCCAGCGGCCGTTTGCGCACTCCGCGCAGCAGGCTGACCGCTTCCGGCAAGGCGAACTGTTCGCCAGTCACACCGGCGATAAAACGCCCGCCGCGAATCTCGCCGCGCGCTTCCAGACGGTGATAGACGCGCAGCAGTTCGCGCCATGACGGCAACCAGTCGGCCTCGCGCTCGAGCAGCCGCCAGCAGGCCACGCCGTAACGGCGCAGCAGGGTCCGCGCGACATGCTCCAGGGCCTGTGCGGCGAGTTTCTGGTCAACAGCGGCGTCCACTTCCTCGCCTCGGCTGCGCAGTAACGCCCAGCGCCCGGCGTCCTGCATGTTCGCCAGGGCGACCCGCGCGCGGCGGTCGTGGCGGCTGCGCTTGGCCGCCGGCAACAGCAGCGAGCGCAGGCCGGCGAAGCTGTCGGCGTTGGCCAGGCCGAGGGCGACCAATTCGCCGAGGCTGTCTTCCAGCTCGCTGCGCAGCAGGTGCGCCTCGTCCATCAACTCATCGAAGAACAGCGCGCCCTGACTGGCCAGCACTTGCCGCAGGCGCTCGGCGCGGGGCGACAGCTCCGGCGCCGGCGTTTGCACGAGACACGCACGCCAGAGCCCGAGGCTTTTGCGCGGCAGCAGCACGATTGGCGTGCTGCGCAACGGTCCAGCGGCCGATCGATTGCGCCCTAGCGCGGGCTTCTCCGCGAGCCGACACCAGACCACGCGGCCGGCGCGGCACAAATCGTCCAGCCAGTTGATACCGTAATCGCTGACCCGGCTGGGCAGGATTTCGCTTTCCCAAGCGCTGGCGGCGGCCTGAAAACCTTCCAACTGACCGAGCACACCAGCCAGCGCTTCCGCGCCACGCACGCGGCTGTCCAGAGCGACGCGCTGCCAGTCGAACAGAAAGCGCATGAAGTCGGCGCGCTCCACCGGCTCGATCTCGCGGCGCAGGCGCTTGACTGTGTAGCGATGGATGCGCGCCAGCAGATGCCGCTCGCACCACTCTTCTTCCGCCCCGTCCGGCGTGAAGCGCCCGCGCAGCACATAGCCTTCGCGCTCCAGGGCCAACAGGGCGAGGTTCACGACCGGTTCGGGCTGGCGCAGGTCAACAGCGATGCGCGCCAGCGGTAACGGGCCGAAGCCGCTCAAGCGCGCGCGCACCACTTCCACCAGGGCCGGCTCGGCTTCCCACAGCTGATCGTAGCCAGCCGGCGCACTAATCGCCGGCACGCCGGTGGCGTCGGGCAGCAAGACTTGCCATAGGGCCAAACGCTCGGCAGCTACCCACAACGCCGGCTGGTCATCCAACTGTAAACAGGTGGCACGTCGCCCCTCAGCCAGCCTGGCCAAATGCGCCGGCCAACTCGCATTCGCCGCGACTTCAGCAACCGTCAGCGCAGCCAGGGCCATCAACGCCTCGTGCATTTCATCGGCGTCGCGGGCCTCGGGCCAGGCCTCTGCGCGCACCGCCTCGATGGCCTGAATATCCAGCGCGCCCAGGTCATCCGCCGATTCCGGATCGCTCCAACGGCGACTCTGCACAGCCTGGGTGCGGCGCTCTTCCAGCGGGGCGTCGTCCAAATAGGCGTAAGGCCGCGCGCTGAGAATCTCCCCGGCCAGCGCCGACGGCGCCGGCAAATCGTGGGCGACCAACTCCACCTCGCCGGCCTCCATGCGCCGCAGCAGCGCCAGCCAGCCTTCGCTGTCCATCGCCTCATGCAGGCAATCGTCGAGGGTCTGGGCGACCAGCGGGTGATCGGGAATCTCCCGCTCGCCGACCAGGTTCTCGACACAGGCGACCTGATCGGGAAACACCGTGGCCAGCAGGTCTTCACTGCGCATGCGCTGCAACTGCGGCGCGACTTTGCGGCCGCCGGAAAAACGCGGCAGGGCCAGTGCAGTGGTGGCATTCCAGCGCCAGCGCACGCCGAACAGCGGCGCATCCAGCAGGGCCTGGATCAGCACATGCTCGGCGCTGTTGGAATGCAGATAGCGCCACACCTCGTCGAGCGGAAAGCTGTGGCTGGTGGACAGCGACAGAATCAGCGCGTCCTCGGTGGCCGCGGCCTGCAATTCGAAATTGAAACTGCGACAGAAGCGCTTGCGCAGGGCCAGGCCCCAGGCGCGGTTGAGGCGGCTGCCAAACGGTGAATGGATGATCAGCTGCATGCCGCCAGACTCGTCGAAGAAGCGCTCCATCACCAGGCGCTGCTGGGTTGGCAAAGCGCCGAGGGCGTTCAGTGCGCGGGCCAGGTATTCGACGATTTGCTGCGCGACCGGCTCGCTGAGGCCGAGTTCGTCGGTCAGCCAGGCGACAGCGGCCGCGATCTGCTCCCCTCTCCCGTTCACGGGAGAGGGGCTGGGGGAGAGGGCAGAATCAGCGGCACCGGAATCTGCGCCCAGCGCAACGGCGGCGCCGTCTGCATCGCGAATAAATTCGCTCCTACCGGGGGCTTCCGCCAGTAGGCGCTGCTCGATCTCGCCGCGCAGGCGTGCCACGGCGACGGACAGCTCGTTGGTGCGGCCCGGCGCTTCGCCGAGCCAGAACGGAATGCTCGGTGGTTGGCCATGCGCATCCTCGACCCGCACCCGCCCCGGCTCGATGCGCAGGATGCGGTAGGACTGGTTGCCGAGCTGGAACACATCGCCGGCCAAACTCTCGACGGCGAAATCCTCGTGGACCGTGCCGATCATCATACCCTGCGGTTCGAGCAGCACCGTGTAGTCGCCGGCTTCCGGAATCGTCCCGCCGGAAGTCAGCGCGGTCAGCCGCGCATTGCGCCGTCCACGCAGGCGCTGATTGACCGCGTCGCGATGCAGATACGCGGCGCGCACACCGATGCGGCCGCTGAAGCCTTCGGCGAGCATCTTCAGCAAGCCATCGAAGGTCGCGCGCGGCAGATCGACATACGGCGCGGCGCGGGTCAGCAGGCGATACAGGCCGTCCTCGCTCCACTCGCGGCAGGCCACTTCGGCGACGATCTGCTGGGCCAGCACATCCAGCGGCGCATGCGGAATGACCAACGCGTCCAGCTCATTGCGGCGCACGCAATCGAGCAGCGCGGCGCACTCGATCAGATCGTCGCGCGACTGTGGAAACAGGCGGCCCTTGGGCGTGCCGCCGACGCTGTGCCCGGAGCGCCCTACTCTTTGCAAAAACGCCGCAATGCTGCGCGGCGAGCCGAGCTGGCAGACCAGTTCGACATCGCCGATATCGATGCCCAGCTCCAGCGAAGCGGTCGCCACCAACACGCGCAGCTCGCCGCGCTTGAGGCGTTGCTCGGCATCCAGACGCAGCTCCTTGGCCAGGCTGCCGTGATGCGCGGCAACCGCCTCGATCCCCAGCCGCTCAGATAAGTGGCGGCTGGCCCGCTCGGCCAACCGCCGGGTGTTGACGAATACCAAGGTGGTGCGATGCGCGCGGGCCAGGTCGGCGATACGGTCGTAGACGCTTTCCCACACCTCGTTGCTCATCACCGCTTCCAGCGGCTGCGGCGGCACTTCGACGGCCAGATCGCGGGCGCGACTGAAGCCGATATCGATGATCGCGCAGTCGCCGGGCAGCGGTTCTGTGGAGCAGCTATCCGCTGTCTCTTCATTATTCGCGAAGACTTCCGCGGGCAACGGCGCCTGACTGCCGAGCAGGAACTGCGCGACCTTCTCAATCGGCTTCTGCGTGGCGGACAGGCCGATACGCACCAGGCGTCGCTGACACAGCGCTTCCAGGCGTTCGAGGCTGAGCATCAGGTGGCTGCCGCGTTTGCTGCCGGCGATGGCGTGGATTTCATCGACGATCAGGCTGCGGCAACCACTGAGCATTTCCCGCCCGGACGCCGAACCAAGCAGCACGTAGAGCGATTCCGGGGTGGTCACCAGAATATGCGGCGCCCGTTTGCGCATCGCCCCGCGCTCGCTCTGCGTGGTGTCGCCGGTGCGCACCGCGGTGCGGATATCCACGTCGGGCAGGCCTTCGCGCTGCAATTCGCCGCGGATACCGGCCAGCGGCTCTTCGAGGTTGATGCGGATGTCGTTGGACAGCGCCTTGAGCGGCGAGACGTACACGACGGTGCAGCGATCCGGCAGTTCACCACCCTGCTCCAGGCCTTCGCGCACCAGCTCGTCGATAGCGGCAAGGAACGCCGTAAGGGTTTTACCCGAGCCGGTGGGCGCGGCCACCAGCGTGCAGCGCCCGGCGCGGATCGCCGGCCAGGCACCGACTTGCGCCGCCGTCGGCGCGGGAAAGGTGGCATTGAACCAGGCGGCGACCGCCGGATGAAAACCGTCCAGCGCCGCGCCAGAGTCGCGAGAAACAGGAGTAGAAGTCATGCCACTCACTATGGTGGCGGGCTTGACCCCTCTCAAGGCCCGCTGATCGCGGCGAATATGTAGCCCGGATGTAATCCGGGGCACTTCCGGGTGGTCTATTCCCGGATTGCATCCGGGCTACGGCGGACACGCGCCCCATTAACAGAGAGGCGGGCCAACCAGGGAATATCAGTAATCCACGAACAGCCCCCTCTCCCATTTATGGGGGTACGCCTAGTGGAGAGGGTTGGAGAGAGGACTAACCCGCAACACTGCCCCGAATCCCCTACTCGCCAATATCCTCATTCCACAATTGCGGACTGCGGGCGATGAACTCGCGCATCAGCGTCACGCAACGCTCGTCCTGCACGACGTCCACCTGCACCCCACGCGAACGCAGCCACTCTTCCTCGCCCATGAAGGTCTGGTTCTCGCCAACCACAATCCGCGGAATGCCATACAGCAGAATCGCCCCCGAACACATCGAGCAAGGCGACAGCGTGGTGTATAGCACCGACTCCCGGTAAACCTCCGCTGGCTGGCGACCGGCACTCTCGAAGGCATCCATCTCGCCATGCCGAATCGCACTGCCCTGCTGCACCCGACGGTTATGACCCCGACCGATGATGACGCCGCGATGGACGATCACCGAACCAATCGGAATCCCGCCCTCGGCCACACCCAACTCGGCCTCGTCGATTGCCGCTTGCATGAAAGGGTCCATGGGGTTGCTCCTTAATCTGGGTATCGGATTGGATTGGCAGGCTGGCTAGACGCATCCAATTTTCAGGCCATCCAATGGCGATGTGGATAGCCGCTCAGCTTTCGGCCGCATGACAGACGACACACAGCTTATTGCCATCGGGATCGCGAAAATAAGCCCCGTAGTAGTTCTCGTGATACTCAGGACGCAAGCCAGGCGCACCTTCCGAAGTCCCGCCGTTCGCAAGCGCGATTGCGTATGCGCTATCCACTTGCGCACGGCTCTGCGCCAACAACGCAACCATCTGACCATTTCCGGGATGGTGAGCCTCTTGGTCGAATGGCCTGCCAATCAGAAACAGCGGCCGCACCTCCTCCCCCTGCCAACCCGCCCAAGGGCGCGACCAGTCGCAGAAGCGGGGCTTGAGCCCTAGGCAGTTCATCAAAGCGCTGTAGAACGCGAACGCCCGCTCGAAGTCGCCGATGCCTATAAAGATGTGCGAGAGCATGAGTCTCCCTGAATAACTCCGTTGACCAGCTTGAACCGCTTGTTATTTTGGCGGGCCTACCCTCGGGACATATTGGGGATTGAACTTGAGCCCATATATGAATTGTTAGGCCTCAGCACGCGAATGCCTAAGGCCTCTTAACGAAAGAGCAAACAAGACGCTCTGGCCAGACCCTATGCGCACATATTCCGCCACCGGGCCGTGCGGGTCCGTGTCCTCGATATACCGAACAACGTCGGTTGTGTGGTGCTTGGCCAAAAACCGCCGCCCCAACTGGACGCATACCGCGGCGAGCCGCGGCCAAACTGAGTCTACCTGGCTAATGGAATTGCCAGCAGCCAACTCGGCCAAAGACCGAAAAGGGGACAGACTTATTTATCCAACTCCTCTCAGGGCTGCCATCTTTTTGACTAGCCTGCATAAGGCTAACAAATAAATCTGTCCCCTTTTTATTCACTACTTGCGTGGCCAGGAGGCAACATGAGTCCTCGGAAAAACATTGTCTGGCTCCTGCTGGCGACACCACTGCCCGTGCTGGCCCAGGGGGATGCCCCGTCCTTCGATTGCGGCAAGGTCGACGCCGGCAGTATCGAGGCGCTGGTCTGCGAGAGCCCTGCCCTAGCCAAGCTGGACCGGCAGTTGGCAGCGGTCTACAAGCAGGCCTCGGCCAAGGCCGTCAATGAGCACCCGCCGATGCCGAAAGCCGAGCAACGCGGCTGGATCAAGGGACGTGACGACTGCTGGAAGGCGGACGACAAGGCCCAGTGCGTCACCGACAGCTACCGCCAGCGCATCGCCGAATTGCAGGCGCGCTACCAACTGATCGAAGGCACCGGCCCGGTGCGCTACGAATGCGATGGGCAGCCGGCGAAGGAAGTGGTGGCCACCTTCTACCCCACTGACCCGGCGAGCGCCGTTGTCGAGTTCGGCGACAGCACTTCGCTGATGTACCAACAACCGGCCGCCAGCGGTGCTCGATACCAGAGGAACAATGAGTCGTTCTGGGGACATCACGGCGAGGCCACGGTGGTCTGGGGCTACGAGGCGCCGGAAATGAAGTGCAAGATCCGCCAACCTTCTTCGCCCTGAACCGCCGAGCCACGGTGATGGATACCCAAAGACCTCCCGAGACGCCCGTCCACCCCGTCAGGCCCCCGTGGACGGAGGCACTTCAGGGTAGGACAAGCGTCGTCGGTCCCGCCCCCATGCGAATCGCCCTGCTGCTGGCTCTCGCCCTGTTTGGCTGCGCCGCCACTCCACCTGGCCCGCCACCGGCTCCGCTGGACTGCAACGCGGCCGCGACCTTTCATGTGGTGAGTCACGGCTGGCATACCGGAGTGGTGGTCGCCGCCGCCGACCTGCTAGTGGTGCTTCCGGCCCTCGGCGAGGACTTCGCCGACGCGGAGTTCATCGAACTCGGCTGGGGCGACGAAGGTTTCTACCGGGCCCCGCAACCCGGCATCGGCCAGGCGCTGCGCGCGCTGTTCGGGTCCGGCGACAGCGCCCTGCACCTGGTCCGGCTACCCGGCGAGCCCGTGCGTTACTTCCCTGCGGCTGAGGTGGTTGCGCTGACGGTCGACGCCAATGGCTATCAACGCCTGCTGGCCTTCCTCGTCGCGAGCTTCGCCCGTTCCCCGACCGGCACCCTGCAACCGCTCGGTCCTGGCCTGTATGGCGACAGCCGCTTCTATCGGGCGACCGGCCGCTATTCGCTGGCCAATACCTGCAATACCTGGGTCGCCGAGGCAGTGGCCGCGAGTGGCTTTCCCATCGCGTCGACCTCGGTACAGACAGCCGGCGCCGTCATGTCGCAACTGCGGCAGGCGTCGGCGGTCGCCAGCTGCCAGGTCGAAACTGTCGATAATGACTGACGACGTCCGGCGCTTCTCGCCGCACAGTGGTCGCGATGCTGCTGCGGTACAAAACCTACTCGCGGCCCTGACCAGGGCGTTTGCAGTCGGATCGGCGGGAGCCACCGCCCCTACTGCGCGTAGCGCTTGCTCAAGCCCGGCGGCACGCCGCTGCTGTCGGTTTCTTGCCAGGGGCCTTGTGGGCCGTTGGACCAGTACCAGCCGCCATCCCAACGGTAATAGGTGCGCTCGCGGTAGAAGACGTCGCGCTCTTTTTCCAGCACATAAACGCCCAGGCTGTTGTCCCAGTGGCAATTGCCGCCAGGCGGCGGGGCGTAGCGTGGGTGGGCTTTCATCGTGGTGGGCGGCTTAGGTACCGGTTGCACGGGCGGCAACGGGGGGCGAGGTAGCGGCGCTTGTTTTGGCGCGCTAGGTGGCGATTGCGGAAGCGGCGGCAGGTCTGGCGCCGGGGCCTGCGCCGCGCAACCGGCCAAACCGACCAGCAAGCCCAGAGCGATGATATGCAGGGTCGGTTTCATGGCGGTACCTCTTACTTATCGGGACTGTCGATGCTGAGTTGTTGCAGGTCGCGGGTGCTGCTGGCCAGCGGTTGGCTGCGGCCGATCCATTCACCGTCGGTGGCTTTGCCGGAGCGGGAAATGCGTGCCACCAATTGAACCTGCGGGAAAGCGGAAAGTTTCAGCTGGGGCATCATCGCGTCGGCATCGCTCAACTCGACTTCGGCCGGTAGGTCGGCAACCGTCATGCGCTTGACCGCCAGCGGCATCGGCGGGCCGTTGCTGGCACGGGCGAAGACGAACACGCTGTCGCCCGGCTGGACTTTGTCTTTCAGGCTCGCGTCCAGTTCGACACGCACTTTGAGAGTAGCGCCGCTGGCGACCGCTGCCGTTGCCGGACGTTCGACCTGGCCGGCTTCACCCAGTTTGCCGCGCGCCCGCTCTACTCCGCCCTGGATCGCCGCACGCGAGGGGTCGTCTGCCGGCAATACGGCGATCAAGCGCTCCCAGTAGCCAATGGCATCGTTATAGCGCTGCTCTTCGAATGCGCCAATCCCGAGCAAGCCGAGGCTGGTGACTTCCTCGGCATCGGCCTTGAGCGCTTCGTCAGTCAGCGCCTGGACCTGCGGCGACCATTTACGCTCGCTGGCGAAATACAGCGCTTGGGCCCATTGGCCGAGGACTTCGGGCTGCCGATCAGACAGGCTCGCGGCGCGCTCGAAGGCCGGCACGGCGTCAGCGGCGCGTTGCTGGGCCATGTAGGTACGGCCGAGGAAATGCCAGGCTTCGGCGGAATCCGGTTGGGCTTTGACCGTTTGCTCCAGGCGCGTGGTCATGTCCTCGATGCTGCCCGGTGCCTGGCGGAATTCGCGGGCCAGTTCGACTTTGTCACTGGCGCCCCAATGCAGATACAAGCCAAGGCCGAGCAGCGGTACCAACACCGCTGCGACCAGCGGGATTACCCGGCCCAGCCGCGAGTGACGCACACTCTGGGTGCCTTCGGTATCGGCGAGCAGTTCACGGGCCGCTTCGGCGCGACCGCTTTCCAGCTGAGCAGACGTCAGCACCCCGGCTTGCTGCTGGCCTTGCAGCTCACTCAGACGTTCCTGATAGAGGGCGACGTTGAGCGCCGTGCGGTCTTCTTCGGCCTGGGCGCGACGACCGCGCAACACCGGGACCAGCAGAACAGCCAGGGCCACCAGCAACATCAGGCCGGCAGCGAGCCAGAAATCAATCATTCGTAGTTTTATCCGCAGGGGTGGATTTCAGCAGGCTATCGAGGCGTGCGCGTTCGTCAGCCGAGAGTTCAGTCGAGGCGCTGGCAGTAGAGCCGCGCCGGCGCAGGACGATCACGCCAAGCACCAGCAGACCGCCACCAAGCAGCACGAACGGGCCGTACCAGAGCAGCCAGGTGCGCGCGTTAACGGCCGGCTTATAGCGCACGAAGTCGCCGTAGCGGTCGACCATGAATTCGACGATCTGCTCGTCGCTCTGGCCTTCGCCGAGCATGCGATGGATCTCGCGGCGCAGGTCGGCGGCGATCGGCGCGTTGGAGTCGGCGATGTCCTGGTTCTGGCACTTCGGGCAGCGCAGTTCCTTGGTCAGCTGGGTGAAGCGCTCGCGCTGCGCGTCGTTGGCGAATTCGTAGGTGTCGATAGCGGCCTGGGCGACGCCGAGCAGACTCAGGCCAAGCGCCGCAGCGGCGAGCAGGCGTTTCATTGGCCGGCCTCGTCGAGGAGTTTCTGATAGACCGGCGCCAACTTCTCGCGCCATACGGTCTGGTCGATCACGCCGACGTATTTGTCGCGAATCACGCCTTTGGCATCGATGAAGAAGGTTTCCGGCGCGCCGTACACGCCCAGGTCCAGGCCCAGGCTGCCTTGCGCGTCGTTGATGTTGAGCTGGTAGGGGTTGTGGAACTCCTGCAGCCACTTCTGCGCGTCGGCGTTGTCGTCCTTGTAGTTGACCCCGACGATGCGCACGCCCTGCCCGGCCAGCTTGTTGAGCACCGGATGCTCGACCCGGCAGGCGATGCACCAGGTGGCCCAGACGTTGAGCAACGCTGGCTTACCGAGCAGATCGGCCTGGGTCAGCGTCTTGTCGCCCTGCACGGACGGCAGCGAGAAGGCCGGCACCGGCTTGCCGATCAGCGCCGACGGCAACAAGGACGGATCCTTGGACAGCCCGCTGTAGAGGAACACGGCGACGCCGATGAAGATCGCCAAAGGAATTAGCAACACCAGACGTTTCATGCTTGCGCTCCCGCCAGACCCAGGGCTTCACGCACTTTGGCGCGGACTTTGACGCGATAGCGTCGGTCGAACGCCGCGAGCAAGCCGCCGAAACCCGTCAACAGGCCGCCGAACCAGATCCAGCGCACATAAGGTTTGACGTGCACGCGTACCGCCCAGGCGCCGTCGCCCAGCGACTCGCCGAGCGCGACATAGAGGTCGCGGGTGACCCCGGCGTCGATTCCGGCTTCGGTCATCACCGACTGCTGCACGGTGTACAGACGCTTCTCCGGGTGCAGCACGGCGATTTCTTCGCCGTCTTCGATGACCCGAATGGTGCCTTTATCGGAGGTAAAATTCGCGCCCTCGAAGTGCTTCGCACCTTCGAAGACGAATTGATAGCCGGCCAACTCCAGCGACTCACCCGGCGCCAGGCGTAAGTCACGCTCCGCACTACCCTGGCTGGACAGCACCACGCCGAGGGCACAGACGGCGATGCCCAGATGCGCCAGTTGCATGCCCCAGTAACTGCGGGTCATGTTCGGCAGGCCTTTGAGCAAACCGGTGTGACGGGTCTTGTCGAGCAAATCGCGGAAACCGGCGAGTACCACCCAGGCAGCCAGCAGGCACGCGGCGAGCACCGCCCAATGGAAATCGCCGAGCAGGAACGACGCCAGCACGCCGAGCGCGACGCTACCGAGCAGCACCGGCGTGAGCATGTTCGCCAGCCATTTGAGCGGGGTGTCCTTCCAGCGTACGGTCACGCCGACTGCCATGACCACCATGAGGATCGCCATCAGCGGCAGGAACATCGCGTTGAAGTACGGCGGGCCGACCGACAATTTGGCGCCGCTCAGCGCATCGAGCACCAGCGGGTAAAGGGTGCCAAGCAGGATCATTGCCGCGGCCACCACCAGCACCAGATTGTTGACCAGCAGCAGCGTTTCACGCGACCACAGGGCGAAGCCGACCTGGCTCTTGACCACCGGTGCACGCACGGCGAACAGCGTCAGCGAACCGCCGACCACCAGCAGTAAAAACGCGAGAATGAACACGCCGCGCTCCGGATCGGAGGCGAACGCGTGTACCGAGGTCAGCACTCCGGAACGCACCAGGAAGGTCCCGAGCAAGCTGAGCGAGAACGCGGCGATGGCCAGCAACACGGTCCAGCTCTTGAACACGCCGCGTTTCTCGGTCACCGCCAGCGAGTGGATCAGCGCGGTGCCGACCAGCCACGGCATGAACGAGGCGTTTTCCACCGGGTCCCAGAACCACCAGCCGCCCCAGCCCAACTCGTAATAGGCCCACCAGGAGCCGAGGGTGATGCCGATGCCGAGGAAGGCCCAGGCGACGATGGTCCACGGCCGCGACCAGCGCGCCCAGGCAGCATCCAGGCGCCCGCCGAGCAGCGCGGCAATGGCGAAGGCGAAGGCCACCGAGAAACCGACGTAACCCATGTACAGCATCGGTGGATGAACGATCAGGCCGATGTCTTGGAGCAGCGGATTGAGGTCATTGCCATCCATCGGCGCGTTGGGCAGCAAGCGCGCGAACGGGTTGGAGGTAACGATCAGGAACAGCAGGAAGCCGATGCTGATCATGCCCATCACCGCCAGCACACGAGCGAGCATGTCTTCGGGCAGTTGCCGGGAGAAGATCGAGACGGCGAAGGTCCAGCCGCTCAGGATCAACGCCCAGAGCAACAGCGAGCCCTCATGGGCGCCCCATACGGCGCTGAATTTGTAATACCAGGGCAGCGCGCTATTGGAGTTACTGGCCACATAGCGCACGGAAAAATCGTCGACCATGAACGCCCAGGTCAAACAGGCGAAGGCGAACACCAGAAAGGCAAACTGGCCCCAGGCGGCCGGCTGCGCCAGGCTCATCCACTGGCGATCGCCGCGCCAGGCGCCGATCAACGGCAGCGTGGCCTGAACGATGGCGAAGCACAGGGCGAGGATCATCGCCAAGTGGCCCAATTCTGGAATTATCAAAGCAGGAATCATCTGGGTTGCGCTCATCTTCAACCCTCCTTCGGCGGCATTTGGCCGCTGTCTTTGAGGGCCTTGGTGACTTCCGGTGGCATGTACTTCTCGTCGTGCTTGGCGAGGACTTCATCGGCGATCAGTACGCCATCGGCATCCAGCTTGCCGAGGGCAACAATGCCCTGCCCTTCTCGGAACAGGTCGGGAAGAATCCCCTGGTACTGAATAGTCACATCCTTGGCGAAATCGGTAACCACGAAGCGCACCACCAGCGAATCCCCCGAGCGCTCCAGAGAGCCCTTGCGAACCATGCCGCCGGCGCGGATGCGCGTGTCGTGCGGCACTTCGCCATTGGCGATCTGCGTGGGCGTGTAGAACAGGTTGATGTTCTGCTGCAGGGCACTCAGCGCCAGGGCCACGGCAATGCCGACGCCGGCGAGGATGCCGAGGATGATGAACAGACGCTTTTTGCGCAGCGGATTCACGACTTGCTCTCCCGGCGCAGACGGCGCGCCTCTTCTTGCAGATAACGACGTCGGGCCAGCAGCGGCAACGCGACGTTGAGGACGAGGACGCTCAGGCTGATGCCGTAGGCAGTCCAGACATACAGGCCGTGATGGCCCATGGCGAGGAATTCGCCGAAGGAAGCGAAACTCATTTTACGCCTCCCAAGTGCTTGCCGATCTCGGCTTTTACCCAGCTGCTGCGCGCCTCGCGCTTGAGCACTTCAAGGCGCATGCGCATAAGCACCACGGCGCCGAAGAAGCAGTAAATGCCGAGCACCATGACCAGCAGCGGCAGCCACATTTCCACCGGCATCGCCGGTTTCTCGGTGAGCGTGAAGGTCGCCGGCTGGTGCAGGGTGTTCCACCACTCCACCGAGTATTTGATGATCGGGATGTTGATCACCCCGACGATGGCCAGCACTGCGCAGGCCTTGGCCGCGCTGTCGCGGTTGCTGATCGCCTGGCCGAGGGCGATCACGCCGAAATACAGGAACAGCAGGATCAGCATCGAAGTCAGGCGGGCGTCCCACACCCACCACGAGCCCCAGGTCGGTTTGCCCCAGATGGCCCCGGTAAGCAGCGCGATCACCGTCATCCAGGCGCCCAGCGGCGCGGCCTGCTGCACGAAGACATCGGCCAGTTTCATCTTCCACACCAGGCCAACCACCCCAGCCACCGCCAGCATGATGTAGCAGGACTGCGCGAGGATCGCTGCCGGCACGTGGATATAGATAATGCGGAAACTGTTGCCCTGCTGGTAATCCGGTGGCGCAAACGCCAGGCCCCAGACCAGACCGACGCCGAGCAACAACGCGGCGGCGACTGCCAGCCAGGGCAGCCAACGCCCGCTGATGTCATAGAACCACTTGGGCGAGCCAAGTTTGTGAAACCAAGTCCAGTTCATCGATCAACTCATCATCATGCGGGGAGCGGCACTTCAGCCGTAGCCCGGATGCTATCCGGGGAATCAGCAGACCCGGATTGCATCCGGGCTACGTGCGCGCATCCTCGCTCCACAGTTCGTTATTCATTCGCCGACGCTGATGGTCAGGCCGGCGGCAATGGCAAAAGGTGTCAGGGTTACCGCCAAGGCGGTCAGGCTGGCCAGCCACAACAAGTGGCCGACCGCCGGCAATCCTTGCAGGGAAGCTTGCAGCGCACCGCTGCCGAGAATCAGCACCGGGATATACAGCGGCAGAATCAGCAGCGCCAACAACAGGCCGCCACGCTTCAGACCGACGGTCAGCGCCGCGCCGACCGCACCGAGCAGGCTGAGCACCGGCGTGCCGAGCAGCAGCGACAACAGCAGCACCGGCAGGCAGCGCGCCGGCAAGCCGAGCATCAGCGCCAGCAGCGGCGCCAGCACCACCAGGGCCAGACCAGAAAACAGCCAGTGTGCCAGCACCTTGGCCAGAACCAGAAGAGGCAGGGGGTGCGGCGAAAGGACCCACTGCTCCAGCGAGCCGTCTTCAAAATCGCTGCGAAACAGCCCGTCCAGCGATAACAGCACCGCCAGCAAGGCGGCGACCCATACCAGGCCCGGCGACAAGGTTTGCAGCAACTGGGTTTCCGGACCGACGGCCAGCGGAAACAAGGCGACCACGATGGCGAAGAACACCAGCGGATTGGCCAGCTCGGACGGACGGCGGAACAGCAGGCGGGCTTCGCGGGCGATCAACAGGCTGAACACATTACTCATGCAGCGCGCTCACTCGCCAACAGTGCGCCTAGATCGAGCTCGCGATAGCCGCTCGGCTTAGCCGCCAGCGTGTGATGGGTGGTCAGCACCACCAAGCCGCCCTGCTCGCAATGAGCGGCCAAATGCGCTTCCAACTGGGCCACACCCTGCTTGTCCAGCGCGGTGAACGGCTCGTCGAGGACCCACAGCGGCGGCGCTTGCAGATACAGACGCGCCAGGGCCACGCGGCGCTGCTGGCCGGCGGACAAGGTATGGCAAGGGACATCCTCGAAACCACGCAGGCCAACCGCCTCCAGCGCCTGCCAGATCGCCGCACGCTCGGCGGGTTGATGCAAGGCGCAGAGCCAAGCGAGGTTTTCTTCGGCGCTGAGCAAACCTTTGATTCCGGCCGCGTGGCCGATCCACAACAGATTGCGCGCCAGTTCACCGCGCAATTTGTGCAACGGCTGGCCATTCAGGCGAATTTCACCGGCGGTCGGCTGCATCAAGCCCGCGAGCAGGCGCAGCAAGCTAGTTTTGCCACTGCCATTCGGCCCACTGACCTGGAGCATCTCGCCGCCGCTTAGGCGCAAGTCGAGTCGCTCGAACAGCAGACGCCAGTCCCGCTCACAGGCGAGCGCCACGGTTTCAAGGACAGGGCTGGTCACGGCATGCTTATCCAAAGGCGCTCAAGTCTGGAGGGTGTCGGCCGCTATACTGGCATACGCAAAATGCACGGTCGGCGCGACCGGGGCGGCATTATACATGCCCGGCCCGACTAGCCGCAGCGGCCAATTTCAACAGGTTGTAACCCCTTCATGAGCGAAATCAGCAGCTCTCGCCCGCTACCCGCCAGCCCGCCACCGACGCGTCCCAGCCAGGTGGCCGAGCAGGCGCTCAAGCTCTTGCAGCCGCTCGATGGACTGCTGGCCAGTGGCGAAGCCGCCAAGGCCGAAGTGATCGCGGTGCGCGAGGCGGTGGCGCAGAGCTTTCAGGTGCTGCTCAAACTGACCCTGGCCAACGGCAGCCACGCCACGCTCCAGGCCAGCAGCAACCAGCCGCTCAGCCAAGGCAGCCTGCTCAATGTCACCGCGCTTTCCGACACCCGCCTGGCGATGGTCCTGCAGAACGCCGGCGCCGCCGCGCTGACCAAGCTCGATCTGGATTTGCTGCCGGTCGGCACGCTGATCCAGGGCAAAGTCGAGGCACGTGAACAGATCGCCCAACTCAAGGCTCAGCAGGCGCTGTTTCGGGTAGTGGTCAATTTGCTCAATACGCCCATGGCCGGCAGCAAGCTAAGCCTGGAAACCCCGCACGCCCTGCCGGTCGGCAGCCTGCTGACCGCCCAGGTGCAGGGCAACCAGGCGCTGAGTTTCCTGCCGCTGAGCAGCCGTCTCGACCAACTGGAAGTGAGCCAGCAGTTGCTTGGCCAGCAGAACCGCCAAGGCTCGCTCGAAGGATTGTTCAAAGCGCTGCACAGTGTGAATGGCGATGCCCTGCCGGAAGGCCTACGCAATAGCGTCGAGCGACTGCTTGGCGGCCTGCCGGAAGCGACGCAACTGAGTGATGCCAAAGGCCTGGCCAAGGCTCTGGAAAACAGCGGCATGCAGCTCGAAGCCAAATTGCTGGGCGGGCACACCGGCACCCTGCCGCAAGACCTCAAAGCCAATCTGCTGCGCCTGATCGGCCAGTTGCTGCCGCAGCTACCTGGCGCGGCGCCACTCAGCGCTGGTGCGGCCGGCGCTCTGGCGCAAGCACTGCCGGCCTTTGCGCGCAACACCTTGGGCGCTCTCGGCCAGGGCAGCAGCCGACAACAAGCGCTGGGATTTCCGCTGCCTTCCAAATTGCTTCAGGCGATGGATGAGGAAGTCGATCTGGAGGCCCTGCTGAAACTCGCCGCGGCAGCCGTCTCACGCCTGCAGACACATCAGTTATCGAGCCTGGCGCAGACCCAGATGACGCCCGAAGGCAACCTGCTGACCACCTGGCAGATGGAAGTGCCGATGCGTAACCAGGAGGATCTGGTGCCGCTGCAGCTCAAACTGCAGCGTGAGGAGCAGGCCAAACAGGGCAAGAACGAGCAGCAGGAAATGCTCTGGCGCGTCGAACTGGCATTCGATCTCGCCCCGCTCGGGCCACTGCAAGTGCAGGCCCAGCTGGCCCATGGCAGCCTGTCTGGCCAGCTGTGGGCCGAGCGCTCGGCCACCGCCGCAATGATCACTGGCGAACTGGACAACCTGCGTGAGCGTTTGCTCGCCGCCGGGCTTAGCGTCGGCGCGCTGGCCTGTCGCCAAGGCACACCACCGCAAGGTCCGCGGACCTCTCTGGAACAGCGCTGGATCGACGAAACCGCATGAAACGCCAAGCTCCGCGCCAAGCCATCGCCCTCACCTACGACGGCCAGAACGCCCCCAGCCTGAGTGCCAAGGGTGACGACGAACTAGCCGAGGCGATTCTCGCCATCGCCCGCGAATACGAAGTGCCTATCTACGAGAACGCCGAGTTGGTCCGCCTGTTGGCGCGCTTGGAGCTCGGCGATGCGATTCCCGAAGCGCTGTATCGCTGCATCGCCGAAATCATCGCCTTCGCTTGGCACCTGAAAGGCAAGTATCCCGTGGGGTTCGACCCCAATTCCCGTGACGAGCCGGAGTTGCCACTGCTCGAAGGCCCGAAAGACACCTGAGTCGTCAGTCGACGATAAACAGGGTCACCCCCACCTGCGTCGATGAACGATGCGCCTCGGCATTGTCGCCGACCTGATAACTCATGCCCGGCCTGAGCGTGAAACGCCGGCCATCTTCCAACTCGGTATCCAGCTCACCGTTCAGACACAGCAACGCGTGGCCTTTGTGGCACCAATGGTCTGCCAGATATCCAGGGGAATACTCGACCATACGCACCCGAACGCGCTGTTGCTGCGGGCCGAAATGAGCGGTGCGCCAGCGCGCCACGCCCTGTTCGCCCGCGTGTTCGGTCGGCGCCACCTGCACCCAATTGGTGATACCAAACGGAAATGCCGCCAGCTCCACTGCTGCTCTCCTGCCAGTTTAATAGTTGGCCGGAGTATCTCCCGGGCAGCGGCCAGCGCCTCGCGAAAATTCGCGGGAATGCCTATGAAGGAAACTAATGCAGTGGGATATCAGGCCTTCGGGCGGCCCTGATTGAGCTTGCTGATCAGCTCGGCCTCGGCGCGGCTAAGACCGCAGGACTGCGTCAGATCGTCGACGCTGGCACCCAGTCCGACCAGGCGCGCAGCCTGGGTGAATGACAAGCTAGTAGGGTCGCGCTGCTCGATCTGGCTGAGCTTGTCGGGCAGCGGCGCCACCACCCGGCGTACCTCCTGCAGCTCTTCGCCCATGCGAATGCTGCCGGTCAGGTAGGTATCCAGGCGCTTGGACAATTCCTTGATGCGTTGGTCGCGGGCGGCATCGCGCGTGGCCTGCCCCGCCGCCTGCTCACGCAAGCGCCGCGTCAACGTCCAGCAGAACACCACCAGGGCGACGCAGACAACGGCAAGGACCAGCAGCGCGATTTCGATCAACTCAGATGTTCTCCAGCTCCGACCATTCTTCTTCGCTCATCATCTTGTCGAGCTCGACCAGAATCAACAGTTCGCCATTCTTGTTGCAGACGCCCTGGATGAACTTGGCGGACTCATCGTTACCCACATTCGGCGCCGTTTCCACCTCGGACTGACGCAGATAGACCACTTCGGCCACGCTGTCGACGAGAATACCGACCACTTGCTTGTCGGCCTCGATGATCACGATGCGTGTGTTGTCGCTCACCGGCGCCGGAGCCAGACCGAAGCGTTGACGGGTATCGATCACCGTCACCACGTTGCCGCGCAAGTTGATGATGCCCAAAACATAGCTCGGCGCACCCGGTACTGGGGCGATTTCGGTATAGCGCAGCACTTCCTGAACCTGCATCACGTTGATGCCATAGGTTTCGTTGTCCAGGCGGAAAGTTACCCATTGCAGGATCGGATCTTCAGCACCCTGTATCGACGATTTCTTCATTCCCCTACCCTCATCCGAACCCGCTTACGGCGGTGCGCGCGGGTGTGCCCGCTGTTATTGACACAACTATTGGTACTAGTCCCGCCCAGGGCGCGACAGCAATTCTTCAATGCAACTGGCCATCGGCCAGGCGTTTGGCGCCGCCACTGGCGATCAGCTCCG
This sequence comes from Pseudomonas sp. LS44, assembly GCF_024730785.1. NCBI lineage: Bacteria > Pseudomonadati > Pseudomonadota > Gammaproteobacteria > Pseudomonadales > Pseudomonadaceae > Pseudomonas > Pseudomonas sp. LS44. The sequence goes on from NZ_CP102830.1 coordinate 2,722,310, forward strand.
CAAGCGAGGCCACATCCAGCAACGCGCACATATGTTCGATCACCGTCCCCGCCAGCCACGGCCGTTGAGTACGCTGGCCACGCCATTTGATCTCGGCCGGATCGAGGCGAATCGAGCGGCTGACCTGATGCACCGCCAGCCCCCACTCGTAGCCCTGTACCGAAATCACGTATTGCAGGCCCTCGCGGAAGTCGGCGCGGTAGCGATCCGGCATCACCCAGCGCGCGGTATCCAGCACTTTCAAATTGCCCGCCTGGCACGGCAGGATACCGAGGAACCAATCCGGCTGACCGAACAGCGGCGTCAGCTCTTGGTCAGCCAGCGGGTAGATCGAGCCGAGGCAGACCAGCGGTACCGCGAGGGTCAGGCCGGCAACATCGAACAGCAAACATTCGAACGGCTGCTCCGCCCAGCTCGGACGCCCATCGGCGTTGAGCGCCAGAAGCGGTGCCGGCGCATGGCTGGCCTGCAACTCGGCGACCGGCGCCAGCACGATCGGTGCTGGCGGCTCTATTGGCGGGGTCTCGACCACTTCAATCACGCGCGGCGCAACCTCGACCACCGGCGCCACGCTGAGCAGACGCGCATCGCGCACCTGCTCCTCAAGCATCGCCGCCTCGAATTCCTCGTGGCTCACCGACTCGGCCAATTCGGCCGCCGCTTCTTGCAACAGCGCGTCCAGATAGGACTGCAAGGCCAGCTGTGGGCGCGTGGCGGTGGCGACGGGACGACTCATGACGGCAACCTGAAAAAATGTACGTGCCTAGCTATCGGCAGGATGGCGACGGGACTTGAGCACTCGTGCATCTCAAGCCACCTGAGTGGCCGGCAACTGCGCCAGCATGTGCTTGAGCAGCGCCTGATACGCGATGACGCCGCGGCTTTTGCTATCGAATTGCGAAGGCGTGACGCCCGCCCGACTGGCATCGCGCAGGCGCGTATCGACGGGAATGTAGGCCGGCCACAGGTGCTGCGGATAGGCATCGCGCAGTGCCCGCAGAGTACTCAAGGAGGCCTGGGTACGCCGGTCGAACAGGGTCGGCACAATGCTGTAGGGCAAGGCCTGTTTGCGCGAACGATTGATCATCGCCAAGGTGCTGACCATACGCTCCAGGCCTTTGACCGCAAGGAACTCGGTCTGCACCGGAATCGCCAGCTGCTGGCTGGCCGCCAAGGCGTTGACCATTAGCACACCGAGCAAGGGCGGACTGTCGATCAGGGCGAAATCAAACTTTTCCCACAGCTGGCTCAGGCTCTTGGAAACCACCAGGCCGAGGCCATTCTGGCCCGGCGATTGGCGCTCTAGGGTCGCCAGTGCAGTGCTCGAAGGCAACAAGGCAATGCGTTCGTGACTGGTCGGCAACAGCAGCTGTTGCGGCAAGCCTTGCGGCACACTGCCTTGATGGAGGAACAGATCAAAGCAGCTATGTTCCAGGGCATCCGGATCGTGACCAAAATAGCTGGTCATCGAGCCATGCGGATCGAGATCGACCACCACTACCCGCTTGCCGGCATCGGCGAGCAGGCCAGCCAGGGCAACGGTCGTCGTGGTTTTACCGACACCACCTTTTTGATTGGCTATTGCCCAGACTTTCATGTGTTTCTTCCTTCTGACCCGCATCGCCCGTCGAGAAAAACGGCAACCGGCTTCAATGGGCCGGCGACGGAGAATTGACGGCGCCCGCTGCGGGGCCCGCTGTTGAGGCCTGTGGTGCAGATTGCATGCCAGTACCCATCGCGCTGCCGGCTTTGGTGCTGCCCATGCCGCTGACGGAGCGGCGCACATCGAGATTGCGCGAGACCACCAGCACCACGCGGCGGTTGCGGGCGCGCCCCGCCTCGGTGGCGTTGTCGGCCACCGGCTGAAACTCGCCATAGCCAACCGCCGCCAGACGTCCGGCTTTCACGCCATCCATCTCCAGCATGCGCACCACACTCGCCGCCCGCGCCGAGGACAGTTCCCAGTTGGTCGGGTACTGCGCGGTCTTGATCGGCAGATTGTCGGTGAAGCCTTCGACATGCACCGGGTTCTCGTACGGCGCCAGGATCTTGGCAACCTTTTCGACGATAACGAATGCCTGGTTACGCGGGACCGCATCGCCACTGGGGAACAACAGGCTCGAACTTAGCTCCAGCTCGACCCACAGCTCATTGCCACGCACCAGGACCTGACCGCTTTCGATCAGCTCGCCAAACGTCTGGCGCATGCTCTTGGCGATGTCTTCCAGGGCCTCGGCGGACTCGTCGCGGCCATGCGCCACGTCCTGATCCTCCGGACGCTCGGGAGCGGTGGTCAGCGGGCGCTCTTCGCCGACCGGAATCGGCTTGATCGCCCGATCCGGCTGGTTGAATACGCCGACCAGGGTGTCGGAGAGAATTTTGTATTTGCCCTCGTTGAGCGAGGAGATCGAGTACATCACCACGAAGAAAGCGAACAGCAAGGTGATGAAGTCCGCGTAGGACACCAGCCAGCGTTCGTGATTTTCATGTTCTTCCTGATGACGCCTACGGGGCATGGGCGGACTCCATCAATCCATGAAACCTTGCAGTTTCAGTTCGATGGCGCGCGGGTTCTCGCCCTCGGCGATCGACAAGATGCCTTCCAGGAGCATTTCCCGGTACCGCGCCTGACGCTGCACCACGGCCTTGAGCTTGTTGCCGATCGGCAGCAGCAACAGGTTGGCGAAACCCACGCCGTAAATGGTCGCGACGAACGCCACGGCAATCCCACTGCCGAGCATGCTCGGGTCGGCGAGGTTGCCCATCACGTGAATCAAGCCCATCACTGCGCCGATGATGCCGATGGTTGGCGCGTAACCACCCATGCTTTCAAAGACCTTCGCGGCCTGTAGGTCGCGGCTTTCCTGGGTGTACAAATCGACTTCGAGAATGCTGCGGATCGCCTCCGGCTCGGAGCCGTCGACCAGCAACTGCAAGCCTTTGCGCGCAAACGGATCGGGCTCGGCATCGGCTACCGCCTCAAGGCCGAGCAAGCCTTCCTTGCGGGCGGTCAAACTCCAGCCCACGACCCGGTTGATGCCACCGATCAGATCGATCCGCGGGGGAAAGAGAATCCAGCTGACCGTGCTCATCGCACGTTTGAACACCCGCACCGGCGCCTGCAGAAAAGCCGCGCCCAGGGTGCCGCCGATCACGATCAACGCCGCTGGACCGTTGAGCAGCGCACTCGCATGGCCGCCCTCGAGGTAATTGCCACCGAGAATCGCGACCACCGCGAGAATGATGCCGATCAGGCTGAGGACATCCATCAGCTACACGCCTCGACCAGATGCCGGCCGATGTCATCGAGGGAGTACACGGCGTCGGCCAGATCGGCCTTCACCACCGCCATCGGCATGCCATAGATCACACAGCTGGCCTCATCCTGCGCCCAGACCTGGCTGCCACCTTGCTTGAGCATGCGCGCGCCTTCGCGGCCATCGGCGCCCATGCCGGTGAGGACCACCGCCAGGACTTTGTCGTTGAACGATTTGGCCGCCGAGCCGAAGGTGATATCGACGCTCGGCTTGTAATTGAGTCGCTCATCGCCGGGCAGGATGCGCACCGCACCGCGGCTGTCGACCATCATCTGTTTGCCGCCTGGAGCCAGCAGCGCCAGACCGGGGCGCAGCAGATCACCGTCCTCGGCTTCCTTGACGCGGATCTGGCAGAGCTTGTCGAGGCGTTCGGCGAAGGCCTTGGTGAAAGCCGCCGGCATGTGCTGGATCAGCAGCAGTGGCGCGGGAAAACTCGCCGGCAACTGGCTGAGCACGCGTTGCAAGGCGACCGGCCCGCCGGTTGATGTACCGATTGCGACCAGCCGGTAATTCTTGCGTCGGGGCGCAGGGCTGGTCGGCGCAGCAGGCGCAGCTGCCGATGGTTGGGCTGGCGTCGAGCGGGCCGGCGCCGGACTGGTGCTGCGGTTATAAGCGGTCGCCGAAGTGCTCACCGGAGCAACCGGCGGCAACGGACTGCTGAACTGCCGGCGGTTGCTGCGCGCGATGCTGTGGACTTTCTCGCACAGCAGCTGTTTGACCTTCTCCGGATTACGCGAGATGTCTTCGAAGTTCTTCGGCAGAAAATCCACTGCCCCGGCATCCAGCGCATCGAGGGTGACGCGGGCGCCTTCGTGGGTCAGCGAGGAGAACATCAACACAGGGGTCGGGCAGCGCTGCATGATATGCCGCACGGCCGTGATGCCATCCATCATCGGCATCTCGTAATCCATGGTGATCACATCAGGGCGCAGCGCCAACGCCTGGTCGATAGCCTCGCGGCCATTGGTGGCGGTACCGACAACCTGAATGTTGGTGTCGGCGGAGAGAATCTCCGAGACCCGCCGGCGAAAGAAGCCGGAGTCGTCGACCACCAGGACCTTGACTGCCATAAACACTCCTGCATGCCGCCGCCCGTTGGGGTCGGCGGCCAAATCATCAAATGCGTCGCGCGGCGTAGCGCTTCAGCAAGCTGGGCACGTCGAGAATCAGCGCGATGCGGCCGTCGCCGGTAATGGTCGCTCCGGACATACCCGGAGTGCCCTGGAGCATCTTGCCCAGCGGCTTGATCACTACTTCTTCCTGGCCGACCAGTTGATCGACCACGAAGCCGATGCGCTGGGTACCCACGGAGAGAATCACCACATGGCCTTCGCCCTGCTCTTCGTGAGTGGCGCTCTTGACCAACCAACGCTTGAGGTAGAACAGCGGCAGGGCTTTGTCGCGGACGATCACCACTTCCTGACCATCGACCACGTTGGTGCGCGACAGGTCGAGATGGAAAATCTCGTTGACGCTGACCAGCGGGAAGGCGAAAGCCTGGTCGGCCAGCATCACCATCAGCGTCGGCATGATCGCCAGGGTCAGCGGCACCTTGATGACGATCTTGCTGCCCTGATTCTTGGTCGAGTAGATGTTGATGGTGCCGTTGAGCTGGGCAATCTTGGTTTTCACCACGTCCATGCCAACACCGCGGCCGGACACATCGGAAATCTCGGTTTTGGTCGAGAAGCCCGGCGCGAAGATCAGGTTGTAGCACTCCGACTCGTTCAGGCGGTCGGCGGCGTCCTTGTCCAGCAGGCCCTTTTCCACGGCCTTGGCGCGCAGAACGTCGGGATCCATACCGTTGCCGTCGTCGCTGATCGACAGGAGGATGTGATCGCCCTCCTGCTGAGCAGACAGCACGATGCGCCCGCCGCGGCTCTTGCCTTTGGCTTCACGATCGTCGGGCAGCTCGATACCGTGGTCGACCGAGTTGCGCACCAAGTGCACCAGTGGATCGGCCAATGCCTCGACCAGGTTCTTGTCGAGATCGGTCTCCTCGCCCACCAGCTCGAGGTTGATTTCTTTCTTCAGGTTGCGCGCCAGATCGCGGACCAACCGCGGGAAGCGGCCGAAGACCTTTTTGATCGGCTGCATGCGGGTTTTCATCACCGCCGTCTGCAGATCGGCAGTCACCACATCGAGGTTGGACACGGCCTTGGCCATGCTCTCGTCGGCGCTGTTGGCGCCCAGGCGCACCAGGCGGTTACGCACCAGCACCAGTTCGCCAACCATGTTCATGATTTCGTCGAGGCGCGCAGTGTCGACCCGTACGGTGGTTTCCGCTTCGCTGCTAGCGGCTACTTTGTCGCTCGGCGCTGCTGGCGCGCTACGGGGCGCGAGGGCTTTGACTTCGGCCTGCGGTTCGGATTTTGGCGTCGCCGGCTTGGGCGCCGCCGGCGCAACCACCGCCGGCTTAGCCACCGCAACGGCGACATCTCCGTCCTCAGCTGGAGCGGTGAACTTGCCCTTGCCATGTAACTGGTCGAGCAGCGCTTCGAATTCATCGTCGCTGATCAGCTCACCTGCCGGGCCCACTGCTGGTGCTGGCGTCGGCGCTTGCACCGCAGTCGGCTCTACCACCGCCTCGGCAGCGAACTTGCCTTTGCCGTGCAGTTGATCGAGCAGTGCTTCGAATTCGTCGTCGTTGATTTCATTGCTGACTGCGGCAGGCGCAACCGGCGCTTCGACGACTGCCGCCGCGGCGGCGGCGAGGCCGGTACCAGCGAACTGGCCCTTGCCATGCAGTTGGTCGAGTAGCGCTTCAAACTCGTCGTCGCTGATTTCGTCCCCGCAGGCCGCGGGTGCAGTTTCCGGTCGAGCAGGAGGCTCGTCGCCGAGCGCATCGAGCAGTTGCTCAAACTCGCTGTCGGTGATGTCACCCGTCGGCTCGGCCACTGCCGCAACAGCAGGCGCAGCCACCGCTACCGACGGCGCGGCTTGCGGTTCGGCCAGGCGCGCCAAGGCGGCCAGCAGTTCCGGCGATGCCGGCGTCAGTTCGACGCGCTCACGCACCTCGGTGAACATGCCGTTGACCGCATCCAGGGCTTCGAGCACTACGTCCATCAGTTCCGAATCAACGCGTCGCTCACCCTTGCGCAGGATGTCGAAGACGTTCTCGGCGATGTGGCAGCACTCCACCAGTTCGTTTAGCTGGAGAAAACCGGCGCCGCCTTTGACGGTATGGAACCCGCGAAAGATGGCATTGAGCAGATCCGCATCATCAGGACGGCTTTCCAGCTCGACCAGTTGCTCGGATAACTGCTCCAGAATCTCGCCGGCCTCAACCAGGAAGTCCTGGAGGATTTCTTCATCGGCGCCGAAGCTCATTCACGTGCTCCCTAAAAACCTAGGCTGGATAGCAGATCGTCGACATCGTCCTGACCGGATACAACGTCATCACGCTTATCGGCATGAATCTGCGGACCTTCACCCCGGGATGAATTTTTTTGTTGTTTTTGTTCGGCACGGACAGTGTCGACGCTGTGTTCGATGCCGGCGAAACGGTCGACACTGCTGGCCATCAGCATCAGTTTGAGCAGATCGGCCTCGACTTCGGTCACCAGTTGCGTGACGCGCTTGATCACCTGACCGGTGAGGTCCTGGTAGTCCTGCGCCAACATGATGTCGTTGAGATTGGCCGAGAGCTTTTGCGTATCACGCTCGCTGCGCGCAAGGAACAGCTCGATACGTTTGGCCAGTTCGCGGAACGCATCGGCGCCCAACTCGCGGCGCATGAAACGCCCCCAGTCGGCACTCAAGCTCTGCGCTTCGTCGCCCAGATCGTTGACCAGCGGCGCGCTCTGCTCGACCAGGTCCATGGTGCGGTTGGCCGCCCGCTCGGTCATGGTCACCACGTAGTTCAGACGCTCGGTAGCGTCGGTGATCTGCGAGACTTCCTGGGCATGCGGCATGCGCGGGTCGAGCTGGAAGTTGACGATCGAGTTGTGCAACTCGCGCGTCAGCTTGCCGACCTCCTGGTACAGGCCGCGATCGCGCGCCTTGTTGAGCTCGTGAATGAGCTGCACGGCGTCGCCGAAGTTGCCTTTTTCGAGACTTTCGACCAGCTCGCGGGCATGGGTTTTCAGGGTCGACTCAAGGTCACCCAGTGGGGATTCGTTGTGATCCATAGTGCCCTCGCGGCGAAGATCAGCCGTTGACGCGCTCGAAGATCTTTTCGATCTTTTCCTTCAGGACTTGAGCCGTGAACGGTTTGACGACATAGCCGTTTACCCCGGCCTGGGCCGCCTCGATGATCTGATCGCGTTTGGCTTCGGCCGTGACCATCAGCACCGGCAGGTGCTTGAGGCGCTCGTCGGCGCGTACCGCGCGTAGCAGGTCGATGCCAGTCATGCCCGGCATGTTCCAGTCGGTCACCAGAAAGTCGAAATTGCCGCTTTGCAGCATCGGTAGTGCGCTGGTGCCATCGTCCGCCTCGGACGTGTTGGTGAAGCCCAGATCACGCAAGAGGTTCTTGATGATCCGTCGCATCGTCGAGAAATCGTCAACGATGAGGATTTTCATGTTTTTGTCCAAGTCGACCTCCGGTCAGTCTTAAAACGCCCCCGCCCGGGAAAGCGTCAATCAATCGTGCAACTGCAAATTTTCAGCGCGCGCGCCACTCGCCCAAACGTGCGCGCAGACGCGCTGCGCACTGGCTATGCAACTGGCTGACCCGCGACTCGCTGACCCCCAGCACTTCGCCGATTTCCTTGAGATTGAGTTCTTCGTCGTAATACAGCGACAACACCAGCTTCTCGCGCTCCGGCAACTTGGCAATGGCGTCCGCCAGGGCCCCCTGGAAGCGTTCGTCTTCCAGTTCTCGTGCAGGTTGTGAGTGGGTACTTTCGGCGTCTTCAGCCAGCTCGCCATGTTCGCCGTCCTGGAGCAGGTCGTCGAAACTGAATAGGCGGCTGCCCAAAGTGTCGCCAAGAATGCCGTAGTAATCTTCGAGACTCAATTGGAGTTCGGCCGCAACCTCCTGATCTTTAGCGTCGCGTCCGGTTCGCGCTTCAATTTTCCGGATTGCGTCGCTGACCATGCGGCTGTTGCGGTGCACTGAGCGCGGTGCCCAGTCGCCTTTGCGCACCTCGTCGAGCATCGAGCCGCGGATGCGGATGCCGACGAATGTCTCGAAGCTCGCGCCTTTGCTGGCATCGTATTTCTTCGAGGCCTCGAGCAGGCCGATCATCCCTGCCTGGATCAAATCCTCGACCTGCACATTGGCTGGCAAACGGGCCAGCAAGTGGTAGGCGATGCGCTTGACCAACGGCGCATATTGTTCGATCAGCTGGTGCTGGGCATCACGAGCCTGTGCCTTGTAGTACATACGCAGTCCAGTGGTTGCGGTCATATGGCCGATTCGGTGGACGGATGCTTGACCAGACGTTCGACGAAGAATTCCAGATGGCCGCGCGGATTGGCCGGAAGCGGCCAGCTATCGACTTTCTGGGCGATCGACTTGAACGCCAGGGAGCACTTCGAGCGCGGGAAGGCTTCATAAACCGCGCGTTGTTTCTGTACGGCTTTGCGCACCGATTCGTCATAGGGCACGGCGCCGACATACTGCAACGCGACGTCGAGGAAGCGATCGGTGACCTTGGTCAGTTTGGCGAACAGATTGCGACCTTCCTGCGGGCTGTGGGCCATGTTGGCCAGCACCCGGAAGCGGCTCATGCCGTGGTCGCGGTTGAGCAGTTTGATCAGCGCATAGGCATCGGTGATTGAGGTCGGCTCGTCGCAAACCACCACCAGCACCTCCTGGGCGGCGCGCACGAAGCTGACTACCGCATCGCTGATGCCGGCAGCGGTATCGACGATCAGGACGTCGAGGTTGTCGCTGATCTCACTGAATGCCTGGATCAGCCCGGCGTGCTGCATGGGCGTCAACTGCACCATGCTCTGCGTGCCGGAAGCCGCGGGTACCACGCGGATGCCGCCGGGCCCCTGAATGATCACGTCGCGCAGATCGCACGTGCCATCGATCACATCGGCCAGGGTGCGCTTGGCGGTCAGGCCCAGCAGCACATCAACGTTGGCCAAGCCAAGGTCGGCGTCCATCAGCATTACCCGGCGACCGAGGTCGGCCAGGGCCAGGGACAGGTTCACCGAGACGTTGGTCTTGCCAACGCCGCCCTTGCCACCGGTCACTGCGATCACCTGTACGGGGTGCATTGCCATGTTATTTCCACACCTTGTAATGCTTCATTTGACTGCTTCCCTTGCGGCCATCGAAATATCTAGCCAACGCGCCGTTCAGCGCCTTGATAGAGGCCGGCAAACATCTCGGCCATGACGTCTTCGCTCGGCTCATCCGGCGTTTGCAGGCTGACCGCACGACTCACCAGTTGATGGCTGCGCGGTACCTGTAAGTCATCGGGAATGCGCGGGCCATCGGCCAGATAAGCTACCGGTAACTGCTGACCGATAGCCAGCCCTAGAACCTCACCCAGATTCGCCGCTTCATCCACCTTGGTGATGATGCAGCCCACCAGCCCGCAGCGTTTGTAGCTATGGTACGCCGCCTTGAGCACCTGACTCTGGCTGGTCGCCGCCATCACCAGATAATTCCGCGATTTGATGCCACGCGCCGCCAGGCTTTCCAGCTGCAGACGCAGGGCCGGATCGTTGGCCGGCAGGCCGGCGGTATCGATCAACACCATGCGCTTGCGCGCCAGCGGCGTCAGGGCCTGAGTCAGCGAGTGATCCGGGTCGACCTGGGTTACCGAGACGTTGAGGATGCGCCCGAGGGTCTTCAGCTGTTCCTGCGCGCCAATCCGGAAGCTATCCATGCTGACCAAGGCGACATTTTGCGCGCCGTACTTGAGCACGTAGCGTGCCGCGAGCTTGGCCAGGGTGGTGGTTTTGCCCATGCCGGCCGGACCGACCAGGGCAATCACCCCACTCTCTTCCAGCGGCTCCAGCTTCGGCGTGCGAATCGCCTGGGCCAGATGGGCGAGCAACATGCGCCAAGCCTGGCGCGGCTCGTTGATATTGGCGACGCGCTCCAGCAGGTTGCGCGACAGCTCGGCGGGCAGGCCCATACGTTGCAGACGCCGCCAGAGGCTGGCCTGCTGCGGACGACGGTTCTGCATCTGCCCCCAGGCCATGGAACCCAGTTGCACCTCGATCAATTCCCGCAGACTGCTCATCTCGGAGCGCATGGCGTCCAGGGCACGTTGATCGGTGGCGACCGGCGCAGCGACAGGCGCTACCGGCAGCGGGCGCTCCAGATGCACCGGCGTGGCCGAGAGCTCGGGAGCGACCAAGGATTCGTTGGCAAACAGCTGACCGTCTTTCTTCAGCGCTTCACCCTTCTCGCGCAACACCAGCTCTGCCTGCGCCGAGGCGATCTTCGCCTGAGTCTTGCGCAGCTCGGCTTCCAGCGCCGGGTTGGGCTGCACCGGCGCCGCCGGCATTTGATAATCCAGGGCGGCAGTCAATTCGACACCGCCAGCAACCCGACGGGTGCCGATGATCGACGCATCGGCGCCCAGCTCATCGCGAACCAGTTTCATGGCTTGGCGCATATCGGCAGCGAAAAAGCGTTTGACTTGCATGGCCTGGACCTCAGTTCTGTCCGACGGTGGCGACAATAGTTACCTGCTTGTTGTCAGGGATTTCCTGGTAGGCCAGCACGTGCATGTTCGGCACGGCCATCCGGGCAAACCGCGACAGCATCGCCCGGACCGGACCGGCTACCAGCAATATCGCCGGCTTGCCGAGCATTTCCTGACGCTGGGCGGCGTCCACCAAGGAACGCTGCAACTTCTCAGCCATGCCAGGTTCGAGGAGGATTCCATCCTCGGCACCTTGACCGGCCTTCTGCAAGCTATTGAGCAATATCTGTTCCAACCTTGGTTCCAGGGTGATCACAGGCAGCTCCGGCTCTAGTCCCACAAGGCTTTGCACGATTGCGCGGGCCAGCGCGACACGCACTGCAGCGATCATCGCGGCGGGATCTTGACTCTTGCCGGCGACGTTGGAGATGGCCTCGGCGATCGAACGGATGTCGCGCACCGGCACTTGTTCTTGCAGCAGCGCCTGCAGGACTTTCAGCAGCGTCGACAGCGAAATCATTCCCGGCACCAGCTCTTCAGCCAGCTTCGGCGAGTTTTTCGCCAGCACCTGCAACAGTTGCTGGACTTCCTCGTGGCCGAGCAGCTCATGGGCGTGCTTATGCAGAACCTGGTTGAGATGAGTGGCGACCACCGTGCTGGCGTCCACCACCGTGTAACCGAGCGATTGCGCCTGGTCGCGCTGGGCGACGTCGATCCACACCGCTTCGAGGCCGAACGCCGGATCTTTGGCGGCCACGCCGTTGAGCGTGCCAAACACCTGACCGGGATTGATCGCCAACTCGCGATCGGGATAGACCTCGGCTTCGGCCACGCTGACGCCCATCAGCGTCAAACGGTAGGCGTTCGGCTGCAGGTCGAGGTTGTCGCGGATATGCACCGAGGGCATCAGGAACCCCATCTCTTGCGAGAGCTTCTTGCGGACCCCTTTGATCCGCGCCAGCAGCTGGCCGCCCTGGTTGCGGTCGACCAGCGGAATCAGCCGGTAACCCACTTCGAGGCCGACCATATCCACTGGAGTGACGTCGTCCCAACCCAGCTCCTTGATTTCCTGGGCCTTGTGCGCCGGCAGTAATTCTTGCTGGCGCTGCACTTCCTGTTCGGCCACGTGTTTGGCCTGATTCTGCCGATTGGCGATCCAGTAAGCCGCGCCGCCGGCAATGGCGCCGAGGCTGATAAACGACAGGTGCGGCATGCCCGGCACCAGGCCCATGGCGATGAGGATCGCCGCCGACACCGCCAGCGCCTTGGGCGAGGCGAACATTTGCCGGTTGACCTGCTGGCCCATGTCTTCGGAGCTGGACACCCGGGTGACCATGATCGCCGCCGCGGTGGACAGCAGCAGCGAGGGGATCTGCGCCACCAGACCGTCACCGATGGTCAACAAGGCGTAAACCTTGCCCGCATCGCCAAAGCTCATCTGGTGCTGGAAGATGCCGATAGCCATTCCGCCGATTAGGTTGATGAACAGAATCAGCAGACCGGCCACCGCGTCACCGCGCACGAATTTACTGGCACCGTCCATCGAACCGTAGAAGTCGGCTTCCTGAGCCACTTCGGTACGACGCTTCTTGGCTTCTGGCTGATCGATCAAACCGGCGTTAAGGTCGGCGTCGATGGCCATTTGTTTACCGGGCATGGCGTCCAGGGTGAAACGCGCGCTGACCTCGGAAATCCGCCCGGCACCCTTGGTGACCACCACGAAGTTGATGATCATCAAGATCGCGAACACCACGATACCGACCACGTAGTTGCCGCCGATCACCACATCGCCGAACGCCTGGATCACTTTACCGGCGGCGTCGTGGCCGTTCTGCCCATGCAGCAGCACTACGCGGGTGGAGGCGACGTTAAGCGCCAGGCGCAGCAAGGTAGCGACCAGCAGGATGGTCGGGAACACCGCGAAATCCAGCGGCCGCAGCGCGTAGACGCTGACCAGCAGGACGACAATCGACAGGGCGATGTTGAAGGTGAACAGTACGTCGAGGAGGAACGGCGGCACCGGCAGCATCATCATGCCGAGCATCGCCAGCAGCAGCAGCGGCACGCCAAGACTGCCCTGGCGCAAGCCCGCCAGATTGGTGCGCATGTTGCCGATCAACTGTGAACGATCTACTGCCACGTCCTAACCCCGACTAACCATTCTTTTGACGCCGACAGGCGCTTTTCAGAAGGTATGGCAAGAAGCATTCCAACTCGTCAGGGGGCGGGTGAAATAGGGTTGGGCGTAGCGCGGAGTTGCGTCGTGCGGGTGGTCGTAGGTTGGGCTGAGCTCCGCGATGCCCAACGTCGGAGTCCGGCGTGGTCACGGTGTTGCGGCTCGGCACCGCCTGTTGGGCATCGTCGCGGGCTCCTCAGCCCAACCTACAATCGCGGGTCCTCCCGCGACGAGGCGATCACTCGTCGCGGCGCAGATCCGGCGGTATTGGCAGGTCGTTCAGCGGCGTCGGGCGTTTGCCTTTGCCGGTCTGGAACTGGCGCAGCTGGTAGACATAGGCCAGGACTTGGGCGACGGCCAGATAGAGGCCTGCGGGGATCTCCCGGTCCAGCTCAGTGGAGTGATACACCGCCCGCGCCAGGGCCGGCGATTCGAGGATCATGACCTTGTGCTCTTGGGCGATCTCGCGGATTTTCAACGCCATGAAATCGCCACCCTTGGCCAGCAACACCGGCGCCGCGCCTTTGCTCGGGTCGTATTTGAGCGCCACGGCGAAGTGCGTCGGGTTGGTGATCACCACGTCGGCCTGCGGGACCGCAGCCATCATCCGCCGCTCGGACATCTCGCGCTGCATCTGCCGGATCCGCTGTTTGACCTCGGGCTTGCCTTCGCTGTCCTTGTACTCGTCGCGCACTTCCTGCTTGGTCATCATCAGCTTCTGCTTGTTGTCCCAGAGCTGAAACGGCACATCCACCGCGGCAATCAGGATGATCCCGCAGGACATCCACAGGGCGCTCCAACCGACCACCTGCACGCTGTGCAAAATCGCCATATCCAGCGGCTCCTGGGCAATCGCCAGCAACGCATCGCGATCGCTGGACAGCACCGCCAACGCCACCAGCAGCACCACCAGGAACTTCGCCAAGGCCTTGACCAACTCGATCAACGCCTTGGCCGAGAACATCCGCTTGAGCCCGGCCAGCGGATCCATGCGACTGAACTTGGGCTGCAACGCCTCCATGGAGAACAGCCAGCCACCCAGAGCAATCGGACCGAGGATAGAGGCAATCAGCAAAGTAACGAACAATGGCACCAGCGCTTCGATCGCCATTTTTCCCGACGCCATCAGCCACAGGCCCATGGACTGCTCGTTGAGCAACACCTCACGCGACAGGCTGAAATTGGCACGCATGACCTGCATCATCATGTCGGCCAAGCTGCCGCCAGTGGCCAGCAAGCCACCAGTGCCCGCCAACAGAATGGCCAGCGTGTTGAGCTCGCGGGACCGCGCGATCTGACCCTTTTCACGTGACTCGCGTCGCCGCTTCTCTGTGGGTTCCTCGCTCTTGTCGGCGCCGCTTTCGCTCTCGGCCATCAGCGCGGACTCCTCATCAGCGCGCCTGGGCCATGTCGCGCAGCAATTGCAGCGCTTCGCTGGCCAGCGATTGGTATTGGGCAAGGATGTCGGCCAAGCCGATCCAGACGATCACCAGGCCGACCACCAGAGTCAGTGGAAAGCCGATGGAGAAGATGTTCAGCTGCGGCGCGGCTCGGGTCATCACGCCGAAGGCCAGGTTGACGATCAATAGCGCAGTGATCGCCGGCAATACCAGCAACAGCCCGGCGCCGAGTACCCAGCCGAGTTTGTTGGCGATCTCCCAATACTGCGCAGTCAGAAAACCGCCGCCGACCGGCAGGGTGGTGAAGCTCTCGGCCATGATCTCGAGCACCACCAAATGGCCGTTCATGGCCAGAAACAGCAGGGTCACCAGCATGGTGAAAAACTGCCCGATCACCGCTACCGATACGCCATTGGTGGGGTCGACCATCGAGGCGAAACCCAACCCCATCTGCGTGGCGAGAATCTGCCCGGCAATCACGAACGCATGGAAAAACAGCTGCAGGGTGAAGCCGAGCATAGCGCCGATCAGCACTTCCTGGGCGATCAACACGAACACCTGCAGACTGATCGAATCGACGCTCGGCATCGGCGGCAAGGTCGGCATGATCACCACGCAAATGGCCAGCGCCAGGTACAAGCGCACGCGCATCGGCACCAACTGGGTACCGATGATCGGCATGGTCATGAGCAGCGCGGCGATGCGGAACAGGGGCAGGACGAAGCTGCTAACCCAGCCGCCAATCTGCGCATCGGTGAGCTCGAACACGGCTAGCCGATCAACTGCGGAATGTTCTGGATCAGGCCCTGGGTGTACTCCATCAACTGACGAATCATCCAGGGACCCAGGACGATCAGGGTGATGAGAATCACCATGAGGCGCGGCAGGAAGCTCAGGGTTTGTTCGTTGATCTGCGTGGCGGCCTGGAACATCGCCACCAGCAGACCGACCAACAGGCTCGGTACAACCAGGATGGCGACCATCAGGGCGGTCAGCCACAGCGCTTCACGGAACAGGTCTACGGCTACTTCGGGAGTCATCGCAGAGCCTCCTACACGCCGCCGAAACTGCTGGCCAAGGTGCCGATAATCAGCGCCCAGCCATCGATCAAGACAAACAGCATGATCTTGAACGGCAGGGAAATGATCAGCGGCGACAACATCATCATGCCCATCGCCATCAGAATGCTGGACACCACCAGATCGATCACCAGGAATGGAATGAAGATCATGAAACCAATCTGGAAGGCGGTCTTCAGCTCCGAGGTGATGAACGCCGGTACCAAGATCGTCAGCGGCGCCTGGTCCGGGCTGGCGATGTCGGTGCGCTTGGACAGGCGCACGAACAACTCAAGATCGGAAGTGCGGGTCTGCGCCAGCATGAAGTTCTTCAGCGGCACTTCGGCCTTGTTGAGCGCCTCCTGTGGCGGCATCTGCTCGTTCAGGTAGGGCTGCAGGGCATCGCGGTTAATCTGTTCGAATACCGGCGCCATGATGAACATGGTCAGAAACAGCGCCATGCCGGTGAGAATCTGGTTCGACGGCGTCTGCTGCAGGCCCAAGGCCTGACGCAGGATCGAGAAGACGATGATGATCCGCGTGAAGCTAGTCATCAGCATGACGAATGCCGGAATGAAGCTCAGCGCTGTCATGATCAGCAGGATCTGCAGGCTGACCGAGTATTCCTGCTGCCCTTCCGGGTTGGTCGCCAGGGTGATTGCCGGGATCGACAACGGATTGTCGGCTCCCACGGCTATCGGCGCGGCAAATACTAGCGGCGCGCCCAGAACCAGCAGCAGCGCCACGGCAAAACGCATCGCTGTGCTCACGGCTTACCCTTCTGCTCGCGGCCCAAGAGCTTCGCCAACTGCAGGGCGAAGTCAGCGGATGCCGGTTCGCCGGCAGCGCTCACCACCGGTTCGGCGAGGACATGCAGGGGCGTGATGCGCCCGGCGCTGAGGCCGAGCAGCACTTGTTCGCTACCGACTTCCACCAGCACCAGCCGATCACGCGGGCCCAACGCCTGGGTGGCGACGATCTTGATAATCTGGCCGCCGCGCGGGGCCATCTGCTGGACCCGGCGCATCAGCCAGGCGAGCAGGAAAATCAGGCCGATCACCAACAACAAGCCCAGCAGCAACTGCACTAACTGCCCACCGATGCCGCTGCTGACGACTGGCGCGGCGGCCGGCTCGGCAGCCTGGGCAAGCAACGGCAGACCGCCCAGCACGGCGGCGAGGAATACCGCGCGCATGCTCAGCGCAGCTTCTTGATGCGTTCGCTCTGACTGATCACATCAGTCAGACGGATACCGAACTTCTCGTTGACCACCACCACCTCGCCATGGGCGATCAGCGTGCCGTTGACCAGCACATCGAGCGGCTCACCGGCCAGGCGGTCGAGCTCGATCACCGAGCCCTGGTTGAGTTGCAGCAGGTTGCGGATGGTGATTTCGGTATTGCCGACTTCCATGGAAATCGACACCGGAATATCAAGAATCACATCCAGGTTGGGGCCATCGAGGCTGACCATCTGGTTATTCTTCGGCGAGCTGCCGAATTCTTCCATGGGTGCCAGCGGTGCGGCAGGCTTGGCTGGGGTGGCGGCGGCCGGGGTGGCAAACATCGCGTCGATGTCGTCCTGGCTGGCATCGCCGGATTCAGACAGGGCCGCGGCCCACTCATCGGCCAGTGCCTGTTCCTCGGGAGTAGTGTTTTCGTCTGCCATGGGATCGGTCCTCGGCTGGCTGGAATGGTTTATCCCCTCGCCGCCTGGGCCAGAGGATGAAGTGGATTAACGCTGACGCTCGATGGCCTCGAGAATCTGGAACGCCAAGTTGCCTTTATGCGCACCCAGCTTGGCCTTGAAGGCCGGCACGCCGTTGGCGCGCATGGTCACGACATCGGCCATTTCCACCGGGATCACATCGCCCGGCTGCATGTGCAGGATGTCGCGTACCTTGAGCTGGCGGCGCGCCACGGTGGCGCTGAGCGGTACGCTGACATCGAGGATGTCCTCGCGCAGGGCCTTGACCCAGCGCTCGTCCTGATCGTCGACATCGGACTGGAAGCCCGCATCGAGCATGTCGCGGATCGGCTCGATCATCGAATACGGCAAGGTCACGTGCAGGTCGCCGCCACCGCCGTCCAATTCGATATGGAAGGTCGACACGACCACCACCTCGCTGGGGCTGACGATGTTGGCCAGGGCCGGGTTCACTTCCGAGTTGATGTACTCGAAATTGACGTCCATCACCGCGTGCCAGGCTTCCTTGAGGTCGACGAAGGCCTGGTCGATGACCATGCGCACCACACGCAGCTCGGTGGGGGTGAATTCGCGGCCCTCGATCTTGGCGTGACGGCCGTCGCCGCCGAAGAAATTGTCGACCAGCTTGAACACCAGCTTGGCGTCGAGAATGAACAGCCCGGTGCCGCGCAGCGGCTTCATCTTCACCAGATTGAGGCTGGTCGGGACGTAGAGCGAGTGCACGTATTCGCCGAACTTCATCACCTGCACACCGCCCACCGCCACGTCCGCCGAACGACGCAGGAGGTTGAACATGCTGATGCGCGTGTAACGGGCGAAGCGCTCGTTGATCATTTCCAGGGTGGGCATGCGCCCACGGACGATGCGGTCCTGGCTGGACAGGTCATAGCTCTTGATACTGCCCGGCTCGGCGGCATCATCGGCTTCGACCAGACCATCGTCGACGCCATGCAACAGGGCGTCGATTTCATCCTGGGAAAGCAGATCTTGTACGGCCATGCGAGCCTCTTACTGCAACACGAAATTGGTGAACAACACTTGCTCGACGACCGTATGCCCGGTCTCCTTCTTCGCCAACTCCTGCACGCTGGCGGTGGCCTGCTGGCGCAGCATTTCCTTGCCCACCGGCGTGGTCAGGGCAGTGAAATCCTGACCGGAAAACAGCATCACCAGGTTGTTGCGCAGCACCGGCATATGCGCCTTGAGTGCGCTCAGCTGCGCTGGGTCACGGGCCATCAGGGCAACACTGACCTGCATGTAGCGCTGCCGACCGTCCTGCTTGTAATTGACCACAAAGGCCGGCGCCAGCTGCTCGTAGAGTGCCGGCTGCTTCTGCGGCGTTGCGCTTTCGCTGCTGGCCGCCGTGCTTTCCTCAGCCTTGGCATCGCCTTTGTTGAGGAAGAACCAGGTACCGGCGACCGATCCGCCAATGGCCAGCAGAAACACCACGGCGATCAGGACGATCAGCTTGAGTTTGTTTGCCGGTTTTGCGTCGTTACCGGGGAGTAACGCTGCCGGGTCTGTCTTAGCCATGCCAATAATCCGTCATTGTTCGGAGATTTGTGGGCGTTTGCCGGGATTGAGCAAGTGTTATGCCAGCTTGCCCGCAGCAGCGCGAAGGGCCAGCGGATATATCAGGCCGGCTACGGCCTGTCATCCACTATTACTTGGCGAGTGCCGCGCTGTGCGCTGATCACGGCCAAGGGCCGCTCCTACGATTGAACGGACTGAAGCGGCCCGGCCATCAACCGTTGGAACGGCCACCCCACTCAGGCGTAGTAATCGACCAGGCTGCGGCCGCCACTGCCAGACGTCGAACGGATTTCACTCATGCCCAGCGAGATCTCTTCCTCGCCGCCGCGCAGGTTGTGGCCGCCGCGGAACTGCGAAGCGCCTCGCTCGCTGTCACCGCCCTGCCCCTGCCCGCCGCGATTTAGCGACTGGTCGGAGACGCTGACATCGAGCGTGTTCATGCCCTGCTGGGTGAACATCTCGCGCAGCTTATGCATCTGCCCTTCCAGGGCGTCGCGTACGCCGGCGTGGGGACTGGCGAAGGTCACTTGGGTCTGATCGTCCTTGGAGATATCGATGCGCACCTCCAGACGGCCGAGCTCGGCTGGATTGAGCTGGATCTCGGCCGACTTGAGGTTCTGGCTGGACAGCCACATCACCCGGTCGACGACCGCTTCGCTCCAATTGCCTTGCTGCATGGCGACCGGCTGACCGGGCACCAGCGCGGCTCGCTGACTCGGCGAGTTCTGCTGGATGGACTGGCTCAGCGCATTCAGCTTACTGGCAAAATTATCGCTGCGTAGGTCGCTCGGGCTGTCGCTCAGGGTTTCCAGACTGTCGCCAGCCAACTCGTCGAGCGGCAACTCGGTTTCCAGCTGGCCTTCCTCCTTGAGCGCACTGGCATCGCTGAACGCGGCTATCGCAGCGGCGAAGCCCTGCACACTGTTGGCTATCGCTGGGCTGTTGCCGGTCTGCGTCGATGACTGGCCTGCGGACTGCGCTTTGCCGTCGAGACCGAGCACCAGATTGACGGCTGCCACTTCGTTCAGCGCATCGATCTGCGGATCATGGCTGGCCTCGGTCATGCTGGCGGGACCGGAAGCCGTCAGGTTGAGCGTCGCGGGCAGCATCAGCGCGGCGGCCTGCTCAGCGTCGACAACGACTTCCGGCGCGCTGTCTGCCGCCGGCGGTTGTCCGATCAAACCCGGCAGCGGACTGGGATCGACCGCCACGGGGTCGGTCGGCAAGGGTTTGCCGCTATCGGCAACTACCGACTCGGCACCGGCAACCACGGCAACCGGGTCGTCGCCCCCGTCCCTGGCCTCGTTGGCTGCCTTGGCCTTCTCGCTTTTCGCTTTGGCCGCCTCGTCGTTACGCTCGGCGGCTTTCGCCTGGCGCTCCTTTGCATACACCTGAGCGAAGCTGGAAGCCTCGTTCTTGCGCGGTTCCGCGCTGTTATCCGGGGCTTTCGTGGTGTGTGCTCGGGGCTTTACTTCAGGTGCCGACTTGAGCAGCAGGTCGGTGGCAACAGCCATAGGCACTCTCCGTTAGGGATGGGTCGTGCCTGGGATATAGCAAGGCTCGGGCCAGCTTTTCGATGCCGGCAAACGAGGGGACTGGGAGCGCTAACTAACGCAGCTGATAGCGCTGGCGTTCGACCTTGCAGAGGATGCGCACGATGGCGAACTCGCGCTCGATCTGCTCGATGACCGCCGGCGCCTGGTCCAATCGCTCCTGGCGGGCCAGGTCTTCGAGCTGCTTGCACAGGCCTGCCAGCAAACGGGCGCCCATATTGCTGCAGCTGCCCTTGAAGCTGTGCGCGGCCAAGCGCATCGCTTGCGCATCGGCGTGCTGCGAGGCCGCCTGCAACGAGCGCAGGCGTTCTTCGGAATCAGCCAAGAAGGTATCCAGCAGCAGCGGATATTCGTCTTCCATGACGTCTTGCAAGGCCAACAGCACATTGCTGTCGAGATGCGACTCAGCCACCGTCTCTCTCCCTGATGATGTGGCGTGATTATGCCTGAGAAGCGCGGATTACTCAGACCAGCGGAATTTTACGCAGATCACTCGCCCGTCATCGGTCCAGGAACAGTGCTCGACCAGCTCGCGAACCAGCCGCAAACCGCGGCCGCTAAAGCTACTCGGCGCTTGATGCTGCAGCAGCTCGGCGGCGAAATCGAAACCGCTGCCGCTGTCTTCGACGCGCACTTCCAGGCAGCCACCGCTGGCATCCGGCTGCACGTGCAGATGAAAGCGCACAAAACCCTGATCCAAATTGGCCAGCCGCGCACTGCGCTCGCGGTAATAGTCGGCGAAGCCATCGGCATCGCGCTTACGGGTCGAATCCAGACCCATCACGCCGTGCTCCAGGGCATTCGAATACAGCTCGGCGAGCACGCTGTAGAGCGCTCCGCCTTGGGCGCGCAGCCCGCGTACTTCGAGGAGCAACTGCAAGAGAAACGGCAGTGGATTGAAACGGCGCAAGGTCTCGGCACGGAATTCGAAGCTCGCCGCCCAGTCCAACGGGCTGCTCTGGCCGCTGTCGACAAAGGCCAGCGGCGGGCGCGGCAGGTCGGCATCGTCGACCAGGCGCACCTCGATCATGCTGATGTCGTCCTGCGCCTCGCCGCGAAAGCGGGTCAGGGCCTGCTGGACTTCCGCGAACAGCTGCTCGGGCTCGTGATTGGCGGCGAGCACCGCTTGCAGACGCTCGTCGCCAAACATCCGCCCCTCACCGTCCTGCGCCTCGAGGACCCCATCGGAAAGCAGGAACAAGCGGTCATCCAGCTCCAGCGGATAAATCTCGCAGGCATCGCTGAAGGCCTCCGGCTCCAGCACGCCCAACGGTAGATGGCGCGACACCAACGGCACCCGCTCGCCACCTTGGCGCAGCAGATAGCCGTCTGGCAGACCGCCGTTCCAGACCTTCAGAGTGCGCCGCTGGAAACTGATATTCACCAGCATGGCGCAGCAGAACACCCCGCGCGGCAGGATGCGTTTGAGCTTGGCATTCATCTCGCGAAGGATTTCGGTCATGGAATGGCCCTTGGCGGTCATCCCATAAAACACCTCGGCCAGCGGCATTGCGCCAATCGCCGCCGGCAGGCCGTGGCCGGTGAAGTCGCCAAGCAGCACGTGCATACCGCCAGAAGGCTTGTAGGCGGCCAACAGCAAATCACCGTTGAACAACGCGTAAGGCGATTGCAGATAGCGGATGTTCGGCGCGTCGAGGCAACCGGAGTGCGCCACCTTGTCGAACACCGCCTTGGCGACCCGCTGCTCGGACAACAAGTGCTCGTTGTGCCGGGCGATCAGGTCGCGCTGTTCCAGCATGGTGGCCTGTAAGCGGCGCAGGCGGTCCATGGCGTTGATCTTGGCTTCGAGGATCACCCGGTTGTAGGGCTTGGCGAGAAAGTCGTCGCCGCCGGCCTCCAGGCAGCGCACCAGCGCTTCGCCCTCGGTCAGCGAGGTGAGGAAGATGATCGGCACCAGCGCTTCGCCGGCGGATTGCTTGATGCGCCGAGCGGCTTCGAAGCCATCCATCACCGGCATCAACGCGTCCATCAGGACCATGTCCGGGCGTTCCTGCTCGAACAGGGCGACCGCTTCCAGGCCGTTGCCGGCGGTGAGCACACGGTGCCCCTGGCGATTGACGATGGTCGACAGCAGCATGCGATCGGCGGCGTTGTCCTCGGCGATCAGAATGGACAGACGCGTAGACATGGGCTCAGGCGATCTTGAACAGTTGCTCGAAATTGGAAATGGCGAGGATCTTGCGAACGTCCGGATTGCAGTTCACCAGACGAATCTGCGCATGGTCGCCACCGGCGTGATCACGCAGCAGGAGCAGCATGCCGAGCGCCGAACTGTCGAGGTAGGTGGTGCCCTCGAGGTCGATGACATAGCGCTTGGGCGAGCTGCTCACCCGCTCGTAGGCGTCGCGAAATTCTTGATGGGCACCGAAGTCGAAACGCCCCTGAATCGAAATGGTCAGCTCCTGGCCATCGGTCGAGGGTTGCGCGGTGATCGCCATATGGAACTCCTTAGTGCGACGGAAAATTCGGGTAACACGGGTGGAAGATTTAGCACTCAGCGCCGATGCCGGCAACCACTGCCGACATATTCCTGCGCGGTTCCCTCGCGCCTGACACGCTTGGCGGTGATCGACCTCGCCAGTTCTGCCCTATGCGCTACTGCTCATGCTGCCTGAGACGCTGCGACAGTTCATCGAGCAAGCGTTGCTCGCGCTTGTCGGCAGCCAGGCGTGCCTCGTCCTGATAACGCTGCACCAGCTTGCGCAGGCCCTCCAGGCGCGCATAGCGCTGTTGCCAGACTTCGCGCGCCTTGCTCAGGTTATCGCGGTGCCAGGTGGTGCTTTGCCGCTGCTGTCCGATTGCGGTTTCCAGTTGCGACAGAAAGCGTTGGTAGTTCATCAGCCATTGCCCGGAAACGCCGCGCTGGCCTTCAGTGATCCATTGTTGCTGGTAGTCGGCGCGAAACCGCTCGAGCTCACCCAGCTTGGCCTCCGCCTGGCTGAGCAACCCTTGCAACTTCCCCAGCTGGCGCGCCGCTTCGCGCTCGGCACGCTCGGCCATCTCGATGACCGGCTGCAGACGCTTGGCGCGACTGAGGGTCATGGCTGTTCCCACCGTAGCCCGGATGCAATCCGGGGCATGGCGTTGCACGCGCTCCCGGATTGCATCCGGGCTACGGACTGAGCGCAGGTTGCAGGGTGGATGTCGCTTTGCACATCCACCACTGCAGTGGTGGAAAACGCTGCGCGGTTTTCCACGGGGTGGCCATCCACCCCACGGGGCCGATGCGTAGGGCGGGTGCAACCCGCCGAAGACCACATTGCGCGGGTCGCACCCGTCCTACGGCTGTTCGCCAAGTCTCAGTCCCCCTTAACCGGCCCGAAAACCCCGGTCAACTGGGCCGAGCTCTGTGCCAAGCTTTCGCTTTGCCGCAAGCCTTGGCGCAAGTACTGCTGCATCGCCGGCAAACGGGCGATAGCCAGATCGGTGTCCGGATCGCCGCCCGGCGCATAGGCACCAACGCTGATCAGATCGCGACTCTGCTGATAGCGCGACCACAGTTGTTTGAAGCGCTGCGCCTGGCGCATGTGCTCCTCGCTAACCACTTGCGGCATGACCCGGCTGATCGAGGCTTCGATATCAATGGCCGGATAGTGACCTTCCTCAGCCAGTCGCCGCGACAGTACGAAGTGCCCATCGAGCACACCCCGCGCGGCGTCGGCGATCGGGTCTTGCTGGTCATCACCTTCAGACAGCACGGTGTAGAACGCGGTGATCGAGCCGCCGCCCTCCTCCGCATTACCGGCGCGCTCGACCAGCTTGGGCAGCTTGGCGAATACCGAGGGCGGATAGCCCTTGGTCGCCGGCGGCTCGCCGATGGCCAGGGCGATTTCGCGCTGCGCCTGGGCGTAGCGGGTCAGCGAGTCCATCAGCAGCAGGACGTTCTTGCCCTTGTCGCGGAAATATTCGGCGATCCGCGTGCAATACATCGCGGCGCGCAAACGCATCAGCGGCGCATCGTCGGCGGGCGAAGCGACCACCACCGAGCGCTTGAGGCCTTCCTCGCCGAGGATGTGCTCGATGAATTCCTTGACCTCGCGGCCCCGCTCGCCGATCAGCCCGACGACGATGATTTCCGCCTCGGTGAAGCGCGTCATCATCCCCAGCAGCACCGATTTGCCCACGCCGGTACCGGCGAACAGGCCGAGACGCTGGCCACGGCCGACCGTCAACAAACCGTTGATGCTGCGGATACCGACGTCTAGCGGCTCGCTGATCGGATGGCGTTTGAGCGGGTTGATGGTTGGGCCGTCCATCGGCACCCAGTCTTCGGCGCGCATCCGGCCTTTGCCGTCCAGCGCATTGCCGGCGCCATCCAGCACCCGGCCGAGCATGCTCATGCCCATCGGTAAGCGGCCGGTATCCGGTAGCGGCACCACGCGGGCACCCGGCGCGATGCCGGCGAGGCTGCCGACCGGCATGAGGAAGATTTTATTGCCGGAAAAACCCATCACTTCGGCCTCGACCTGCACCGGGTGATAGTCGCCATCGTTGATCACCAGGCAGCGGCTACCCGCCGCGGCGCGCAGGCCCTCGGCTTCCAGAGTCAAGCCGACCATGCGCAGCAGGCGGCCTTCGACCACCGGCTGGGCGGGCAACTGCACGGCATCGGCGTAGCCGGCCAGGCGCTTGGTAAAACTGGTGCGCTCAAGACGCATGCGCGGCTTCCCGGCTGCCCGACTCGGCGCCCAGATCGATGCCGATGTCGGCTGGCAATGGATGCACCGCCTGTTCGCGCTGCTGTTCGAAGAGCTGCTGGATGGCTTGGTTCAGACGCGTCTCGATGCTCGCATCGATGCGGCTGTGCTCGGTCTCGATGCGGCAGCCACCGGGCAACAGCGCTTCGTCCTCGAGAATCCGCCAGCTCTCTTCATGGCGGTCGCGCAGGGCTTTGACCACCGCGAAATCCTGCGGATTGATATGGATGCGGATGTTGCCGGCACCCATCGGCAGCAGCTTGAGCGCCTCGCGCAGCACATGACGGATCTGGCTGGAGTCGCTAACCAACTCGCGCTGGATGACCTGACGCGCCATGTGGCTGACCAGATTGACGAGCATCCGCTCAAGCTCCAGATCCTGCTCGGCAATCGGCTCGAACAACTGCTGCATGACGCTTTCCAGGCTACCGAGCTTGGCGGCCAGGGCCACATCGGCTTCCTGTTTGGCCCGCAGCTGGCCGGCGCGAAAGCCGTCTTTTTCGCCGGTCGCCAGACCTTCGTTGTAGGCGTCCTGGCGGATCGCTTCGAGTTCGTCCAACGTCAACGGTTTGACCGCTTCGAGCGGGACTTCTTCGCTCTGCGCGATTTCGCTCGCTTCGCTAGGTTCCGCCGTCTCGCTGGCGGCTGGCACGTCCTCAGCGACAGCCTGCTCGATTTCCGCGTCGAAGCTCGGCAAAGCCCAGCGATCGAAGGCGCTGACGTCCTTGGCACGAATCAGTTCGCTGGGGGTGTCCTTGGTCGACATGGTTTGGGTTCGCTTGTGATTTGTTTTCGGCCGATCTATCGCGTGTTGGGCATCGCTGCGCTCAGCGCCAACCTACATGTGGCCCGGATGCAGTCCGGGCTATACGGCGAGCCGGCTTACACCATCTCCTCGCCGCCTTTGCCGCCCAAGACGATTTCGCCGGCCTCGGCCATGCGCCGGGCAATGGTCAGGATTTCCTTCTGCGCGGTCTCGACATCACTGACGCGCACCGGGCCGCGGGCTTCCAAGTCGTCGCGCAGCAGTTCGGCGGCGCGCTTGGACATGTTCTTGAAGACCTTTTCCTTGACCGGATCGTCGGCACCCTTGAGCGCCAGCACCAGCACTTCGGACGATACTTCGCGCAGCAACGCCTGGATGCCGCGGTCGTCGACATCGCCGAGGTTGTCGAAGACGAACATCAGGTCCTCGATCTGGGTCGACAGGTCGGCATCCATCTCGCGGATCGAGTCCATCAGTTGGCCTTCGATCGAGCTGTCGAGGAAGTTCATGATGTCCGCCGCACGCTTGACGCCACCCATGGTCGCCCGCGAGGTGTTGGCATTGCCGGAGAACTGCTTCTCGAGGATCAGGTTGAGTTCCTTGAGCGCCGCCGGCTGCACGGTGTTCAGCGAGGAGACGCGCAGGACGATGTCCAGGCGCACCTTGTGGTCGAAGTGACCAAGGACTTCGCCGGCCTGATCGGGATCGAGGTAGGCGACCACGATGGCCTGGATCTGCGGGTGTTCGTAGCGGATCACGTCGGCCACGGCGCGCGGCTCCATCCACTTCAGGCTGTCCAGGCCGCTGGTGCTGCCGCCGAGCAGGATCCGATCGATCAGGCCACCGGCTTTATCCTCGCCGAGCGCCTGGGTCAGCATGCGCCGGATGTAGCTGTCGGCGCCGACGCCCAGACTGGTCTGATCGCCGACAATTTCGACGAACTCGCCCATTACCTGCTCGACCTGATCGCGCTGCACGTTGCGCATATGAGCCATGGCCATACCGACCTTCTGCACTTCCTTCGGCCCGAGGTGGCGCAGCACCTGGGCGGCATCGGTCTCGCCGAGCGAAAGCAGCAAAATCGCGGCCTTCTCGACCTTGTTCAGCTTGGTGGCGACGCGAGCTTCATTCATCGGCGTTGATCCAGTCTTTGACTACTTGAGCCACGCGACCCGGGTCCTCGGCTACCAGACCCTTGATCGCATTCAATTGCGCATCGAAACCTTCAGTCGGGCTCGGCAACATGATGCGTTGCGGGCCGCCGAGGCTGACCCGGTCAGCCGACAGTTCGCCGTCCAGACCGCCCATTTCACCCAGCGCCATATCCCCGCCACCGGCCAAGGCGAGCTCCTTGCCCTTGCTGTGGCCAGTGATGTTGTTGAGTACCGGACGCAGCACACCGAACACCAGAACCAGGATGAACAGCACACCAAGCACTTGCTTGACCACATCCCAGAACCACGGTTGGGTGTAGAACGGGATATCGATGACTTCATCGTTCTGGCTGGCGGTGAACGGCGTATTGATGACGCTGACGCTGTCGCCGCGGCTGGCATCGAAGCCGACCGCGTCCTGCACCAGACGCGTGAAGCGGGCGATATCGGCGGTGCTCCACGGCACGCGAGTGGTTTCACCGGATTGCGCGTCGACCTTGATCTGATCATCGACCACTACCGCGACAGAAATCCGCCGCACGCGGCCCTGTTGCTGCTTGGTGTGGCTGATCGAACGGTCCAGCTCGAAGTTGCGGGTCGACTGTTCGCGTTTGTCAGCCGGATACGGCGCCAGTTTCGGCAAGCCGGTAGCCGGGTCGATGATCTGTTGGCCGTTGGCATCGAGCAGCGGCTGGCCGGCGGCAACCGGCCCGGAGGCAGCGGGCGCGGCCGGCGCATTGGCTTGCTGCGGCGCGCTGCCGGGGGCCGGCGGCTGATTGGACAGCGCGCCCGGCACGCCTTGGGGCGGCAGGCTGCTCTGGCGTTCTTCGTTGACTTTCTGCTCGCTGCGCAGCGCCGGCTGATCGGGGTTGAACATTTCCGCGGTCGATTCCACCGCACTGAAATCGACGTCGGCGGACACTTCGGCTTTGAAGCGATCGCCACCCAGTACCGGACGCAATATGTTGTCGACCCGCTGGGTCAGACTGCCTTCCATACGCCGGGTGAAGTCGAATTGCTTGCCGGCCATGCTCAGCTCGGATAGCTCCTGCTGGTCGGACAGCAGGTTGCCCTTCTGGTCGACGACGGTGACTTGCGACTTGTTCAGTTCCGGCACGCTGGTGGAGATCAGGTTGATGATCGCCATCACCTGGCTCGGCTCCAGCGAACGCCCTGGATACAACTCGACCAGCACCGAGGCGCTGGGTTTGCGTTCGTCACGAACGAACACCGAGCTTTTCGGAATCGCCAGGTGCACGCGGGCACCCTTGACGTTGTTGAGGCTCGACACGGTACGCGCCAGCTCGCCTTCCAGGCCGCGACGGTAACGGGTGGCCTCCATGAACTGGCTGGTGCCCAGGCCTTGCTCTTTATCGAGAATTTCAAAACCGATATTGGCGTCCTGCGGGGCGATGCCGGCGCTGGCCAGCTTCATGCGGGCACGGGCCAAGTCGTCGGCCTTGACCAGCAAGGCGCCAGAGTTCGGTTCGATGGTGTACTTGATGTCGGCGTTGGCCAGGGTTTCAGTGACCTGGTTGGCGTCCATCCCGGCCAGGTTGGCGAACAGCGGACGGTAATCTGGCTGTTGCGACCACAGCACCACGGCAAAGCCGATGGCGACGCTGGCGGCCAGGCCGACCAGCAGACCGATTTGCCGCAGCATGCTCATGTCGGAGAGGTTTTCCAGGAACGACAAACCGAACAGCGGCTTCTTTGGCTCCTGGGCGTCCGCCTTGGCGGGGACGTTACTGATCACTGCGTCAGCCATGGGTTACTCGCGCCTCACACTGGCATTTGCATGATGTCTTGGTAGGCCTGGACCAGCTTGTTGCGTACCTGAGTCATGGCCTGGAACGACACGCTGGCTTTCTGCGAGGCGATCATCACGTCGGTCAGATCAACCCCGCTCTTGCCGATCTCGAAGGCTTCGGCCATCTGGTTGGACGTCTGCTGGGTCTCGTTGACCTTGTTCACCGCCTGACCAAGCATGTCGGAAAAGCTCGGCGCGCCCGGCTCGGGAGTGGCGACCACCGGCTTGCTGCGCGCCATTGCCTCCATTTGCATGGAGCGCATTTCCAACATCAGACGATTGAATTCGACACCCTGGCTCATAACTTCCTCCACCGGCCGCGGTTTTTTTGACACCGCATGGCGCTATGCCGGGGTTATTGCAACAAGGGTGCCAAACATCCGAGGCTTTGTAGGGCTCCCTACGCGACCGTAGGAGCGAATTCATTCGCGATGGCTTTACCGGCTTTCGCGAATAAATTCGCGCCTACACGGACATCTGCTTCGTAGCGCGGGTGCAACCCGCATGGGACTGGTCTGACGAGCTGCCTCGCTACGCTCGATCCATCCTACGAGGCGAACAGATAAGCCTCGACATCCATACCGGCGTCGCGCATCTGGGCCAGCTTGTAGCGCAGGGTGCGCGGGCTGATGCCTAGACGCTCGGCAGCTTCCTTACGCCGGCCGCGCTCGGAACGCAGGGTGTCGATGATCATCTGGTACTCGTGACGGCGCATGTCTTCGCCCAGCACGCCAGCGGCCTCGGCGGGCGGCGTTTCCACCAGCCGCACCGGGCTGGCTGGCGCTGACATGGACATCGACATGACCTGCGGGGTCGGCAACGGCGCGAAGCCGATCGGCGTGGTCAGGCACAAATCCTGTGGCTGGATCAGGCCACCCTGCTGAAGAATCAGCGCGCGCTGAATCGCGTTGTCCAGTTCGCGCACATTGCCCGGCCAGACATGTCCGACCAGACAGCGCTGGGCATCCGCCGACAGACGCACGCCGGCCTGATTCATTTTTTTGGCGTGCTTGGCTAGTAGCCGTTCGGCCAGTGGCAGAATGTCAGCGGTACGCTCGCGCAGCGGGCGCCAAGCCAGCGGGAATACCGAAAGTCGGTAGTACAAATCCTCACGGAAGCGCCCCGCCGCTACTTCGCTGGCCAGGTCGCGGTTGCTGGTGGCCAGCACGCGGATATCCAGGGTGATCGGCTTACGCGCGCCGACCCGCTCCACTTCACGCTCTTGCAGCACGCGCAGCAGCTTGGCCTGCAAGCCCAGCGGCATTTCGGAAATTTCGTCGAGCAGAATGGTCCCGCCGTCAGCCAACTCGAATTTGCCCGGCTGGGTGGAGATGGCACCAGTAAACGCGCCCTTCTCGTGGCCGAACAAGGTGGCCTCGAGCATGTTGTCGGGAATCGCCGCACAGTTGATGGCGATGAAGGGCTTGGCTACGCGCGGCGACTGCTGGTGGATATAGCGCGCCAGGACTTCCTTGCCGGTCCCGGATTCACCGGTGATGAGCACCGTGGAATCACTCTGCGCCACGCGCGTGGCCAACTCGAGCAGTTGTCGGCTGGCCGGCTCCGTTGCAACCGGGCCTTCGCCCTCACTGCGACCTACGTGACCCAGGGCATGGCGCGCGACCAGTTCCAGCAGCGCCTGCGGCTCGAAGGGTTTGACCAGATAGTCCGCCGCACCCTGGCGAATCGCATCCACCGCCCGCTCGACCGCACCGAAGGCGGTCATCAACAAGACCGGCAACTGCGGATACTGCGCACGAATGCGCCCGAGCAATTGATGGCCGTCCATGCCCGGCATATTGACGTCGCTGACCACCAGGCTGAACGTGTCACGGCCCAGGGCTTCAAGCGCCGCCTCGGCACAGTCGACCGCCAGATAGGCGTGCCCGCCGATCAGCAGGGTGTCGGCCAGGGCCTCGCGCAGCGCGCGGTCGTCTTCGACCAGCAGGACTTTGGCAGTCATCAGCATTGCTCCAGAATCGGTTGTGCCGCAGGAATCAGCGGCAGCAGAAGAATTGCGCAGGTTCCGCGCCCAGGCCGCGAGCTGAACCGCAGCTCGCCCTGGTGCGCACGCGCCACCGCCTTGACCACCGCCAGGCCGAGGCCAGTACCGGTGGTTTTGGTGGTGAAGAAGGGTTCGCCCAGACGCGCCAGAGTCGCGGCATCGATTCCCGGGCCGTTGTCGCTGACGCACAGCCGCAGGCAGTTGCCGCGGTTGGACAGATGAATCTTCAAGCGCGCCTCGCGACCGGCCGCCTGGATCGCGTTGCCGACCAGGTTGAGCACCGCACCGACCAAGGTGTCGCGATTACAGAGCAATTCGCCGGCGTGGCTGTCGCACTGCCAACGCACTTGCATGCCACTGACATGGACCTCGGCGGCCGCGCGCAAGGCGTCGAACAGCGCCTTGGGAGCCAGGCGATCGGGCAACGGTAGATCGCCGCGAGCGAACACCAGCATGTCGCGCACCTGATGCTCCAACTCATGCAGACGTTCTTTGAGGCGACCGGCGAAGCGTTGCTGCTGCTCCACTTCCAGCACTTGATCGGTGAGATGACTGGCATACAGCAAGGCAGCCGACAGCGGTGTACGGATCTGATGCGCCAGCGAGGCGACCATCCGCCCCAGCGAAGAGAGCCGCTCATGGCGAGCCAGCTGGTCCTGCAAGCGACGGGTATCGGTGAGGTCGGTCAGCAGCACCAGTTGCCCCGGCTCACCTGAAAGCGAACGCGTGGCGATCGACAAGCGCCGACCATCTTTCAGGGAAATCTCGTGGCCGTCGTCTTCACGCGGCGCGAAACACCGGGCAATTACCTGACGCCAGAGCATGCCCGCCAGCGGCTGACCGAGCAGATTGCGCGCCACTGGATTGGCTTCGCGCACCACGCCGTGCCCATCGATGACGATGACGCCGCCAGGCAGCAGATCGAGCAGACTTTGCAGACGGTGCGCCAGGCGCTCCTTCTCGGCCAACTCCTGCATTCGTTGCGCACTGACCAAGGCCAGTTGGCCTTTCAACTCGGTCACCCGCGCTTCCAACAGGTTGTAGGAATCGCTGAGCTGGGTGGACATCTGATTGAACATGGCAAACGCCTGTTCAAGACCGGCACGGCCGTCAAACTCCACGGCAGCGGTGCTGTCGACGTCAGGCTGGAGTACTGCTGCGGGTTGGCTCATGCGCATCTCTCTGTCTCGAACCGCCGGTAAAACGGTTAGTCGACTGAGCTATAGCAAACGTCGTGCCTGAATTTATTTACGTTATTTATCAGTAAGTTAGCTAATTAGCGTCAAATATTCGGCTATCCGAGCGCTGGAATGACCCATGCGCTGGAAACACCGAACTGCCTCCTCTCCCATTTATGGGAGAGGGCTGGGGAGAGGGAAAAGTGGTAATGCATCGATGACGTAGCCCGGATGCAATCCGGGAACCGAGGAACCCCGCTCCCGGATTGCATCCGGGCTACGCGAAAGGCGAGCAGACGCCCGCCCGCCGTTCAGTCCTGTTCGATCTCTTCGTCGCGGCGACTCATGCTGTACTTGCGCATCTTCTCCACCAGGGTGGTGCGGCGAATGCGCAAACGTTCGGCGGCACGCGCAACCACGCCGCCCGCGTCGTCCAGGGCTTGCTGAATCAGGCCCTGCTCGAGATTACCGAGGTAATCCTTGAGATCGAGCCCTTCGCTCGGCAGCAGCGCCGGAGCAGAGATTCCGGGCAGACCGGCAACGATCGCTGCGCGTTCTTCGAGCTCGTCGCGCAGGCTCTCGGCCAATTGCTCGTCCTCTTCATCGACATGCCGGAATTTCTTCGGCAGCTCGCTGACGCCGATCACTCCGTACGGATGCATGATCGCCATGCGCTCGACCAGGTTGGCCAGCTCGCGCACGTTGCCCGCCCAATCATGACGGCAGAGCGACATGATGGCCGCGGAGTTGAAGCGGATCGAACCGCGCTTCTCCACTTCCATGCGCGAAATCAGCTCGTTGAGCAGCAGCGGAATGTCTTCCACCCGCTCGCGCAGCGGCGCCATTTCGATGGGGAACACGTTAAGGCGGTAATACAGATCTTCGCGGAAAGTGGCCGCTTCAATCATCTGTTCAAGATTCTTGTGCGTCGCGGCAATGATGCGAACGTCGGCCGATTGCGTCTTGTTGCTGCCGACGCGCTCGAACGTGCGTTCCTGCAGGACCCGCAACAGCTTGACCTGCATTGGCAGGGGCATATCGCCGATCTCGTCGAGGAACAGCGTGCCGCCATTGGCCAGTTCGAAACGCCCTGCCCGGCTGGTGATGGCGCCGGTGAACGCGCCCTTCTCGTGGCCGAACAATTCGCTCTCCAGCAGCTCTGCGGGAATCGCGCCGCAGTTGACCGGCACGAACGGCGCATCGCGGCGCTTGGAGTGATAGTGCAAGTTGCGCGCGACGACTTCTTTGCCGGTGCCCGACTCGCCGAGGATCAACACGCTGGCTTCGGTGTCGGCGACTTGCTGCATCATTTGACGCACCTGACCGATGGCCCGACTGGTACCGACCAGGCTGCGGAACAGGTTGGGTTCACGCGACCGACCGCGGTCGCGGGCTTGATCGTAGATCGCGCGATAAACCTGGGCGCGGTGCAAAGAGTCGAGGAGTTTGTTGTAGCTCGGCGGCGATTCGAGACTGGCCAGCACGCGGCGGCGCAGCTCTTCGGGCCACTCAGGCGATACCGAGTCGCCCAACAACAGCAAGGGCACCAACTCATCCCAGCCGTTCAGTTGCTTGAGCAACTCCAGCGCGCCGCCCTTAGCCGTTACATCGCCAAGCAGCACGCAGAGAACGTCACGGCTACTGGAAAGCGGAGCGACCGCATCGCGCCAATTGGCGCTAGCGGTAGCAAGATGTTCTTCACCGAGGAAATTGAGGATGACCGCCATATCCCGCCGGCGCTCACTGTTGTCATCAATCAATAGAATCTTGGTTTCACGCCACATTTGTTATTCGATCTTTCCAGTGGGCCCGAGAAATGAAGCGGCATCGGAGAAAAACTAAGAAATGCCGGCACTTGGCCAGTAGTAAAGTCAAAAACTCGACGATAGTCAATTTAATGGCGTGATTTTTTTGATTCCTCCGACGAGTTGCTGCCCACATCTGGAGGAAAAAAGCGGGAGAAATGCAGATTAGCCGAACAGCTGATAAACCTTTGCGCCTTTATTGCCGCGATTAACCGCTACAAGCTCGTTGCCTATTTCGTCGCGACGCTGCTGGCAACGTTCGATCATCGAAGCGTACAACGCCAGCAGATTTTCGAAAGCCCCGCGCAAACGCTGTTGGTCTACATCACCGGCCTGCATAGCCTCGGTCACATGTTGTCGGCAGAGCACATCCAGCTCGGCAACGCGCCCCCAGTCCTCGGCATCGACTGCTGAGAGCAACGCACACTGAGTGTCTTCCAGTTGCTGCATTGGGCTGATCATAACGACTCCGACTTAAGGGGCGATGGCGTCCCAAGACGACTTGATTTCACGCAACAGGCCGGACACCTCATCCAGGCGACCGACATCGTTCTGCCGGTTGGCTTCCAGCAGACGGCGGATCATATAGTCATACAGGCTATCGAGATTCTGTGAAAGCTCCCCACCAACCTCATGATCCAGCGGCTCACGCAATCCGCCGACGATGGAAATCGCCTTGCCAATCAACTCGCCTTTTTCAGCAAACAGATTGCGCTCGATGGCGCCGCGAGCCTGAGCGATCCGCTCCAAGGCACCCTGCATCAACATCTGGATCAGACGGTGCGGGCTGGCCTCGAACACTTCGCTTTGGACACTCACTCGTTGGTACTGCTTCATGGCCAGCATCGCGTTCATGACAGGACTCCTCGTTAATCGCTACTGATACTTGTATCGGCAACGAGGCGCGTAACTTTATCGAAAAATTCTCCAAGAATGCTCTGAAATGGACTTATCACTCCTTGGAAGTGACGAACCCCGGCATATTCTCGAAAAGCGAAGTCAGACTATTACTGGTGTTTGTCAGCTGCGCTACCAAAGAGTCCATGGCATTGAACTGCTTGTAGAGACGCTCGCTAAGAGCATTCATTCGGGTCGTGAGATCTTCGTTCTGCTTGTCGACCTTATCGAGAGTTGCCTGAAGCATATCTGTCCGCTGCTCAAGAATGCCGTCGGTTTCGGTATATGCCTTGAGCTTGTTACCCAACCGCGCTGCTAATCCGCTGTCGCCGGTGAAGTACTTTGCAACACCCTCATAATCATTGCTAATGGCCTTACCAAGTTTGTCCGAGTCAACTTTTAGGGTCCCATCCTGCTGAGTGGTAATTCCTAAATTGGTAAGAACCTTGACCGTACCGTCTTGTGCCGCAACGAGCTCGTTGCGGACCACATTCACGAGCGCGCGGACCGAGCTGTCACCGACTAGTGCGCCCACCACCGGAGCATCGTTGTCGGTAACCGTAGTGACCTTGGTCTGTGTATTGATGAAGCCCATCATCGTGTTATAGGCATCAACAAAGCTCTGTACCTTGGATTTAACGCCCGCTTCGTCCCTGGCAACAGTCAGATTGCTGGTGCCAGTGGTCAGCAGGTTGAAGCTGACTCCCTCAATAGCACCGTCAATTGAATTACTGTCTCGCGTGATTGAAAGACCATCGATAGTCAACTGAGCACTTTTCGCCTCAGCGATCACCTTGCCGGAACTGCCGGAGCCGCTTGCAGTATTGAAAGCTTGCAGCGCCGCTTGATAGTCGGCGTCGCCTTCTCCGCCTGCATAGTCCGTGGCAACCGGAGCACCAGCACTGCCGTTGAACGTCAACAGACTTAGGGAGCTGTCGCCATCCGTACCGACATTAGTGGCCTTGACGGTAATGTCGTTACCATCCCCTGCCTTGTTGCTGGTCAGCGTCAACCGCGCACCCTTATCGTCGGTGACGATACTGGCAGTGACGCCCGCCCCTGACTTGTTGATGGCATCGCGGATGCCGGCAAGCGTGTTATTGCCGGAGCCGACGTCAATCTTGAGTGCGGTGGTGGAGCCCACCTTGATTTCAAGGGTCCCGCTGGAAAGCGTCTTGGTGCTGTCTGCAGGAACAGCAGCAAGAGCCACCTTACTGCTGACGGCCAGTTGGCTGACGGATACCTGATAGGTTCCCGCCGCGGCACTCTGGCTCGCGGAAGGCGTAAGAACCTTGGCATCGGAGGCCGTAACACTGCGCGCTAAAAAGCTGGACGAGCTGTTCAATGCCGCCAGTGCCGTCTGAAAGGTGCTGATGGCCCCTTTCAACTGACCCAGGCTGGTCAACTGCGTAGTCGCTTTCTTTTCGACCGTGTTGAGTTGGTTCTGCTTCGGCGTCTTTTCGGCAGTGACCATGGCGCTGACGATACTGTCGATATCCATGCCGGAACCGATACCGGTAATGCCTGCCATTTCTCACCTCCGTCAATAAAACGTCTGAACCAATTGCCTTAAAACTAGAGAAACAAGAAACGTGCCACTACGCA
Organism: Pseudomonas sp. LS44; assembly: GCF_024730785.1. Classification (NCBI taxonomy): domain Bacteria; kingdom Pseudomonadati; phylum Pseudomonadota; class Gammaproteobacteria; order Pseudomonadales; family Pseudomonadaceae; genus Pseudomonas; species Pseudomonas sp. LS44. Next base: position 2,758,551 of record NZ_CP102830.1, read on the forward strand.
CGAGTCTCGAACATCAGACTGCGCAGCTCTTCCAATTGCTCCGACAGGCGCAGTGCCTCTTCGGATGGAATCTGCCGCACCAGCTTTCCGGAATCGCGATCGACCACCTTGATGACTACATCGCCAGTGGTGTCATCGACGCTGAAATCCAGGTTGCGCTGCACGCTCTGGACGAACGAGGACATGTTCGCCACGGCCGTATCGATATCGCCCTGCGAGCCAGGATTACCGCTGCCTTGCTCCGTAACCAATGCTGCCGACAGATCGGTTTTCTGCCTGGAAGAAACGCCCGTACGTGGCGCGTCGAGTCCGGCGGAGACCGCTGACAGGTTGGAAGACAGTTTCGAAATGTCCATAATTTTTGACCTCCCAAGAGGAAAAGGAGGAAGGGTTGCCCCTTCCTCCTTGTGCTTGCCTCAACCCAATCCGATTACTGCAGGAGGGAGAGGACAGCCTGCGGCAGTTGCTTGGCCTGGGCCAGGATTGCGGTGCCGGCTTGCTGCAGTACCTGCTGCTTCGACAGGTTGGCGGTTTCCGCCGCGTAGTCGGTGTCCTTGATACGGCTGCGGGCAGCCGAGGCGTTTTCCGAGATGTTCTGCAGGTTGGCGATGGTGTTGTCGAAGCGGTTTTGCACAGCACCGAGGCTGGAGCGCTGGTCGTCGATCTGAGCCATGGCCGCATCGATCACCGCGATCGCATCCTGAGCGCCAGAGGCAGTGGTGATATCCACCTTGGCAACGGTGCTCAGGCTGGAGTTCGCAGCAGCGCTACCCAGGAACTCTGCGGTACCGCCGTTAACAGCGAAGGACTTGGTGGAGCTCATCGTGACGAAACCGCTGATGGTGGTCGAGTCGTTTGCTGCTGCACCTTCATCCAAATTCACAGCTGCAGCATATGTTCCATCCGACTTCAGCGCTTGAGCCTTCACGATGGTGGTGGCATCAACGTTGGCACCCGCAGCGCCCGACCCGTCCGCGACAATGAAATCCTGAAGCTTGATATCGAGACCAGCCTTACTCTCCAGCACCAGCTTGCCATCCTTCATCGCGGAGGCAGACGCAGTGATTCCAGTGTCCGCAGACTTGGCATTGATCGCGTCGACCAGGCTGGACAGATCGTTCTTGTCGGTGATGTTGGCGCTGATATCGACCGCAGTCGAATTCGAGCCGGTGAGCTTGAAGGAAACCACGCCAGTCTGAGCCAGACCGCTCAACTGGACACCGGTTTTGGCCTGGGCCTTGACACCCGTGCTCGCCGTTTCGGCATTGATCTTATCCGCGACGACTTTCGCGGAATCATCAGCAGCAGTGGCCACCGACTTCTGACCATTGAAGCCGGTAATGGTGAGAGTCTGCGCATCCAGGCCGTTAGCCCCAGCGGTAGCTGCAGCTGCAGAAGCAGCACCAGCCGAAATGGAGCCATTGGATTTGATGGTGTGACTGCCCAGCTTGTCTGCCGCAGCGCTGGTCAGGGTAACGTCGATGGTTTCGTTGGCGTTGGCGCCCACCTGGAAGCTGGAGGTACCGAAAGTGCCATCCAGCACCTTGCGGCCACCGAAGGTGGTGGTGTCGGCAATGCGCGACAGCTCGCTCTGCAGTTGGGTGACCTCTTTCTGCAGGGAGGAGCGGTCTTCGGCGCTGTTGGAGCCGTTGGCCGATTGCAGCGACAGGTCACGCATGCGTTGCAGCAGGTTAGTGGACTGTTGCAGCGCACCTTCAGCGGTTTGCGACAGGGAGATGCCGTCGTTGGCGTTACGGACCGCGACATTCAGACCGCTGATCTGGCTGGTCAGACGGTTGGAGATCTGCAGACCGGCAGCATCGTCCTTGGCGCTGTTGATGCGCGAACCGGTGGACAGGCGCTCCATCGCAGTGGAAAGGGCATTGGAAGTGCCGCTCAGATTGCGCTGGGTGTTCAGGGACGCAATGTTTGTATTGACGGTCAAAGCCATGATGGTGTCCTCCGAGGACTAAGTATTTGCCTGAGCTTGCGAGCTTGGGTGGGCAATGCCCAGGCACCCTTAAAGTTCGCATTCGTGATTTGTATCGGCGCTTGCGGGGGGAGCTTTAAGTTTTTTTTGGATTTCTCCTGTTATATTTTTTCTTGTTTTAAAACAGTAAGTTGCGAATATAAATTGGCAAAAATCCATGATTGATCGAGTTTTTCGGCGCGGCTTTGTTTCTGTGGGAGCGGATTTATCCGCGAACCTGGGCAATACCGTGTCATTGCCATCGCGAATAAATTCGCTCCTACATCGACGTAACCCACCAAGCCCCGCACCAGGCTTGATCGTTCCCACGCTCCGCGGGGAACGCCGCCCCAGACGCTCCTGCGTCTAGGTCTCGGGACGCGGAGCGTCCCCCGACTGGGTTCCCACGCAGGAGCGTGGGAACCATCAAGATCCATGGTTTGGTTTTGGGCATGGTGAGAGGCGCGATGGAAAGCGTGGTGGGTTACGCCGCTGCGCGGCTAACCCACCCTTGGGCTCAGCCCAGATAGTTGAACAGGTTCAAGCCGCTGATTTTCACGTAACTCTGCTGCGCCGCCTGCAAGATGATCTGCTGGAACGACAGGCGCGACAGCGCTTCGGCGTAGTCCAGCTCACGCAGATCGGCCTGCACGCCTTTGTTGACCAGGGTGACGTCTTCGTTGTCGGCCATGGTCGAGTCCACCACGTTCAAGCGTGCGCCGATCTGGCCACGAGTGAGGTCAACGGTGGTCATGCCGTTGTCGATATTGGTCAGCCCCAGGGCGATGGCGTCGCGCACGTCACGGTTGCCCTGCGGGGAGTCAACGCCATCTTCCAGCGCCTTGCGCAGCGTGGCGATGGTATTGAGGATGCCGACCTTGGTGGCCGGCGCGGTGCTTGGGTCCGAGTCCGGCGGCAAGACGGTGAAGGTCGAACCGGCCGGTGGTACTCCATTCACGTAGAAGGCCGTGCCGTTGTAATGCAGCAGATTGTCCTTGTCCTGGATCAGTTGGCCGGTGACCGCACTAGTCGCATCCAACACCGCCGGAGTCGGTGGCGTCGTGATGGGATCGGCTGGCGTGGTGATTTTGCTAATCGTGTAGCGGCTCGGATCGGCCGCGTCGATATCGATTTGCACACCGTACTGCGGGAAACTGGCGAACGACACTTCGTCGTCGACCAGCGCCCCGCTGATGGTGCCCGCCGGCGTACCGGTGACGGTCAGGCGAGCGGCGTTGGTGGCGCTCTCGAATACCGCGCGGCCACTGTCGCTGATCGGCAGCTGCAACGAGCTAGCAACCTGCAGTTTCCGCTGCCCGTCGTCGCCCTGATACACGTAGCTGCCGTCGGCACTGCGCAAGAACGGCTGGGTCTTGCCCTGGAAACCGGAGAACAGGTATTCGCCGCGCGCGTTGCGGGTGTTCATCAGGCCGAGCAGCTCGTCTTCGCGCTCACCCAGCTCGGCGGCGATGGATTGCCGGTCGTGTTGGCTCAAAGCACCGTTACCCGCCTGGACGGTCAGTTCTCGCACGCGCTGCAACACGGTGTTCACCGAGTTGAGGGTAGACTCTTCCTGGTTCAGGCTGTTCTGCGCCGCGGTGAGGTTGGAGTTGTACTGAGCCAAGACGTTTTGCTGCTGTTCCAGCTGCAACAGGCGCACCGAAGCCACCGGATCGTCAGCCGGGGTGAGGATGCGATTACCGGTGCTGATCTGTTCCTGGGTGCGGGTCGCGTTGGCATAGTTGCGCTGCAGACCCGATACGCCATTGTTGAACGCCTGGATGGTCGATATACGCATGGCGAAGCCCTTTCTCCTAGGGGTGGATGCCGCTTTTCGCATCCACCGTTAACTGCGTGTTTTGGTGGAAAACGCTGCGCGGTTTTCCACCCTACGGTTCATCTCAGCGGAACGTGTTGATCAAGGTATCGAACAGACTGCGGGCAACTTGAATGATCTGCGCCGAGGCGTTGTAGTACTGCTCGAACTTGATCAGGTTGGCCGCCTCTTCATCGAGGTTGACGCCCGACAGCGAGTCGCGGTTGTCCGTGGCTTGCTTGAGGATCGCCGTGGTCGCTTCGCTGTCCTGGTTGGCCTGCGCCGCCAACGTGCCAACGCGCTCGACCAGATCGCCGTAGCCATCGGAGAACGTCACTCCGGTGGTGCCCGGCGAGTTTGGATCGACGCCAATGGTCGCCTTGGATTGCAGGTCCGCCAGCTTCAACGCGTTGCGGTTATCGGAGACGCCCTTGTCGTTCAGCGCCAGGCTGAAGGTGTCGCCATTCTCCGGGCGCCCGCTCAGGCTCAGACGCACGGTACTGCCGTCGGCTAACTGCAATTCGTAACTGTTGAGCTGACCACTCTGGAAAGTGGTCGGCGTGGCCGGCGTGCCATCGTTGGGGTTGATCCGCGTCAGCGTGGCACCAACCGGCAGGGTGAAGTTCTGGGTGGTCGCGTCATAGACCAGGCTGACCGGCAGCGCGCCGCTGAGACTGGCCAGATTCAGCCCACCCTGCAGGTCGGGCTGACTGATCGCGCCCGTGCCACGATTGCTGCCGGTGATAGTGCCGTTGGCATCCAGCGAACCGCTCACCGCACGCACTGGCGCAGCGAAAGCCAGTTGATCAGGCTGATCGAGCGTCTCGGCAATGGTCCCGGCAGCGCGCCGGGTCGGCTGCAGCAGGTATTTGTCGCCACTGTTCGAGGCGCCGTTTAGCACCACCTCGAAACCCTGATCGGTTCCGCTGCTGTCGCTCAGGCGCAACGGGTCACCCGGCGCGCCGGTGCCGCTCACGGTCATCATCGCGTTGTCGCTGAGGCGCCGGGCGGTGTACTGGGTACCGTCGAACTCCAAGCGGTAGTCGCTGGTGGTCAGTTTGCTGGTATCGCCGATGTTCAACTGCGGCACCGCGGAGCCGGTGTTGCCGGTAAAGCTCAACACCCGCAGTTGCGCCAGGCCGGCCTCGTTGTAGTCGCCAAACAGCTTGGCGCCGACTTGCCCCTTGAGGTCCAGGCCGTTCGCCAACTGGCTATTGACCTGATCGGTGACCGCCAGCGCCAGCCGCCCCAGCGAGTTCATCGTGCTGTCGAGCACTTCGCCGCGGTAACGGATGATGCCGCCCAGTTCGCCGCCGCTGATCTGGCTGGTGATGGTCTGCCGTGAGCCGCCGCTGACGAACTGCACCTCGAAGCGCGTCGGGTCGCCCTGCCCCGGCACGACTTCCAGGGTGTTGGCTTTGCTGCCGACCACCAAGGGTTGCCCGGAGCCGATGAAGACGTTCTGCGAGCCGTCGTCCTGGGCGACCACATTGACGCCGATGAAGGTCGACAACTGGCGGATCGCCTCGTCGCGGGCATCGAGCAGATCGTTGGGCGCCTTGCCGTTGGAGCCGGCCACGGCGATGGCCTCGTTCAGGCTGGCAATCGAGGTAGCCAATCGGTTGACCTGATCACCCACCGCACTCATCTGCTTGTTGGTGAAGTTGTTCTGCTCGTTGAGGCGGTCATAAACGGTATTGAAGCGCCGCGCCAGACCTTCGGCCTCGGACAGCACCAGTTGCCGCGCGGGAATGTTCGACGGATCCTCGGCGGCGGTCTGCAGTGCCGAGAAAAACTTCTGCATGGCCGGCGTGATGCCGGTGGTCGAGCCGGCCAGCAGCGAATCGAGCTGGTCGATCTGGCTCTTGTAAGCCGCCACGTCGGCGCCCAGGGCGGTGCTGCTGCGCAACTGGGTGGTGAGGAATTCGCTGTAGCTGCGACGGATTTCCGTCAGCGTGGTGCCCGAGCCGATGTAGCCGACGCCACTGAACTGCGGGGTGCGCGTGGCCTGCGCGGCATCCTGACGGGTGTAGCCGGCGGTGTTGACGTTGGTGATGTTGTGGCCGGTGACACTCAGCTGAGTCTTGCTCGACGACAGCCCGGACAACCCGATATTCAGTAAATCAGCCATGGCAGGTTCTCATCAGCTATTCGGCACGCTGCCGGCGGCGGCAACGGTCTGGTAGGTCTGCATCTGCTTGGCGATTTGCGCGACCTTGCGGGCGTACTGCGGGTCGGTGGCGTAGCCGGCCGCCTGCAATTCCTTGACGAATTGGGTGGGGTTGTCGGTGGCGTCCAGCGCGTCGCCATAGCGGCCGTTGCTCTGCAGGAAATCCACATAGTCGTGGAAGCTCTGCTGGTACGAGTCGTAAGCGCGGAAGTTGGCCGCCTCTTTCACCGCTTGGCCGCCTTTGTATTCGGTGGTCAGCACCCGCGCCGACTCGCCATCCCAGCCCTGCGCCTTGATGCCGAACAGGTTGTGGCTGCTGGAACCGTCCTGCTGCTGGATGATCGACTTGCCCCAGCCGGTTTCCAGTGCGGCCTGAGCGACCAGGTAGCGCGCGTCGAGACCAATCTTGTCGGCGGCGTCCTGGGCCATCGGCAGCATGGTGGCGATGAACTCTTCCGGCGAGCTGAACGCCGACTTACCCGGTGCCAGCGGCGGCTGGGCCAGGCGACGGCCGCTGATGGCATCGCTGCCGTCCAGCGTGAGGGCTTTGTCGGTCGGGGCCGCATAGGTGCGCGCCGGAATCCAGTCGTTCTCCGCCAACGGCTGGCCTTCGCCGACGCCGCTGGTGGACGGCACGATGCCGGCCAGCAGGCGGTCGGTCAGCTTGCTTGGCAAGGCCAGGCGGCGCTGGTTGATCAACTTCGAGTCGTCACGGCTGGCATCGACCGCCGGCAAGCTTTTGCCGCTGGCGGCCAGGGCCGGTGCTTCGGCGGTTTGCGCGAACGGATTGGGCCGCGCGCTGCCCTTCTTGATCTGCGACAGCTGGCGCACCAGCACGTCGGCCAGACCGATGCCCTGTTCCTTGGACATGCTCACGGCCAGCTGCTGGTCGTGCATGTCCTGATACATCTTGGTTTCGTTGCTATTCATGAAGTTGCCTTCGGAGAACGCTTCGTTCGCCGAACGCATGGCTTTCAACATCTGGTTGAGGAACAGCGATTCGAACTCCTGCGCCACCTTGCGGATGTTCTTCTCGCTGTCGCCGCCGACCTTGAACTGACCGAGGCGATTGAGATCGGTATACGCGCCGCTGTCAGGGTTCGCGCTGCCGCCGAGTCGAGTGGTATCCATTATTGCCCCCCTTAAATCACGATCAGATCAGCTTGCAACGCGCCGGCCTGTTTGAGGGCTTCGAGGATGGCCATCAGGTCGGAAGGCGATGCACCGACCTGATTCACGGCCCGGACGATTTCGTCGAGGCTGGTGCCGGGGGCGAACTTGAACATCGGCTTGGTTTCTTGCGTCGCATCCACCTTGGAGCGCGGCACCACCGCCGTCTGGCCGCCGGAGAACGCATTCGGCTGGCTGACGATCGGGTCTTCGGTGATGCTCACGGTCAGGCTGCCATGGGTCACCGCGGCCGGCTGCACGCGTACGTTCTGGCCGATCACGATGGTCCCGGTGCGCGAGTTGATGATGACCTTGGCCACCGCCTGACCGGCTTCGATCTCGAGGTTTTCCAGCACCGACAAATAGTCGACCCGCTGGTTGGGATCGAGCGGCGCACTGACCCGGATCGAACCGCCGTCGATGGCCTGGGCGACGCCTGGACCGAGCAGTTGGTTGATGTGGTCAACCACGTTCTTGGCGGTGGTGAAATCCGGGCGATTGAGATTGAGAGTCAGCGTGTTGCCCTGATCGAAACCGCTCGGCACCGGCCGCTCGACCGTCGCTCCGCCAGGAATCCGCCCGCTCGATGGAACGTTGACGGTGATTTTCGAGCCATCGCTGCCTTCAGCGTCAAAGCCACCGACCACCAGATTGCCCTGCGCCACGGCGTAGACATTGCCGTCGATACCTTTCAGCGCGGTCATCAACAGGCTGCCACCGCGCAGGCTCTTGGCGTTGCCGATCGACGACACGGTGATGTCGATGGTCTGACCGGGCTTGGCGAACGCCGGCAGGTCAGCATGAATGGACACCGCCGCGACGTTCTTCAACTGCACGTTGCCGACGCTGGCCGGCACCTTGATGCCGAACTGGGCGAGCATGTTGTTGAAGGTCTGCAGGGTGAACGGCGTCTGCGTGGTCTGGTCGCCGCTGCCGTTGAGGCCGACCACCAGGCCGTAGCCGATCAGCTGGTTGCTGCGCACGCCCTGGATGCTGGCCAGGTCCTTGAGGCGTTCGGCCTGGACGGCGCCGGCGGCGAGCAGCAGGCAGAGGGCGGAAATCAGTCGCTTCATGGTCGGTCTCATCAGAACGGGAACAGCGGGCTCATGAAGAAGCGGTCGAACCAGCCAGGCTGGCTGGCATCGGCGAAGGCACCGGTGCCGGAATAGGTGATGCGCGCATCGGCCACGCGGGTCGACGAGACGGTGTTGTCGGTGGCGATATCATCGGCGCGGATCAGGCCGGCGATGCGTACCAGCTCGTCGCCGGTATTCAGGGTCATCCATTTTTCGCCGCGTACCGCGAGGATGCCGTTGGGCAGCACTTCGGACACAGTGACGGTGACCGAGCCAGACAAGCTGTTGCTTTGACCTGCCTTGGAGTCGCCTTTGGTATCCCGGCTGCCGCTGTATTCGGCACCGAGCTCCAGCGAGCCGCCGGTCAGCGGATTGTCGGTGCTCACGCCGCCGCCAAACAGCGAGGTCAGGCCGATATTGGCCGTGCTGTCTTTCTGCAGCTGCGAGTTGGCGTTCTTGCTCGCCTGGGTCTTCTCGTTGAGGGTGATCGTGATGATGTCGCCGACCCGGTACGCCTTGCGGTCGCCGTACAGGCTGTTATCGAAACCCGATTGGTAGATGGCCCCGTTATTCTGCGCAGCCGGCAGCGGCGTACGCGGCAACACTGGCGCGTAGTAGGGATCGTTAGCCTTCGGTGGCGGCGCCACGCAACCGGCGAGGAGCACGACGCCAAGCAGCGGGAGAAGGGAAAAACGATTCATCACTACTACCTCTCGGTGTTTCAGCCAGACGGTGCGGCGTAGGAGCGAATTCATTTGCGATGCTTTCATTCGCCGATCGCGAATGAGTTCGCTCCTACAAACCCACCATCAAAGATTCTGCGAAATGAAGCCGAGCATCTGGTCGGCAGTGGAGATGACTTTCGAGTTCATCTCATACGCGCGCTGGGTGGTGATCATGTTCACCAACTCCTCGACCACGCTGACGTTGGAATTTTCCAGGGTGTTCTGTTGCACGGTACCCAGGCCGGTCAGGCCCGGCGTACCGACCTGCGGCGCGCCACTGGCAGCGGTTTCCAGGAACAGGTTGCCGCCGATGGCTTCCAGACCAGCCGGGTTGATGAAGTCGGCGGTCTGGATGCTGCCCAAAATTTGCGGTTGCGGGTCGCCGGTAGTGGTCACCGAAACCGTGCCGTCTTCACCCACGGTGAAGGATTTCACTTCGTTGGGCAGGGTGATCGCCGGCTCCAGCGCGTAACCGCTGGAGGTGACCAACTGACCTTCGGAGCTCAGGTGAAAGCTACCGTCGCGGGTGTAGGCCACGGTGCCGTCGGGTTGCATGATCTGGAAGAAACCGCGGCCGTTGATGGCCATATCCAACGGCTGCTCGGTGGTCTGCAGGCTGCCGGCGGTGAACACCTTCTGGGTGCCGACGATGCGCACCCCGGTACCCAGCTGCAGGCCGGAAGGCAATTGGCTGTCCTGGCTGGTGTTGCCGCCGGGCTGACGCTTGATCTGATAGAGCAAATCCTGAAACTCGGCGCGATCACGTTTGAAACCCGTGGTCGATACGTTCGCCAGGTTGTTGGAAATGGTGGTCAGGTTCATGTCCTGGGCGGACAAACCGGTTTTACTGACCCACAGAGCCGGAAGCATATTGATTCTCCTGGGGCGCCGGTTTCATGGCGCCACCTGCTGGTAATTAGCTAAGTTGCATGACCCGTGCCACAGACGAGGCATCGTCCTCGGCCGTACGCATCATCTTCACTTGCAGCTCGAACTGGCGGGACAAGGAGAGGATCGCGGTCATCTCCTCGACGGCATTCACGTTGCTGGTTTCGAGGAATCCGGAGGTCATCTGCACGTTGGTATCGGCCTGCAGCGGCTCCTGGCCCTTGTAGCGGATCAGGCCATCGGCGCCCTTCTCCATCTGCTTGAGATCCGGATTGACCAGCTTCAGGCGGTCGACCTCAGCGATCACGTTGGGGGCTTCGCCGAGCGCACGGATGGTGATGGTGCCGTCAGCACCGATTTCGACTTTCTGCTCTGGCGGCACGGCAATCGGCCCGCCGTTGCCCATGACCGGCAAACCGGCGCCGGTACGCAGCTGGCCGTAAGCATCGATCTTCAGGCTGGCGGTGCGCACATAGGCTTCCCCGCCATCCGGCGCCTGCACGGCCAGCCAGCCGTCGCCGCTAACCGCGACATCCATGCCGTTGCCGGTTTCCTGCAAAGTGCCAGCGGTGAAATCGGTACCGGGGCGCTCGCTCATCGCGTAGACCCGCGCCGGGAAGCTGTCACCGAATACCTGCATCGACCGCGCCTGCTCGAAGTCGCGCCGAAAGCCGTTGGTGGAGATGTTCGCCAAGTTGTTGGCATGCGCGCGCTGGGCCAGGGTGCTCTGGCTGGCTCCGCTCATGGCGACGTAAAGCATCTTGTCCATGGTTCTCTCCGAGGTGGACTTTGCCGCCCGCTGCTCTGTTGGCAGAGATATAGCAAAGCTTGTGCCAGCCCCGGAAATTATTTTCAAACCATTGATAGATAAGGATTTTATAAAAAAAAAAGCTCCCTACGGAGCTTTTTATTCAAGCCAGCGGCGGAAGCTTGCCGCTTGCGGCAAAGGTCGAGATACGTAGGGCGGGTGCAGCCCGCAGAGGTCCCGGCGGGTTGCACCCGCCCTACAGGGTAGGAGCGAATTCATTCGCGATCACGACAGACACCTATCGTGAATGAATTCGCTCCTACACCGGCCCGTTATCAGCGCAGGTTGATGATGGTCTGGGTAATCGCGCTTTCGGTTTCGATGGTCTTGGCGTTGGCTTGGTAGTTGCGCTGGGCAACGATCAGGTTGACCAGTTGATCCGACAACTCGACGTTGGAGTCTTCCAGCGCGCCAGCCTGCAAGGCACCCATGGTACCGGTACGTGGCGAGCCGATTATCGGCTCGCCGGACTCGAACGACTGCACCCAACCGGTCTTGCCTACCGGGGTCAGGCCCTGCACGTTGGCGAAGTTGGCGAGCACGATCTGACCTTGCACCTTGGATTGGCCGTTGGTGTAGCGGGCGAAGATCACCCCGGTATCATCGATTTCCAGGCCCGATAGCTGGCCGGTGGTATAGCCGTCCTGGCTCACGCTGTTGACCGCAAAAGCGCTGGCGAACTGGCTGGAGGTGCGCAGATCGAACGCAATACCGCCCGGGTTGGCCATGGCACCGTTGGCCGACCAGACCGCTGGCGTGCCGTTATCGGTCGCGGCCGGCACCCAGTTATTCATATTGATAACGCCGTCCGGGCTGATGCTGAAGCCGCTGGGCGTCGACGCCGCCAGCGCAGTGGTATCCAATTGACCGGCCGCGTTAAAGGAGAGGTTCACCGAGGCCGGCGTGGTCAGGCTCGGGTTGGCCGGATTGCGACCATCGACCAACACATTCATCTGCCAGCTGTTGTCGGCGGTCTTGACGAAATACTGGGTGAACACGTGGGCATTGCCCTGGGTGTCATAGATGTTCACCGAGGTCGAGGAGTTGTAGGTGGTCGGATCGGTGGGATCGAACGTTGCGTTTCCCGCGGCAATCGCCGCCGCCGACACCGCTGGATCCGCTGCCACCGCCGCCTGAGCGGCCGCTGTCTCGGCAGCGGTCGGGTTGGCCGGATCCACCACGCCGTTGGCAGGGTCGTTGATCCAGGCAGTCGTGGAGGCGACGGTCACTGCGTCACTGGCCGCCTGCCAGGTCGCCGGCGAAGCCTGCGCGGAGTTCAGGTTGAAGTTCTGGGTCAAGCGGCTGCTGGCTTTCGGCGCCTGGTTGGAGGTTTCGATACGCAGATCGCCCACCACGCCGCTCTGGATATTGCCATTGCCGTCGACGGTATTGCCCTGCAGGCGATAGCCGAAGTTGTTGGTCACATAGCCGTCGCGGTCGGTACCGAAGTAGCCAGCCCGGGTATAGCCGACGTCGCCGCCATTGCTGGTGACGAAGAAACCGTTGCCGTTGATGGCCAGGTCCAGGGCGTTCTGCGTGTAGTTGATGTTGCCCTGGTTGAACAGCTGCGACACGTTGGCGAGCAGCACGCCGCTGCCCTGCGGGTTGGACCCGGTGCCGAGTACCGAGGCGGCATACACGTCAGCGAATTCCGCGCGCGACTGCTTAAAGCCCGCCGTGCCGGCGTTGGCGATGTTGTTGCCGGTAACGTTGAGGTCACTGGTGGCAGCCCGCAGACCGCTGAGACCGATATTGAACGCCATTCAAGACTCCTTGGCCGGTAAGTCCGGCGACTCCAGCAAACGCTGATTCTGTGAATTACTGACCGATGACCTGGACCTGGGAGAGCGCAACGCTGCCGATTCCCGCCAGGTTGAGCATCAATTCGCCGCCGTTCTGGGCCAGGGTGACGCTGTCGACGTTGGCCGGCAGCATGGTGTACAGCCCCTTGGTTTCGGTGCCGTAAACCGCCTGCGCTTCGAACTTGTAGGTGCCGGGCGGCAAAATATTGCCGTTCGAATCCTTGCCGTCCCACATGAAGCTGACATTGCCGGCCTCCTGCTGACCAAGGTTGACGCGGTTCACTACCGTGCCGGCGCTGTCGTAGACGTTGACGTAGACGTTGCTGCTGGAAACCGGCAACACCGCGCTGGCCTTGAAGGTCTCGCTGGTATCGACCACAGCCTTGTCGCTCGGCACGATCACCTTGCGGCCGACCAGCGAGGATGCCTGCAGCGCCTGCGAGGACTGGTAGCCGGAGAGCAACGAACTCATGCTGTCGTTGAGCTTCTCCACGCCCTCCACCTGGCTGAACTGCGCCAGTTGGGCGATGAACTCGCCGTTGCCTTGCGGCTCCAGCGGGTTCTGGTTGTTCAGCTGCGCCACCAGCAGATTGAGAAACTCGTTCTTGCCGAGTTCCTTGGACTTGGTTTCGCTCTTGATCTGGTACTGGTCCAGCGCCGAACTGCCGACACCGCTTACGCCATCTGTGCTCATGATTCTTCCTCGTGCGCCTTACCAGGCCGTTGGAAAACTACCTACGTTGCCGATACGGCGTTAAAAACGGCCTCAAAATGCTCATTTACAACACGTAAACTGCGCTTTTTCGGCCGTTTTTGCCTTGTCTCGGCTGCCTCGCCTACATTTTTCAACGGCCTGTTACTGACCCAGGGTCAGGACTTTTTGCATCATCTGCTTGGCGGTGTTCATCATTTCGGTATTGGTCTGGAAGGCACGGCTGGCAGAAATCATGTCAGCCATCTCCTCGACCACGTTGACGTTCGGGTAATAGACGTAGCCGTTGTCGTCGGCAGCCGGATGCTTCGGCTCGTAGCGCGGCGTCAGGGTGCTCTGGTCTTCGATCACGCCGAGCACCTGCACGCCGGCACCGGACTGGTCCTGGTCGGCGAACAGCGAGCCACGGTCGCCGCTGCCGCTCAGCGAGCTCTGGAACATGGTGGCAAACACCGGATGGCGGGCGCGGTAGGTCTGATCGACGCTGGACGACACGCTCTCGGCGTTGGCGATGTTGCTGGAAATGGTGTTCAGGCGAGTGCTCTGGGCGCTCATGCCGGTTCCGGCGATATTGAAAACACTGGCTAGTGACATGGCAGAGGTCTCCCTTATTCGCCGCGCAGGGCGGTGATCAGCCCTTTGAACTTGCTGTTGAGCAGCGTGAAGCTGGATTGGAACTGCACCGAGTTTTCCGCGTAATTGGCTTGCTCGAGCTGCGCGTCCACAGTGTTCTGGTCGATCGACGGCTGCATCGGCGTGCGGTACTGCAGCGCAGCGTCGGCCATGCCGATGCCCTGCGCGTCGATGTGCTGGCTGTTGGTGCGATTCAGCTGAAAGGTGCCGCGCTGGGTCTTCTCGCTTTGCTCAGCGAGCACCGAAGCGAAATCCAGATCACGCGCCTTGTAATTCGGCGTGTCGGCATTGGCGATGTTGTTGGCCAGCACTTCGGCGCGCTGGGCGCGGAAGCCGAGTGCTTTTTCATGAATCCCGAGGGCTTTGTCGAAACTGATGCTCATGGTCAACGAACCTTGCCAAGTGGCTTATCTGGTTTTCCTGCCAGAGATATAGCAAGGCGCGTGCCATTTTATTTTTTGCTTATTTTTCAATGATATAGATAGATATTACTGGTGCATTGCCGCATCAAGCGGCAAGCCTTTTCCGCCTCCCGGCAAGCTCGACAGCGAGCATTGCCGCCCCTGTGCCGATCACGGCGCGGCGATGGGTATCGCTTCGCTCAACCCATCTACGGATCTGTAGGAGCGAATTCATTTGCGATGGGGCCGCTCGAGTTGCCCCTGTTCGCGAATGAATTCGCTCCTACACAGCACCGTAGCCCGGATGAAATCCGGGGCGAAAAAAAGGAGGCCTAGGCCTCCTTCTATATGTACGTACGAATCACTTCACCTTGTAGATGATCCCCGGGCTGCACTGGACCATCTGGTAATGATCCGGCAAGCCGTTCAGCGCTTCCGATGCACCGAGGAACAGATAGCCGCCCGGCTTCAGCGTGGCATGAATGCGCAGCAGGATGTCCTTCTTCACTTCCGCGGAAAAGTAAATCAGCACGTTGCGGCAGAACACGATGTCGAACTTGCCCAGCACCGCATAGCTGTCGAGCAGGTTGAGCGGGCGGAACTCGACCCGATTGCGGATCGCCGGCTTGACCGCCCAGCGCCCAGGCGCAGTGTTGTCGAAGTACCGCTGCAAACGCTCCTGCGACAAGCCCCGGCCAATCGCCAAGCTGTCGTACTCGCCGGTCTTACAGGCTTGCAGCATCGAGCTGGACAGATCGGTGCCGAGAATCTGCGCGCCGCCGCGCAGCTGCCCAAGGTTGCTGCGCTCGAACTCATCGATCGCCATGGACAACGAATACGGCTCCTGCCCCGACGAGGCGGCCGCCGACCAAATGCGCAGCCGTTGGGTAGGATTGGTCTTCAGCAGCTCCGGCAGAACGCGGCTTTTCAGTACGTCAAACGGATAGGTATCGCGAAACCACAGGGTTTCGTTGGTGGTCATGGCGTCCACCACCAGCTCACGCAGCCCGCTGCGGGGCTGCCCCTCCATACGCTGCACCAGTTCGCCGAGGCTCTTGATGCTGTGCTGCTCCATCAGCTTGTTCAGCCGACTGGACACCAGATACTGCTTATTGCTGCCCAACAAAATGCCGCAGGCTTTTTCCAGAAAAATCCGGAACTGTTCGAAATCCACATTACCTGAAGACACTGAGGCCGCCTTACCAAACATACTTATCTCCGAAAGCCAGACCTTCAGCTTTCATCCGCTACCTTGATGCGTTCAACCACCCGCGACGCCAAATCGTCGGGGCGGAATTTGGCGAGGAAATCGTCCGCGCCGACCTTCTTCACCATGGCTTGGTTGAATACCCCGGAAAGCGAAGTATGCAGGAGGATATGCAGCTTCTGCATGCGCGGGTCGTGGCGAATTTCTGCCGTCAGGGTGTAGCCATCCATCTCCGGCATCTCGATGTCGGAGATCAACATCAATAGCTCTTCCTCGGGTAGCCGACCTTCGTCGACCATAGCGCGCAAGTATTCCAGCGCCTCGCGGCCATCATTCAGCGCAACGACCTCAACGCCCACCGTTTGCAGGCAACGCATCACCTGCTTACGCGCCACCGACGAGTCGTCGACGATCAGGACCCGCTTGCTCGGCGCCTTGCTCTGGGTTTCCTGGTCGATGATGCCCGCGGAAATATGCTCAGAGGTCGGCGCTACTTCGGCGAGGATCTTCTCCACGTCGATGATTTCCACCAATTGCTGATCCAGACGGGTGACGGCGGTCAGGTAGTGATCGCGGCCCGTGCCTTTGGGCGGCGGCAGGATTTCTTCCCAGTTCATGTTGACGATGCGCTCCACCGAACGCACCAGGAAGCCCTGAACCTTGGTGTTGTACTCGGTGATGATGACGAAGCTGTTGGTCAGGTCATCCAGGCCGCGACGACCGGTGGCCAAGGCCAGGTCGATGATCGGGATGGTACCGCCACGGATGCTCGCCACGCCGCGCACTACCGGATTGGATTTCGGCATGATGGTGAGTTTGGGGCACTGCAGCACCTCCTTCACCTTGAACACGTTGATGCCATACAGCTGTCTGCCATCCAGGCGGAACAGCAGCAGCTCCAGGCGATTCTGCCCGACCAGTTGCGTACGCTGGTTAACCGAGTCCATAACTCCGGCCATGCCCTGCCTCCTCTTGATTAAGCACCGTTTGAGCCTATATGCGGCACGGGCCTTGCTAACTAAGCCGTCATGAACCAGACAACGACAATTTTTCGGCGAGTGATGGCAAAAAGCCGCAACTTGATCCTGGCCGCTTTACCGGCTTTGCCAGGATTCGGCTACAGCGCCATGGGTCATGCCAGCACAACCCCACCTGAGCTTCTTATCGGCGCGACTCAGGGTTTTCTTGAGTTCACTGTTGAGGACTATCTGCAGCGCAGCGAAATTCAGGGCCGCTATGAGATCGAGGTCAATCGCCTCGACCCACGGCTGCGCATGCCGCTCTGCGATGAAGAACTGTCCGCATCGTTGGAAAGCCCCGCCCAGCCACTCGGTCGGGTGACCGTCAAGCTGCGCTGCGAAGGTGCCGCGCCATGGTCGCTGTTCGTTCCTGCCCAAGTACGTCTATATCGCGAGGTGCTGATCGTGACCCGACCGCTCAAGCGCAACGGAGTTGTCGATCAAGGCGACATCGCGCTGGTCGAGCGCGATGTCGGACTGCTCAATCAAGGCTATCTGACGACACCCGAACAGGCGCTTGGCAAAAAATTGACTCGCCCCTTGCAACCCGATCAGGTTCTAGCCCCCGCCCACCTGCAAATGGCCGAGGCGATTCGCAAGGGTGATCAGGTAGTTATCAACGCACGTAGTGGCAGCATCAACGTGCGCATGGCTGGAGAAGCGTTATCCGATGGCAGCGAGGGGGCGCAGATCCGCGTGCGCAATCTGGCCTCGCAGCGCGTGATCAAGGCCCGGGTGGCCGGGCCGGGCCAAGTAGATGTGGCGATGTAAGAACCTGTTCATGATCTGCTGCGCGTCGGCTAAACGGCGTTGAAAACAACCTCGGAATGCTCATTTACAACTCGTAAACTCCACTTCCTCGGCCGTTTTCGCCACCGTTTATCTCTAGCTCGCGAGATCGTGAACAGGTTCTGAGGAGGCGGGCCGGCAGGTTTCGATAGGCAGAAAACAGCCAATTTCCTAAACTGCAGGAGTTACCCCGCTTTTCTAGACGTACTGCACACTTTTTTACCCTAAAGTTTTCTCAGCCATGGCCGAAAAACTAGAACAAGCGTCCAAACATCGTCAGAGGTTTAGCATCATGGTTATCGACTTCAACCGGCCCAATACTGCCACTACCGGTCAAACCGGGCGTGCTGGCAGTACCCAGGCTGGTGCCCGTACCGAGGCTGTCGGCACCAGCAAAACCACTCCGGCCGCAGGGCCTGCCGAGCAAGGCAAGGCACCGGTAGCCGGTGAATCCGTGCAACTCAGCCAGGAGGCGAAGCAGTTGCAAGAAATTACTGAAAAGCTGAACGGTCAGCCCGTTGTCGATAAGGAGCGTGTCGAGCGCCTGAAGCAAGCGATTGCCGACGGTAGCTACCAGGTCGACAGCCAGCGCGTCGCCAGCAAATTGCTCGATTTCGAATCCCAGCGTTAGTCCTAGGGCTGCGTTGGGGACTTTCTCTGTCTGACCCAGAGCACCGCAATGCACGATACGACCCTGCTGCACCTGTTCACCGAGGATATCGGCGCCGCCAAGCAATTGCTTGAGCTGATCGATGCCGAATACCAGGCCTTGAGCGAGCGCGACCTGCCGCGCCTGGAAAACCTCCTGAGCGACAAGAAGCCACTGCTCACCCAGCTCGCCCACCACGGCAACGAGCGCAGCCAGTTGCTCGCCAGCCTGGAATTGCCGCCTGACCAGGCCGGCCTGGAAGCCGTGGCCAGCCAGTCCGCCCAAGGCGTCGAACTGCTCACCCGCAGCGCTGAATTAGCCGCGCTGCTGGAAGACTGCCAGACCGCCAACCTGCGCAACGGTCGGATCATCCGCGCTAGCCATACTTCGGTCACCAGCGTGCTGAGCATCTTGCGCGGCGGTAATGAAACGCCTGGCCTCTATGACAGCCACGGCAGCACCGCTAGAATCGCCCCGCAGCGCCCACTGAACCGGGCCTGAATCCACAAAGAAATAAGAAAGTTCGGGGACATGCCGGCACAACGCCAGTATTCTGCTGCCGACGTTTTAGAGCCCGGAGATTTACGGACCGTGTCCAACCCCTTCAACCCGGAAAATGGCCCGCAGCCACCCAGAATTCTCAAGGCTCCCCTGGAGATCTTTGCCAACCTGCGGCAATTGCTTCAGCACCATGATCCGTTGGTCATTACCTTTTCCGAACGCAGTCAGCGCTTCCAGAGCTATCTGATCGAAGTCGACCGTGAGCGCGGCATTCTGGCCTTGGACGAACTGGTCCCGAATGACGGCGAACGTTTCTTCAACAACGGCGAAAGCTTCAAGATCGAGGCGTTCCACGACGGCGTGCGGATCGCCTGGGAAGGTCAGCAGACGCAGATCGGTGAATTTGAAGGGCATCGCTGCTATTGGAGCGTGTTGCCCACTGAGGTCGTCTATCACCAGCGCCGCAACGCGTTCCGCGCCCCGCTGAAAATGACCCAGATGATCAATATCGAACTGGCTGGCGCCAAGCTCAATCCCGCGCTCAAGGGCCAGTTGCTGGATATCTCCGCCACCGGCTGCAAGCTGCGTTTCCAAGGCAATATGAGCTCTCAGCTACAAGCGGGCCAGGTCTATGAGCGCTTCACCGCGCATCTACCGTTCGGCGCGATGACCACTTCGGTCGAGCTGCGTCATGCCCAATATGAAGAAAAACTCGATCTGAGCTTCATCGGCGTCCGCTTCCACAACATGAGCGGTCTGGAGCAACGGCAGATCGAGCGTTTTGTCTATCAGCTGCAACGCGAATCCCGCCGCGACGAAATCTGATCGATCCCCGCCTGTCTACGCCTGAGCGGCGAGAACCCGCCGCTCCCATGGTGTGATTTCATCGAAGAAACTGCTCAGCTCCATGCTTTTGCTGGCGATGTAGCCGTCGATGAACTCGCTGCCCAATAGCTGCCGCGCCAGTGCGCTGCGTTTCAGTCGTTCGATTGCCGCGTGCATGGTGCGGCAGGCTCAGCGTGCCTGGCCCCTCAAATGCGCCCGTTCGCTATTTCAAGCAGATAAAACCTTCAGACCTGTAGGTCTAAGCTTGCAGGATCAACGTTTGCAGCGAGACCGGCATGGCACTCAGCGTTTTTGACCTGTTCAAGATTGGCATCGGCCCCTCCAGTTCTCACACGGTCGGCCCGATGCGTGCCGCAGTGCGCTTTGCCGAGGGCTTGCGCCGCGACGGCCTGCTCGAGGCCACCACCGGCATCAAGGTCGAGCTGTACGGCTCGCTGGGCGCCACCGGCAAAGGCCACGGCAGCGACAAAGCGGTGATACTCGGCCTGGAGGGCGAACAGCCCGATCAGGTCGACACGCAAAGCATTCCCGCCCGCTTGGACAAGCTGCGCAGCAGCGGCCAGTTGAATCTGCTCGGCAGCAAACCGATTGCCTTCAACGAAAAAGAGCACCTGACGTTCATCCGCAAGCCGCAGCCCTTTCACCCCAATGGCCTGATTTTTCGCGCCTTCGATACCGCCGGCCTGCAACTGCGCAGTCGCGAGTATTACTCGGTGGGCGGGGGCTTCGTGGTCGATGAGAACGCCGCCGGCCTCGACCGCATTGTCGCCGACAGTACCCCGCTGCCCTACCCCTTCACCAGCGCCAAACAGCTGCTCGAGTTGTGCGCCACTCACGACCTGAGCATCAGCCAGCTAATGCGCGAAAACGAGAAAGCCTGGCGACCGGACACGGACACCTCGGCGGGTCTGCAGCGAATCTGGCAAGTCATGCAGGACTGCGTAACTAACGGCTGTCGCAGCGAAGGCATCCTGCCCGGCGGCTTGAAAGTCAAACGCCGCGCCGCCGCGCTGTATCGCCAGCTCAGCGAGCATCCGGAAGCCAACCTGCGCGACAACTTGGTGGTGCTCGACTGGGTCAATCTCTATGCCTTGGCGGTCAATGAGGAGAATGCCAGCGGCGGCCGGGTCGTCACCGCGCCCACCAATGGCGCGGCTGGTATCGTCCCGGCGCTACTGCACTACTACACGCGTTTTATTCCTGGGGCGACCCTAGATGGCGTCGAGCGTTTTCTGCTCACCGCCGCAGCGATCGGCATTCTCTATAAGGAAAACGCCTCGATCTCCGGGGCCGAAGTCGGCTGCCAGGGCGAAGTCGGGGTGGCCTGTTCGATGGCGGCCGGGGCGCTCTGCGAAGTGCTCGGTGGCACGGTGCAGCAGGTCGAGAACGCCGCCGAGATCGGCATGGAGCACAACCTCGGTCTGACCTGCGACCCCATCGGCGGGCTGGTGCAGGTGCCCTGCATCGAGCGCAACGCGATGGGTTCGGTGAAGGCGATTAACGCCGCACGCATGGCGCTGCGCGGCGACGGCAAGCACTACGTGTCGCTCGACAAGGTGATTCGCACCATGCGCCAGACCGGCGCCGACATGAAAAGCAAGTACAAGGAAACCGCCCGCGGTGGCCTGGCGGTGAACATTATCGAGTGTTGAAGCGTTGCACTGATAGAACGCAGCAGCCCGCACCGCACGACTGGTGCATCCCATCGCGCTGTTCTACCGTGGCTTCACCCACGGTTACCCGCTGCTTACCTCCAGGAGAAACACATGAGCAAAGAACTGGTCAGCGCCACGATTGGCGCCATTCCCTATCGCGTGACGCTGTCCGAGGGAACGCATCAATGGTTCGGCGATGCGCCGCAAAGCATTGGTGGCGGAGACAGCGCGCCGTCGCCGCACCAGCTGCTGCTCTCGGCGCTGGGTGCCTGCACGGCCATCACCGTGAGCATGTATGCGCAACGCAAGGGGCTGACGCTGGAAGGCGTAGATGTCGAACTATCGATCAGCGCCGAACAACTGACGCCGCCGGCGCTGACCCAGATCGAACGCAAGATCCAGCTGCGCGGCGAGCTGGATGAGGCGCAGCGCACTCGCCTGCTGGAAATCGCCAACGCCTGCCCGCTGCATAAGCTGCTCAGCGGCGAGATCCGCATCGCCAGCCAATTGGCTGGCTGAACAGTTTGGTAGGGTGGGTTAGCCGCGCAGCGGCGTAACCCCCACCATTGCCTCGCCCCGGAGCACCGGCCTTAAGAAGACATGGCGGGTTACGCCTGCGGCTAACCCGCCCTACGCATTCAACTCACCCGAGGTTCCTGCGGATCGATCTTGTCCACCGGCACAGGCGATACCACCTCTTCCGCCTGGTAGACCCAGGACATGAACAGCTTGTAGCCCACCGCCAACACCACCGGACCGATGAACAAACCGATGATGCCGTTGGCGACCATGCCGCCCAACGCGCCGATCAGCACCACCGGCATCGGCACCGAAACGCCACGACCCAGCAACAGCGGCTTGAGCACGTTGTCGACCATGCCGGCGATAAAGGTCCAAATGGCGAATACCACTGTCGCCACCGACACGCCGTCAAAGGCGAAGACGTAAGCGATCACCGGCAAGGTGATCAGCGCCACCGGCAATTGCATGATACCCAGCAACAGCACGGCCAAGGCCAACAGACCGGCGCCGGGAATGCCCATCAGCACCAGGCCGACGCCAACCAGCAGCATTTGAATGAAGGCGATGCCGACCACGCCCTGCGCCACCGCGCGAATCGTCGAGGTACACAACTCCGCCAGTTGCGACCCGCGCACCGGCCCGGAAATCCGGCTGGCAATGGCCTGGGCGGTGGCGCTGCCCTTGTCGCCATGCGCCATGATCAATCCGGCGATGATCAGCGCGATGACGAAGATCATCAGGCCCATCCCGGCCCCCGCCAGCTTGGTCAGCACCACCTTCGCCACACCCTGAACATGCGGCAACGCTTGATGCAGCAACCAGCTCATATCACTCGAAGCGTGCAGCCAGAATTTGTACAACGGCTCGCCGATCAGCGGCCAACCGGCCACCGCGGGGGCCGGCGGTGGAATATGCAGACCGCCGCTATCCAGCAGGTGTTTACCCTGCTGCACCGAATCGACGATCGAGCCGCCGAGCAGCGCCAGGGGCAACATCAGCAGCAGTAAGCCGATCAGTACGATGATTAACGCTGCCCGTCCCTGGCGATGATTGAGCCGCGCCGCCAGCCGGGTATTAAGTGGATAAAGCGTCACTGCGAGGATCAGTGACCAGAGCATCAAGCCTAGGAACGGGTAAAAAATCGTGTAGCAGGCGACCACCAGAACGGTGATCAATCCGGCGCGAATTAGCACATCCAGCAGCTCGCGGGACGTTGTTTTTTCCGTAGATCGGAGCATCGGTATTTCCTTGTTCGATGAAGACCGCAGGCCTGGTGGGCGATGCAGTAAAGGCCCGGCTGGGTTACCAGAGATGCTAACTGGCCGATACTCCTGCGCCTAGAGCCCTTACGCACACGGGCCAACCGCCGACCGATGCCCTTGCATCGCTCCAGGGTCTCCCGCACCATACCTGTATAAAAACCCAGCCATTTGTTTTTTTCATGCGACCACCCTTACCTACCAGCCTGTATTACCTGAGCAATTTCCTGACTGCACTGGATTGGCTGGTCGAGCGCTATGACGACCTGCTGAGTGCTGAAGAACAGCAGTTCATTGGTAACTTCCACACCTTGCCCACCGCCTCACAAGCGCTGCTGGTGCGCCTGATCATGCGCAAGGGGCTGCACTTTCGCGCCAGCAAACTGGTGTACGAGGAAATTGGCGACAGCCGCGCCGCCGCACAGCCGTTGCTGGCCCTGGGCTGGATCAGCGCCAGCACCGAACTACCGCTCGAGAGCCTTGCAGCCCTGCTGCGCAAAGACGAACTGCTGGGTTTGTCTGCCGACCCTGCGCGCCATCGTTCGCTGAAAAAAGCCGATCTGCTGGCCGTGCTCGCCGAGCAATACTTGGAGCCGCGCACCTTCGCGACCTGGTTCCCGACGCTGGACGATCAGCTCTACAGCCTGCTCATTGACGAGCTATGCGACTGCCTGCGCTTGATGTTCTTCGGCAATCTGCATCAGGACTGGTCGGAGTTCGTGCTCGCCGAGCTGGGTATCTTCCGTTACGAACAGGTGCCCTTCAGCAAGGATTCGCGCGGCTTTCGCCATCGCCAGGATCTGCACGGCTACCTGCACCTGCATCGTTGTCGCGAGCGGTTCGACGCCGGCCTGTCCTGCGAGGAGGTGCTGGCGCAAATCGGCGACTTCGCCAGTGACAATCCCTATCTGCAAACCCGCCACGGCAAATTGCTATTTCGCATGGCCCAGCAGCTGGAACGCGAACAGCGCCTGGAGCAGGCCGTGCAGCTGTACGACCGATGTAGCTATGTCGGGGCCCGACAAAGACGGATTCGCGTGCTGGAAAAGCTCGGCCGGTTGCACGAAGCCCACGCCTTGGCGCAGCAGGCTGCTAGCGCCCCGGAAAACGATGCCGAAGCGCAGTTGCTCGAGCGTTCGCTGCAGCGTCTTGGCCGGCAGATTGGCGTGCCCGCACCGCCGCGTAGATCGGTCGGCGCCGCCGGGCGCATAGATCTCAGCCTGGTCAGCCTGGGCCAGTGCGTCGAGCTGGCGGTGCGCGAGCATCTGAGCGAACCG
Source organism: Pseudomonas sp. LS44 (assembly GCF_024730785.1). NCBI lineage: Bacteria > Pseudomonadati > Pseudomonadota > Gammaproteobacteria > Pseudomonadales > Pseudomonadaceae > Pseudomonas > Pseudomonas sp. LS44. The sequence goes on from NZ_CP102830.1 coordinate 2,782,445, forward strand.
CAGGCGCCGGTGCATTACGTGGAGAACACCCTGATCTGCAGCCTGTTCGGCTTGCTGTGCTGGGAGGCGATCTTCGCGCCGCTGCCGGGAGCGTTCTTCCATCCGTTTCACAGCGGCCCGGTCGATCTGCTCAGCCCGACCTTTCACAGCCAACGCCGCGAGCTGTTCGACAACTGCCTACAGCGGCTCGAATCGGCGACCTATAAAGACGCCATTCGCCAGACCTACGCCGCCAAGTTCGGCATTCAGTCACCCTTCGTGCACTGGGCGATTGTCAGCGAAGAATTGCTCGAACAAGCGCTCGACTGCCTGCCGGCCGCGCATCTCAAAGCCTGGTTCCAGCGTCTGCTGCGCGACATCAAGGACAATCGCGCCGGGATGCCCGACCTGATCCAGTTCTGGCCGCAGGAACGCCGCTACCGAATGATCGAAGTCAAAGGCCCCGGTGATCGCCTGCAGGACAACCAACGGCGCTGGCTGGCGTTCTGCGCCGAGCACCAGATGCCGGTGGATGTCTGCTACGTGCAATGGCAAGTCGAGAGTACCGAGGCATGACTTACGCCGTCGCGGTACGAGCGCTGTGCGAGTTCACCGCCAAGGAGGGTGACCTCGACCTGCGCTTCACCCCGGCGCCGACCGCCCAAGAAGGCATGGCCGGACATGCCACGGTGGTCAGCCGACGCGGCGCTGGATATATCGCCGAGTTGCCGCTGCGCGGTGAGTATCCGGGCCTCACGGTCAGCGGCCGGGCCGATGGCTACGACCCGGCGCTCAACCTGCTCGAAGAGATCAAGACCCATCGCGGCGACGTGACGCGCATTCCGCAAAACCATCGCCTACTGCACTGGGCGCAGGCCAAGGTGTACGGCTGGCTGCTCTGCGCCGAACGCGAGCTGGCGGAAATCGACCTGGCGGTGGTGTATTTCAACGTGATTTCCCAGAAGGAAACGGTGCTCCGCGAACGTTTTTCCGCCGAGGAACTGCGCGGCTTCTTCGAGTTGCAGTGCAGCCGGTTCATCGCCTGGGCCGAACAAGAAAGCGCTCATCGCGGCGAGCGCGATCACAGTTTGGAACGCCTGCGCTTCCCTTATCCGAGCTTCCGCAAAGGCCAGCGCCAACTGGCCGAAGCCGTCTATCGCGCCGCGCGCGACGGCACCACGCTGATGACTCAGGCGACCACCGGCATCGGCAAGACGCTCGCCACACTATTCCCGCAACTCAAGGCATTTGCTGCCCAGGGTCTGGATCGTCTGTTCTTTCTCACCGCCAAGACGCCGGGGCGCGGCCTGGCCCTGGACGCCCTCGGCGCGCTGCGCAGCCAAGAGCCGGACATGCCGCTGCGGGTGCTCGAGCATGTCGCCCGCGACAAGGCCTGCGAGCATCCGGACAAAGCCTGCCACGGTGACTCCTGCCCGCTCGCCAAGGGCTTCTACGACCGCCTGCCGGCCGCGCGCAAGGCCGCCCTCGAGCGCCGCTGGCTGACCCAGAGCGCGGTGCGCGAAGTGGCGCTGGCCCATCAGGTCTGTCCGTATTACTTGAGCCAGGAGCTGTGCCGCTGGGCGGACGTGGTGGTCGGCGATTACAACTATTACTTCGACATGAGCGCCCTGCTCTACGGCCTCACCCAGCTGAATGGCTGGCGCGTCACCCTGCTGGTCGACGAGGCGCACAACCTGATCGAAAGGGCGCGCGGCATGTACACCGCGGAGCTCGATCAAAGCCAATTCAATATCCTGCGCAAAGTCGCGCCGCCGGTGCTCAAGGGCGTGCTGGAACGGGTCGGCCGGCATTGGAACCAGCTGCATGCCAATCAGCAGGAGCCCTATGTGATTTACCCGGCGCTGCCGGATCTGTTCATCGCCGCCCTGCAGAAGGCGGTGACCGCGATCACCGATCATCTGTCCGACCAACCGAGCGGCAACGAGGCCGGGCTGCTGCGCTTCTATTTCGACGCCATGCTGTTCTGCCGCCTCGCCGAGGCGTACGGGTCACACTCGCTGTTCGATATCAGCCTGGACGCGGACGGTCGGCGCACACTGTCGACCCTGTGTCTGCGCAATATCGTGCCGGCGCCCTTTCTCGCCCCGCGCTTCCAGGCGGCGCACAGCACCACGCTGTTTTCCGCGACGCTCAGCCCGGCCAACTATTACGCCGACCTGCTCGGCTTGCCCGCGGCCACGCAATGGCTGGAGGTCGAATCACCGTTTCGCGCCGAGCAGCTCGAAGTCCGCACCATCAGCAACCTGTCCACCCGCTACCAGCACCGGGCTGCGAGCCTGACGCCCATCGCCAACTTGATGGCCTGCCAGTTCGCCGCGCAGCCGGGCAACTATCTGGCCTTCTTCAGCAGCTACGCGTATCTGCAACAGGTGCTCGAATGCTTCAGCGCCGCGCATCCGCACATTCCGGTGTGGGCGCAATCACGCAGCATGAATGAGATCGACCGCAGTCTGTTTCTTGCCCGCTTTACCGAGACGTCGCAAGGAATCGGCTTCGCCGTGCTCGGCGGCGCGTTTGGCGAAGGCATCGACTTGCCGGGGCAACGCTTGATCGGCGCGTTTATCGCCACCCTGGGCCTGCCGCAGATCAACCCGATCAACGAGGAAGTGAAAGCGCGCATGCAGGCGATGTTCGGCAACGGCTTCGATTACGCCTACCTGTTTCCCGGCCTGCAGAAAGTCGTCCAGGCCGCCGGTCGGGTAATCCGCACCACCGAGGATAGCGGCGTGGTCTACCTGCTCGACTCGCGCTTCAACCAGCCTGAGGTGCAGCGCCTGCTGCCCAGTTGGTGGATCACCAGTCCGCTGCGCATCCAGACGCAACCCGCTACACCATTGGCCGTCCCGTCGACCCCGGCGATCGAGCCATCCGCACTGCTCTAGCTGCCCCGACAATCAATCGCTGAAGCCAACCGGGCATCAGAACGGTGCCGCTACTCAACGGCCATAACCCTTGCTCAGGGTGCCGTGCAGGCGCTCTAGCGCTAGGCTTAAAGCATGCATCGTGATGGGCCAGGCCTCATAACCTCAAGGCATGAGAGTCGCCTGACCAAAGAGTCAATTATTTGTTGACCCAAAAGTCAGAAATCTCTAAATTGGCTTTTATACGAGCCCTCGTAAAAAACAATAAAGTGCCTGGAGGTCTTCCTTGATCCAGTTTTTACTCAATCGAGAGCTGCGCAGTGAGCATGCGCTCGATCCCAATGTCACCGTGCTCAATTACCTGCGTGAGCACGTCGGCAAATCCGGTACCAAAGAAGGCTGCGCCTCGGGCGACTGCGGTGCCTGCACCGTAGTGGTCGGCGAACTGGTCGCAACACCGACCGGCGAGAGCATCCGCTATCGCACCCTCAACTCCTGCCTGACGTTCGTTTCCTCGCTGCACGGCAAGCAGCTGATCACCGTCGAAGACCTCAAGCACCAAGGCCAGCTGCACAGCGTGCAACAGGCCATGGTCGACTGCCACGGCTCGCAGTGCGGCTTCTGCACCCCCGGTTTCGTCATGAGCCTGTTCGCGTTGCAGAAAAGCTCCCACGGCTACGACAAGGCCGAAACCATGGAAGCCCTGGCTGGCAACCTGTGTCGCTGCACCGGCTATCGGCCGATCATCGACGCCGCCGAACAGGCCTGCTGCCAGAAACAGCCAGACCAGTTCGACGCCAGCGAAGCGCAAACCATCGCCCAACTCAAAGCCATCGCCCCGCAGGAAACCGCCGAGCTGAACAGCGGCGACAAGCGTTGTCTGCTGCCATTGACTGTCGCCGACCTGGCCGACCTGTATGCCGCCAATCCACAAGCGCGTCTGCTTGCCGGCGGCACCGATCTGGCCCTGGAGGTCACCCAGTTCCACCGCGAACTGCCGGTGATGATCTACGTCGGCCACGTCGAGGAAATGAAGCGCGTCGACGTCACCGCCAGCCACATCGAGATCGGCGCGGCCACCCCGCTGTCCGACTGTTTCGAAGCGCTGGCCAGCGAATACCCCGACTTCGGCGAGCTGCTGCATCGTTTTGCCTCGCTGCAGATCCGCAACCAGGGCACCCTCGGCGGTAACATCGGCAATGCCTCGCCGATCGGTGACGCCCCACCGCTGCTGATCGCCCTCGGCGCCGAGATTGTGCTGCGTCGCGGCAGCGACAGCCGCTGCCTGCTGCTGCAGGACTACTTCGTCGACTACAAGGTCACCGCCCGCCAGGAAGGCGAGTTCATCGAGAAGATCCTGGTGCCGCGCGCCGCCGCCAACCAGACCTTCCGCGCCTACAAGGTTTCCAAGCGCCTGGACGACGACATCTCCGCGGTATGCGCCGCCTTCAGCCTGGTGATCGAAGCCGGCACCGTGCGCGTAGCGCGCATCGCCTTTGGCGGCATGGCGGCGACTCCCAAGCGCGCCGCGGCCTGCGAAGCGGCGCTGGTCGGCGCCGCCTGGTACCCGGGCAGCATCGAACGGGCCTGCGCAGCGCTGGCCCAGGACTTCACCCCGCTCAGCGACTTCCGCGCCAGCAAGGAATACCGCCTGCTGACCGCGCAGAACCTGCTGCGCAAGTTCTTCCTCGAACAACAGAGCCCTGAAGTCGAAACCCGGGTGACCGCATATGTCTAACCATCACGTTTACAAATCCCAGGAAGAACTGGCCGCGCTGTTCCGCGCCGACATGACCACCGGCGTCGGCCGTAGCGTCAAGCACGAGAGCGCCGACAAACACGTGTCCGGCGAGGCGGTGTACGTCGACGACCGCCTGGAATTCCCCAACCAGCTACATGTGTATGCGCGCATGTCCGACCGTGCGCATGCCCGCATCATCAGGATCGATACCGCGCCCTGCTATCAGTTCCCCGGCGTGGCCATCGCCATCACCAAGGACGATGTGCCCGGCCAGCTGGATATCGGTCCGGTCGTCGCCGGTGATCCGCTGCTCGCCGACGGCAAGGTCGAGTACGTCGGCCAGGTGGTTCTGGCGGTAGGCGCCGACAGCCTGGAAACCGCACGCAAGGCGGCCATGGCGGCGATCATCGAATATGAAGACCTGCCACCAGTGCTCGATGTGGTCGAAGCGCTGCGCAATAAGCACTTCGTCCTCGACAGCCATCAGCACAAGATCGGCGACTCGAAAACCAACCTGGCCTCGGCGAAGAATCGCCTGCAGGGCAACCTGCACATCGGCGGCCAGGAACACTTCTACCTGGAAACGCAGATCTCCTCGGTGATGCCTACCGAAGACGGCGGCATGCTGGTCTACACCTCGACGCAGAACGCCACCGAAGTGCAGAAGCTGGTCGCCGAAGTGCTCGGCGTATCGATGCACAAGATCGTCATCGACATGCGCCGCATGGGTGGCGGGTTCGGCGGCAAGGAAACCCAGGCCGCCGGCCCGGCCTGCCTGTGCGCGGTGATCGCGCACCTCACCGGTCGGCCAACCAAGATGCGTCTGCCGCGCATGGAAGACATGACCATCACCGGCAAGCGCCACCCCTTCTATGTCGAGTACGACGTCGGCTTCGATGACGACGGCCTGCTACATGGCATCGAGATCGACCTGGCTGGCAATTGCGGTTATTCGCCGGACCTGTCCGGCTCGATCGTCGACCGCGCGATGTTCCACTCGGACAACGCCTATTTCCTCGGCAACGCCACCATCAACGGTCATCGCTGCAAGACCAACACCGCGTCGAACACCGCCTACCGCGGTTTCGGCGGCCCGCAAGGGATGGTCGCCATCGAGGAGATCATGGATGCGATTGCCCGCCAGCTCGGCAAAGATCCGCTAGAGGTGCGCAAGCTCAACTATTACGGCAAGCACGAGCGCAACGTCACCCACTATCACCAGACGGTCGAGCACAACGTCATCCACGAGATGACCGCCGAGCTGGAGGCCAGCAGTGACTACGCCCAGCGCCGCCGCGAGATCGTCGCCTTTAACCAAACAAGCCCGGTGCTGAAAAAAGGCCTGGCGCTGACCCCGGTGAAATTCGGCATCAGCTTCACCGCCACCTTCCTCAACCAGGCCGGCGCGCTGATCCACATCTACACCGACGGCAGCATCCACCTCAACCACGGTGGCACCGAAATGGGCCAGGGCCTCAACACCAAGGTCGCGCAGATCGTCGCGCAGGTGTTCAGCGTCGATATCGCGCGCATCCAGATCACCGCGACCAACACCGACAAGGTGCCCAACACCTCGCCGACCGCGGCTTCCAGTGGTACCGACTTGAACGGCATGGCCGCCAAAAACGCCGCCGAGATCATCAAGCAGCGCCTGGTCGATTTCCTGGTGCGCGAACACAAGGTGACTCCGGAGGACGTCGAGTTCCGCAACGGCCAAGTGCGCGTGCGCGACCTGTTCCTATCCTTCGAAGAAGTGGTGCAGAAGGCCTACTTCGGGCAGATTTCGCTGTCTTCGACCGGCTTCTACCGCACCCCGAAAATCCATTACGACCGCGACAAGGCCGCCGGCCGACCGTTCTACTACTTCGCCTATGGCGTGGCCTGCGTCGAGGTGATCGTCGACACGTTGACCGGCGAGTACAAGATGCTGCGCGGCGACATCCTCCATGACGTCGGCGACTCGCTGAACCCGGCCATCGACATCGGCCAGGTGGAAGGCGCGTTCGTCCAGGGCATGGGCTGGCTGACCACCGAGGAACTGGTGTGGAACGCCAAGGGCAAGCTGATGACCAACGGCCCGGCGAGCTACAAGATTCCGGCCATCGCCGACATGCCGATCGACCTGCGCGTGAAACTGGTGGAAAACCGCAAAAACCCGGAAGACACGGTGTTCCATTCCAAAGCGGTCGGCGAGCCGCCGTTCATGCTCGGCATCGCCGCCTGGTGCGCGCTCAAGGATGCGGTGGCCAGCCTCGCCGACTACCGCGTGCAACCCAAAATCGACGCGCCGGCCACCCCGGAGCGGGTGTTGTGGGGTGTCGAGCAGATGCGCAAGTTGCAGCGGCAAACGGCCACGCAAGCGGTCGCCGCCGAAGCGGAAGTGGTCTGACGCGGAATGGTGGATGTGCTGCGCGACATCCACCCTACGGATAACCCCCTCATGGGTACGGCAGATTCGTAGGGTGGAAAACCGCGAAGCGTTTTCCACCGTCCCCGCCCACGAAGACAATCTACCCGGTGCACAACAATGAGAAAGCACACCGAACCCAAGAACCCACCAGCGGAACCCATCGTGATACCGCTGCTGGAGCCGTCGCTGAGCAACTGGCGCCTGTCGCGACCGCGCCAGTTGTCGCCGACCTGGAGGCTGAGCAAATGAGCTGGATCAGTGCCCTCGCCGATCTGCAACAACGCGGCGAACCCTGCGTGCTGGTGACCATCATCGAAGAGCGCGGCTCCACGCCGCGCAATGCCGGCTCGAAGATGGTGGTCAGCGCCGAGCGCATCTACGAAACCATCGGCGGCGGTCATCTGGAATACAAGGCGATGGCCATGGCTCGCGAGATGCTCGAAAGCCGCAGCCAGGAGACGCGCCTGGAACGCTTCAGCCTCGGCGCCAGCCTCGGTCAATGCTGCGGCGGCGCCACCGTGCTGCTGTTCGAGCCGATGGGCCAGCCACAAGCGCAAATCGCCGTATTCGGCGCCGGCCATGTCGGTCGCGCCCTGGTGCCGTTGCTCGCCAGCCTGCCGTGCAAGGTGCGCTGGATCGACTCGCGGGAGAATGAGTTCCCCGAACAGCTACCCGTCGGCGTCGACAAAGTGGTCAACGAAGAAGTGGTCGATGAAGTCGAGAACATGCCGGCCGGCAGCTACTTCATCGTCATGACCCACAACCATCAGCTCGATCTGGAACTCAGCGCCGCGATCCTCAAACGTAATGATTTCGCCTACTACGGCCTAATCGGCTCGCGCACCAAGCGCGTCAAATTCGAACACCGCCTGCACGAGCGCGGCTTCGCGGCGGACGTCGTGCAACGCATGCGCTGTCCGATGGGCATCGCCGAGGTGAAGGGCAAGCTGCCGATGGAAATCGCCGTGTCCATCGCCGGCGAGGTGATCGCCACCTACAACGCCAGCTTCGGCCAAGAGGTGAAGAAAGGCGCATCGAGCGTTGCCAAGTTAATGCCAACCTCACGCCGCGAGCAGACCTGAATCACCTGAGCGATGGGAGTCGCATCGCTCAGACCGCGCAGCGATACCCATCAATTTCACCCGTTTGAACTCCCCTAACCCGCGCCCTCTTGCCCGCTAGAGCGGCACCGTCACGACCGAGATAACCATGACCAGCCACGTAACTGCCTACCGCGCCGCCATCCTGCATAGCCTTGCCGACCCCGCCGAAGTCGGTATCGAACAGTCCTATGAGTATTTCGAAGACGGCGTGCTGATCGTGGAGAATGGTCGCGTCATCGAGGTCGGCCCGGCTGACCAGCTACTGCCGAAACTCCAGGGTATCGACGTCCAGGAATACCGCGACGCGCTGATCACCCCTGGTTTCATCGACACCCATATCCATTACCCGCAAACCGGCATGATCGCCTCCTACGGCGAGCAGCTGCTCGACTGGCTGAACACCTACACCTTCCCCACCGAGCAGCAGTTCGCCGACAAGGCGCATGCCGCCGATGTGGCCGGGATCTTCCTCAAGGAACTGCTGCGCAATGGCACCACCACCGCCCTGGTGTTCGGCAGCGTGCACAAACAATCGGTGGACGCCTTCTTCGAGGCCGCCGAAGCGCTCGACCTGCGGATGATCGCCGGCAAGGTGATGATGGATCGCAATGCCCCGGACTACCTGACCGACACTCCGGAATCCAGCTATGCCGATAGCAAGGAACTGATCGAACGCTGGCACGGCAAGGGTCGCCTGCACTATGCGGTGACCCCGCGCTTCGCGCCGACCAGCACGCCCGAGCAATTGGCCCTGGCCGGTCGACTATTCGCCGAGTTCCCGGACCTGTACATGCACACCCATCTCTCCGAGAACCGCGCGGAGATCGAGTGGGTGAAAGAGCTGTTCCCCAAGCGCAGTGGTTATCTGGATGTCTACGACCATTACCAGCTGATCGGCCCGCGCGCGGTGTTCGCCCATGGCGTGCACCTGTGCGACGCCGAGTGCCAGCGCCTGGCCGAAACCGGCTCGGCGGTGGCGTTCTGTCCGACTTCCAACCTGTTCCTCGGCAGCGGCCTGTTCGATCTGGAGAAGCTGGAACAGCACGGCGTGCGCGTCGGCCTGGGCACCGATGTCGGCGCCGGCACCAGCTTCTCGCAGCTGCAGTCGCTGAACGAGGCGTACAAGGTCATGCAGTTGCAGGGCAAGAAGCTCGACCCGTTCAAGTCGCTGTACCTGGCGACGCTTGGCGGCGCGCGCGCGCTGTATCTGGATCATCAGATCGGCAACTTCGCGACTGGCAAGGACGCCGACTTCGTGGTCCTCGACTACAACGCCACGCCGCTGATCAGCTACCGCATGCAGCAGGCCAAGAGCCTGGAAGAGAAACTCTTCGCCCTGACCATTCTGGGTGACGATCGCGCGGTGAAAGAAACCTTCGCCGCCGGCCGCCGTGTGCATAGCCGCGATTAACCCGCCCAGGCTTTGTTCTGTTCATGCGGGTACCTGCATTGCACGCGCCCTCTCCCCCGGCCCCTCTCCCGTAAACGGGCGAGGGGTGACGATTGGCCACTGATCTCCGCTCCGCCACCCGATCAGCCCCGCCACAAACTACTCCCTCTCCCATTCATGGGAGAGGGTTGGGGGAGAGGGCAAACGCGCAAACACCCATCCTCCCGGTCTCCATCCCCTCCCCACCGCAAATCCCCCAACTCTCGACCTTCGGCTACGCCCAGCGGCGGCAATCGGTGGATAATACCCGCCTCACCGATCACGGAATCCCCGCCATGCCTCCCGTCGACCCTCAGCAACGCCTCGCCGCCCGCAATACCGTCCTCAATCACCAGGACGCGCAAAACTGCACGCTCTACCGTCCTGACGAAAACGATCCAGATGGCGAAGAGATGGACCTTGGCGACGCCAAGATTGTTTTCACCGGAACCTTCGAAGCGCCTGCCGATTGGGATGAGCACGAACGTAGCGAGTTCTACAGCGACAGCGCCCCGGAGCTGTTCGTCACCGCGCGCATCGAGTGCGAAGCCAAGCCGGCTACCAGCGGCTACTTCGAAGCCGAGCCCGGCGACTTCGTAGCGACCATGCCGGGGAGCGGCGAGGTGGTGATGTACTTCGTCTACGACTTCGACGAAGACGCCGACGGCCGCAGCTACGTACTGATCCGCGACGACGAATCGCTGGATTAATTCGCGCAAGGCCTGCGTCTATGTAGGCAGCTCGGAGGTAATCCTGGTAGACCTCCGGCCGGACGAAAATTCGGCGCACATACCGCGTCACGTCTGACCGCCCACCAAAGTCCTGCACTCGCAGGACTTTTGTTTGGCTCTATCACGGTTGCGTGTTGGTGGCGCGAATGACTGCCGAAACTCGGTGTTTCCGTAGGGTGGGTTAGCCGCGTAGCGGCGTAACCCACCATCGATGCCACAAGGCATTGCCATTGCCGGCCTGACGGTCGGTCGGAGGGTTACGCCTACGCTAACCCACCCTACGAATCATCGTCTCAGGCATCACCTAGCGGGCCTGCACGCCTCAACACGTAATTGGGACATAGCCTTTTGTTTGCCTTGCAGCCGACTCCCGCTGGTCCAGCGCCCGACCAGGCAAGCCTGTCGTCCGTTTTTCCAGCGAGAGAATCGACAGCGGCTAGGCTATTTGCCATCAGACTGACGTCTGAAAACCGGGGCGGTGCGCCTGTTCTGACCTCTGGAGCGACGTATGAATCATCCAGCGCGACTCAGATTGCAGATGCTCAGGCGTAGCTGTAATGCCAGCGCCGCCTTGCTGCTGCACGGCCCGGCGGATCGCAGCGAGATACCCGGCGAACCGCTGCCGGACCGGGTGCCGATTGGCGCCACGCGGCGACCCGGAGCAATCAGCCCAGCTTTCGGAACGCTAGACGACACAAGTCGCCGACCCGATCGCGATTGGACCTGATGCGCAAAAACGACGAAGCCCCGCATTGACGGGGCTTCGTGCTGGTATCGCTAGCAGACCTTTGAAAACTACTGCGCTCGGCTATACCGCGTTGAAATCAGGCTCACAGCCGAAGGCTGAACGCGCTTTAGCGCGGCCCCAAAGTGGGTGAGCGGAGCGAATCAAATGCTCATTTACCACTCGTAAACTGCGCTTTTTCGCCTAATTTACTCACTGGCGCTCACCCTTCGGGCCAGCCTGCGGCTGTTACTCCCGTTGGTCGTTGCGCCTTGTCTAGCCTTCGCTCGCTACGTTTTTCAACGACCTGCTACTCAGCGATTGGTGGTGGCGCGGCCGGGTTTCTTCTTGGTGTGCATGAGGTGCGAGAACACCGCATGCAGATCATCCGAAGCGCTTTCCTCATCGAGGTTGAGCTTGCTGTCGATGTGATCCATGTGATGCATCATCAGGCTCACCGCCTTGGTCACATCGCGCGCCTGGATGGCATCCAGCAATTCGTTGTGCTCGTCGTATGAACAGTGCGAGCGGCCGCCGCTTTCATACTGGGCGATGATCAGCGAGGTCTGCGAGACCAGGCTGCGCTGGAAGCTGATCAGGGGAGTGTTCTTCGCCGCTTCGGCGAGCTTCAGATGGAACTCGCCCGACAGGCGAATACCCGCGCCGCGATCACCGCGCGAGAAGCTGGTCTGTTCGTCCTCGACCATCTGGCGCAGTTCGGCAATCTGCTCGGTGGTAGCGTGCTCGACCGCCAACTCGGTGATGGCGCGCTCGACCATGCGCCGTGCGTAGAAAATCTGTCGGGCTTCATCGACGCTGGGGCTGGCCACTACCGCACCACGGTTCGGCCGCAGCAGCACCACGCCTTCATGGGCCAGGCGCGACAGGGCGCGGCGAATGATGGTCCGGCTGACCCCAAAAATTTCGCCCAGGGCCTCTTCGCTCAAGCGCGTACCGGGGGCCAGGCGCTGTTCGAGGATGGCATCGAAGATATGGGCGTAAACGACATCATCCTGAGTCCCGCTGCGACTGGTCTTGCCGGCGCGCGGCTGCTTCTTGAGGGGCTGCAATTCTTCGTTCATCGGGGCTCGCGTCAAAGAGGTCGGCGGTATAGCGAAACTCTACTGCTTTCACCCCGCTTGCTGGCAAGTGGAAATGACGGGAAAGCAGGAGGACAGGCTCCGGCATTGTACACAATTTAACCTGCCCTTCTATCTGATCAACTTTATACAGTCCGGCGCTACAGCGTGGGAAATATCTGCATAACCATGCATGGCCGGGAAAAGTCTTGGACTTCCTCAGCACATTTCCTTCCTACGCCGCGAGTTGATAGTGCACCCGGTCGAAGTTTCGGCGCTCAATTGCTTCTTCCCTGCTTCTTCGATCGAGCTTGGTACGGTCCAGCTAAAATCGCATAAACACACCTATCTATATGTTTTTTAAATGATTTTTACGAATCCATGACCCGCGAAATTGTTGCGAACGACCCGCACAAATAACAGGCAACAATCTTTTCGTTCGATGCATGCAACGAAAGAAACAATATTTGCTTTTTTTGTACACAAAAGCATAATCGCGCTCGTGCACTTTCTGACTTTCAGGTCAATAAAACCTTTCAGACGTGTACCACTCACACCACCTGCCTCACAGAACGCACAGGTCTCTCGCGCCTCGGTTCTGGGTGAACACAATAAAAGATGAGGAGTACCCGCTGTGGAAAGCACCAAACAAGAACAACAAAGTATCCATCTCGCGCGCCCAGCCGGAACCGGTCTGCTGGAACGTCTGTTCAAACTGAGCCTGCATGGCACCACTGTCAAAACCGAGCTGGCCGCCGGTCTGACAACCTTTATCACCATGGCCTACATCATCTTCGTCAACCCGAACATCATGGCGGACGCTGGTATCGACCACGGCGCGGCGTTCGTCGCCACCTGCCTGGCCGCTGCGCTGGGCTGCTTCCTGATGGGCCTGTACGCCAACTGGCCGGTAGGCCTGGCGCCGGGCATGGGCCTCAACGCGTTCTTCACCTACACCGTGGTCAAGACCATGAACTACAGCTGGGAAATCGCCCTCGGCGCGGTGTTCATCTCCGGCGTGATGTTCATGGTGCTGACCTTCTCGCGGATCCGTGAGTGGCTACTCAACAGCATTCCTAGCAGCCTGCGCTTCGCCATGGGCGCGGGGGTCGGATTGTTCCTCGGGCTGATCGGCCTGAAGACCGCCGGCATCGTGGTCGCGCACCCGGCGACTTTGCTGCATATCGGCGACCTGACCTCCCCCGGCCCGCTGCTGGCGGCGATCTGCTTCCTGATGATCGCCGTGCTCGAATACCGCCGCATATTCGGCGGCATCCTGATCAGCATCCTCACCGTCACCCTGATCGGCGTCGGCCTTGGCCTGGTCAAGTTCGGCGGCGTGTTCTCCATGCCGCCGAGCCTGGCGCCGACCTTTATGGCGATGGACATCACCGGCGCGTTCAACGTGACCATGATCAGCGTGATCCTGGCCTTCCTCTTCGTGCACATGTTCGACACCGCCGGCACCCTGATGGGCGTGGCCCAGCGCGCACATTTGGTGAAGGAAGACGGACGCATCGAAAACCTGTCGAAAGCCATGAAAGCCGACAGCGCCTCCAGCGTGCTCGGCGGTGTGCTCGGCGTACCACCGGTGACCAGCTATGTAGAAAGTGCCGCGGGCGTCGCTGCCGGTGGGCGCACCGGCCTGACTGCCGTCACCGTTGGCGTGCTGTTTGTGTTGGCGATGTTCTTCGCCCCGCTGGCCGGGATGATTCCCGCCTACGCCACCGCCGGCGCGCTGATTTACGTGGCGATGCTGATGATGGGCGGTATGGCGCATATCGACTGGGATGAGCACACCGAAACCATTCCGGCGATCGTCACCGTGATCATGATGCCGCTGACCTTCTCGGTCGCCGACGGTATCGCGATGGGCTTTATCACCTATGTGGTAATGAAGCTGTTTACCGGCAAGCACAAGGACATCTCCACCAGCCTGTATGCACTGTGCGCGATCTTCATCGCCAAGTTCATTTTTCTGTAAGGCGGCTTCGCTCGCCTCGGTCGCGCTGCATACCAGCGCCGGCTGCGGTGAACGGAAACTGCTTCTAAGGTGATGTCTGCTAACCCGGCCCCGGCGCTCATGCGCCGGGGCTTTCGCACTTCTGGAGGGACATGCGATGAGTCTGGAAACCTGGCTGCTGTTCTGCAGTGCGGCGTTGATCGTGATCCTGATTCCCGGACCACTGTCGCTGCTGATGATCAGCAATACCCTCAATTACGGCCTGCGCCGCTCGCTGCCGAGCTTTCTCGGTGGGGTCTCCGCCTCGCTGTGCCTGCTCAGCGCTTCCGCGTTGGGGTTGGGCGCCTTGTTGCTGGCGTCGGAACAGCTCTTCGGCGTACTGAAACTCATCGGCGCCCTGTACCTGTTCTACCTCGCCTGGCAAAGCTGGATGGAGTCGCGGCGCGCGGCGCAACCGGTTGAAGCGGACGAACAACCGGTCAACCCAAGCTTTCGCAATATGTTCTGGAAGGCCTTCGGCCTGGGCGCCAGCAACCCCAAGGACATCCTGTTCTTCGCCGCCTTCTTGCCGCAGTTCCTCAGCGCCGAGCGCCCCCTGCTCGGCCAACTGTTGGTGCTGATCGTCAGCTGGGTGGTGCTCGATCTGCTCTGCAAGCTGTTCTACGGCCTCAGCGCCCAAGGCGCCGCGCGCTTCTTGCGCACCGGCAAGGGCCAGGTGTGGTTCAACCGCATCAGCGCCGGGTTATTCGGTGGCGCGGGCGCCGTTTCGTTATTGAGCCGCTGACACAGCGGCTTCGGAAAATTCCTACACGCATCTCGGAATCCCCCTACAGCCGGTAGGGGCCGCTTCGTCGACAGTTACCTCCAAGGGTTCCGCGCGCCTTTCGCCGCCGGAACGCCGCCTAACACCCGGAGGTGACGACATGAAACTCCTGATCGTTGAAAGCAGCCCGTTCGCCGGCTACGACGCCGAGGTCAAGGCCAACGAGCTGGGCATCTTTTCCATTCAGCTCTGCGACACGGTCGAAGACGCGCAACGCCAGGTGGCGCACAGCAGCCTGGGCTATGACTTGGCCCTGGTGCGTCAGGACCACGACCTGTTCAGCGACCTGCGCAACCTCGAAGCCCTCTATCACAAGGCTCGGGCCGATCATGTGGCGCTGATGGGCAGCTACAGCGCGGCCCAACGCAAGACCCTGATGCGCGCCGCCATCGCCCGCAAGCTGCCACTGCTGGCGATCATCGATCTGCCGCTGAACCAGCAACAGATGCTCGACAGCCTGCAGCGGATTCCTGGCATCGCCCACTTCGCAACGCAGGACTGGTAAGCGCCGCTGCGCTCACGGAACTGTCTCGCCTGCTGAAGCCAGCTGCCGTATTTGTCGTTGGGAGATCCAATGAGATTGCTGATCGTCGAAGAAAACGTGTTTGCCAACCACGACGCCCAATTATCGGCTAACGCGCTGGGGATCTTTTCCATCCACCCCTGCTGCAGCGTGCAACAGGCGCAGCAAGCCGCTGCCCTGCACGACTTGCACTTCGATGTCGCATTTCTGCGCCAGGCTGATGATCCGTTCAATGACCTGCTGAATCTGGAAATCCTGCATACCCAGGCAAACGCCAAACATTTGCTACTGCTGGGCGCCTACAGCGCGCAGCAACGCAAATCGCTGCAACGCGCAGCCAAGTCTCGCAAGATCCCGCTGCGGGGCATTCTCGAACGGCCTCTGGATTCACGGCAGATGCTCAATGCCCTGCACGACATTCCTGGCTTCGCCGGTTTCACCGTCGCCCACGAATAATCCCTTCCCAGCGCTACGCCTGACGGGGCATATTCGGAGAGTTGCCGATCAGAAAGCGGGGTATTCCTGGCGTCTTCCAAAAGAACTCGTGGCATGACGGGGCGATACAGGCCTTCGGGGCGGGCGGTGAGCAGATCCACGCAAACCTTCTCGGTTCAAGGATTGCGGAGGTTCAACCCGCAGGCGCGCCGCACACAAGCGACTCTCCAATGATTTACCGTGCTCGATGACGATAACCGGCGTCCGGTGCTGGCGTAGTCAGAATCCTTTGCCTAATACATCGCGCATCTCCTGCAAGCCATGTCATGCGCTATGGACGGTGCAGCGGCGCCGGGGATTCAGGAATATTTCATCCACCCCGTGAATAACCTGAACCTGCCCCGCCGCTCCGGCTCTATAGGGCTAACAGCGATGGCACAGGCCAGTCGCGGTGATCACTTGGTTGATGGAGAAAGACTCATGAGCAGCTATCACGTTCAGCCGACGGCCACGGGCTGGGAGCTGCGCAAGGAAGGCGCGACGCGACCTTCGAAAATAGCGGAGGACAAGCAGCTGATTCTCGAGCTAACCGAACGCTTCATGCGCAGTCGCGCCGGTACGGTAAAAGTCCACGCCGAGGACGGCGACCTCGAGCGGGAACAGGCCTATCCCTGATTTATTTATATCCGCCAGCGTTCTCAGCATTAACTTTCAATAAATAGTTATTTTAAAAACATCAAAATGATATTAATCAGACATGCGTATGCCATTTAACCAACATCCACCTCATATCATCTCGATGGCAATAAATACCGACTGTCGAGTTAATTTAAAAACCAGCGCAAACATATCGAACCATTACTCGGCGAAACCTTCTCATGCATCGTAAGGCGCGGTAACCGGCCTTGCTCCACTCATGAGAGGAGAAACCAAATGCCTACCAACAATCCTGGCAACTTCGCTAACGATCGAGAAAAAGCTTCTGAAGCCGGCAAGAAAGGCGGCCAAAGTAGCAGCGGGCAAGTTACCAACCGCGACAAAGCTTCTTCCGATGCAGGTAAAAAAGGTGGCCATGGCAGCACCAAGCGCAGCTGACGTTGTGCAAGCCTTAAAAAGCGAAAGCCCGCAGACGCGGGCTTTCGCTTTTTAAGGCTTGATCGAATTTATACAAGCAGTAACTTTCATAGCACCACGCAACAGAATTTCACTTCACACAACTACTTCCCCATATCTCCTGACAGCATCTCCCTTTTCATTTATTAAATTACTTCTGCTACTCGAACTGACCCACTTACCAACAGAATAACAAAGACTGTAGGAGCGGATTTATCCGCGATTACTATCAAATCCTGTACCTCCATCGCGAATGAATTCGCTCCTACCAGACGTGGTTAGCGAGGATGTGCGGCGCGTGCCTTACCGAGCAACTCGATGACTTCTTCGTCGGTGGTTTGGGTGAAATCCTCGTAATGCATACCAACCGCCCGGAACGGTTCGGGGGTCAGCAAGCAGATCAGTGTGTCAACCAGCGGACGCAACTCATCCAGGGCTTCCTGCGGCGCCACGGGTACGGCGACGATCAAGCGCCGCGGGCCAAGCCTGACTAATGCCTTGAGCGCCACCCGCATCGTGCTGCCGGTGGCGATCCCGTCGTCGACCAGAATCACCGCCCGATCGCGCACGGGAATGGGCGGCTGCTCGCCGCAATACAGCGCACGGCGGCGTTTGATTTCGTGTAACTGGCGCTGCTTCTGCTCTTCGAACCAGGCGGGCTGCAGCTTCAACTGGGCGAGCACTAGATCGTCGCACACCCACTGCGGGTCGTCTCCATCGACCACCGCGCCGATGGCGAACTCTTCATGCCCGGGGGCACCAATCTTCCGCACCATCAGCACATCCAGCGGCGAATCGAAGGCGCTGGCGATTTCGTAACCGAGTGGCACCCCGCCGCGCGGCAACGCCAGCACCAGCGGATTTTCCGGCCACACCGGACGTAGCGCGGCAGCCAGCGCACGGCCGGCTTGGCGGCGGTCTTTGAAGACGAACAGGTAACTGGCGGTGCTAGGCATGCTCAGACTCCGAAAGGAAAGGTGTCCTCTGCTTTGAACAGACTGGGCGGCTTTTTGCGGGTGGACGAGGTCATCGGTCACCTCGATCAAACGGTATAGATGGACGACTGCGCGCGGCGCGAGCGGTTCCCGCCAGACGATGAATGCCCCAAGCCTCGGCTTGCCGCTTAGCGACGCGCTAAAAGCCGCGCGTCTGCGCAGTGCGCCGCTTGATTGCCAGGGCATTGCCACACTCGACCAACACTCGAGCGCTCCGCTCCGCTTAAAATGCGCGATTGCCCCACGTGACCGACGCCATGAACACCAACGCCATCGACATCCTCCAGCAACACACACTCGCCGCCCTGAGCAGCGCGCCCGATGAAGCGCGGCGCCTGTTCCACGGCCGCGGCCGGCGCTGGCCGGGCCTGGAACACGTCACCGTCGACTGGTTGCAAGGCGTACTGCTGGTGTCGCTGTTCCGCCAGCCAGAAGACGACGAACTGGCCGCGCTGACCGACATGCTCAAACAACTCGGCGAATCGCCCGCCTGGCAGCACAGCGCCGCGCGCGCCTTGCTGCTGCAGCATCGCTATCGGCTGGACAGCGGCGTCGACGTGCTGGCCGGCGAGGCATTGGACGAATGGCTGGTCAGCGAGAACGGTCTGCGCTTCAAGCTGGACTTGGGCAAGAAGCAGAACAACGGCCTGTTTCTCGATATGCGCTATGGCCGCCAGTGGGTGCAGGCCCAGGCGCACGGCAAACGGGTGCTCAATCTGTTCGCCTACACCTGCGGTTTTTCCGTGGCGGCGATCGCCGGCGGCGCCGAGCTGGTGGTCAATCTGGACATGGCCAAAGCGGCCCTGAGCCGTGGCCGCGACAATCACCGCCTCAACGGGCATGACCTGAGCCGGGTCAGCTTTCTCGGCCACGAGCTATTCAAGTCCTGGGGCAAGCTGAAGAAGTGCGGGCCGTACGAGCTGATCATCATCGACCCGCCCTCCTTCCAGAAAGGCAGCTTCGCGCTGACCAAGGACTATCAGAAAATCCTCCGCCGCCTACCGGAATTGCTCACCGTCGATGGCATGGTGCTGGCCTGCGTCAACGACCCGGCCATCGGCCCCGACTTTCTCATCGAAGAAATGGCCCGCGAAGCGCCCAGCTTGCGTTTCGAACAGCGCCTGGACAACCCGCCGGAATTCGCCGACATCGACGCCGACAGTGGCCTCAAGGCGCTGGTGTTCCGCCAGACCACTGCAGACCCCGAGTAGGTTCGGAGCATTAGCGAGTCAGGCCCAGCCGCTCGTGCCACTGCGCAATGGATTCCTCGGGATAACCCTGAAACTGTTTGTCTCCCGGCGAGGCGTCGACTTCGACCCAGGCTGCTTTCGAGTCGAGGAGCAGGTGCGTGTGCTCCGGCGGTACCGGCAACGGCGTATCGATGGCCGAGGCGAATGGATGTATCAGCTCCGGCCATTCCGGGCTGAACAACCACAGCGCACTGCCGCACAGCCGGCAGAAATGCCGTTCGGCGCGGCTGATACGGGCACGTTTGTCGCCCAGATCCTTCAGCTTCGCGTGGTAGATGGTGATCTCTTTGCGACCGCGCACCTTGAGGCTTTGCGCCTCGCCAGCCAGGTTGATCGCATACCCGCCGCCGCCCTGGGTCTTGCGGCAGATCGAGCAGTAGCAGCGCTGATAGGGATAGGGCTGCGCGCTGGTCAAGCTGAACGCCACCGCGCCACAGTGGCAGGAACCTTCGAGCTGCATGACTAGCCTCCGGACAAATCGCCAAGTAACCGTCGATTAGGTCTAGACCAGCGCCGTGCCGCTTTGCCTGCATACGTTGGTCGGAATGCGCCGCTTGCCACCTGCTCCGCCCCGATTTACCTAGAACCTCCGGTGCGCCCGAATGCCTCAAACAATGGGTAACCGTAATCTTGCGAGGCTCGACATCATGAACAGCAGCAGACTTCTTGCCCTGACGCTTAGCGGGTTGTTGGCCGGGGCAGCGTGGCCGGTGCTGGCAGAAGGCGACATCCCCTCGCCCGCCAATCCTAGCGCCGTGCCTTCGCGCGGCCCGACGCTCGATAAGGACCGGCAAGCGGACAACCTGGACTCGACCATCGACGAGGATCATTCCAGCGGCACGCTCAACCGCGGCGCGCCGCAGGCAGGCGAGCGGATCAACGACAGCCAGCGCGGCTCCGGCATGGGCCGCGATCCCGACACTGGCTCCAGCAAAACGGGCAGCAGCACCAGTGGCTCGCCGGGTCCACGGGGCGATTACTAGCCAGACAGCGAGCTAGTGGCCTGTTTGGTTAATTCAGTTAGTCAATTTCGGCGCCTGAGACCCTGATACTGCGTTACCGCTCCTCGCCTAGCCCTGCTATGACTCGTCGCGGCGCCTTGTCTCAGAGCCTCAGTCATCCGAACTTGAGATAACCAATTAACCGCGCAGGCAACTAGCAGACCGCAGCGCCGCCGGCGGGCGGCGCTGACCAAGCAGGCGGACGAGCCGGGTATACTCGCGTTTTTCCCGCGAGCCGTAAAAATGAGCACCAAGCGCTACGCCTGCATTGGCCTGAGTAATCCTAAGTCGCCGACCAATGTCGGATCGATCATGCGCGCCGCTGGCTGCTATGGCGTCAGCTCGGTGTTCTACACCGGCACCCGCTACGACCGGGCCAAGGACTTCGTCACCGACACCAAGAAGGTTCATCAGGACATTCCGCTGATCAACATCGACGATCTGCGCAAAATCCTCCCGCTCGGCTGCGTCCCGGTCGCCGTGGAACTGGTCGACGGAGCGAGGTCGCTGCCGGAATACACCCACCCGGATCGCGCGCTGTACATCTTTGGCGCGGAAGACGGCTCGCTCGACCAGGAAATCCGCGACTGGTGCGAGGACGTCGTCTACATCCCCACCAACGGCTGCATGAACCTCGCCGCCACGGTCAACGTGGTGCTCTACGATCGTCTGGCCAAGGGCAAGAACACCCGCTCCGGCCCGCTGTTCTAGCGCGGCTTGACGCGGCTCACTGGGGATAGCCGGTGATTTCGCGAATGCTCTGGTACAGCGGCTTGAGCTGCTTGTACATGCGCTGATAGACCTCGACGTACAACCGCTGATAGATCTGCCGAGCCTGCGGATCAGGCTGGAACACCTTGCCGACCCGCGTCATCGCCGCAATCGCCGCGGGGAAATCGGCGTGCAAGCCAAGCCCCACCGCACAGGCGATCGCCGCGCCGAGGCCGGAGGTTTCATAGGTATGCGGGCGCTCGGCGGGCAAACCGAAAATATCCGCAGTGAGCTGCATCGCCGCATCGCTCTGCGAACCGCCGCCAGACACCCGCAAGCACGTGACCGCGGTGCCCGAGCGCTTCTCGATGCGTTCCTTGCCCTGGCGCAGCGCATAGGCCAGACCTTCGAGAATCGCCCGATAGAGGTGCGCGCGGGTGTGCACGTCGCCGAAACCGATGATCGAGCCCTTGGCCTCCAGGCCCGGTTCGCGGATGCCGGGCGACCAGTAGGGTTGCAGCATCAGCCCCATCGAGCCGGGCGGCACACCGTTAACCAGTTCGTCGAACAGCGCTTCGGGCTCGACGCCCAGCTCTGCGGCGCGCTGCATCTCGCGCAGGCCGAACTCCTGTTTGAACCAGCTGACCATCCAGAAGCCGCGATAGATCATCACTTCGGTATTGAAATGGTCGGGAATCGCCGCGGGGAACGGTGGGATCAGCGGGGTGGTTTCCAGGTAGGTCTGGCGCGTGGTGTTGATGGTCGCCGTAGTGCCGTACGACAAGCACGCGGTACTCGGCGCGACACCGCCGGCGCCGAGCACCTCGCAGGCCTTGTCGGCACCGGCAGCAATCAGCGGCAGGCCTTCCGGAATGCCGGTATGCCGGCTGGCTGCGGCGCTGATGGTTCCGAGTTGCTCGCCCGGTTTGACCAGTTCGGGCAGCTGATCGCGGCGCGCGGCGACCGCCTGCCACTTCCAGTCGCGTGGCGCCGCCCACTTCAGGCGCTTGTAGTCGAACGGCAGATAGGCCACGCAACTGGCCAACGAATCGACGAAGCGCCCGGTCAACCGATGGGTGAGAAACCCGGAGAGCAGCAGCACTTTGTCAGTCTTGGCCCACACCTCCGGCTGGTGCTGGGCAATCCAGTTGAGCTCGGCCTGGGCGCGGAAATAGTCGACCGTCGCCTCCTCGCCGATCAGCTTGAACAGCCAGCCCCACAGACCTTTGATAGGCCCGCGCACGTCGGCACGGCGCTGATCCAGCCAGAGCATCGCCGGGCGCAACGGCTGGCCTGCGGCATCGACGTTGATGATGGTGCCGCGCTGGGTGGTCAGCGCCACGCCCTTGATCAGGCGCTTGTCAATGTCGACCTGCTGCCAGAGCAAGCGGCAGGCTTCGCCAAGGCTCTGCCAGTAATACTCCGGGTCCTGCTCGGCCCAGCCGGGCTGCGTCGAGTAATAGGCCTGCAGCTCGACCTTGCCCTTGCCGAGCAGATTGCCGGCCAGGTCGAACAGCAGCGCGCGGACACTCTGGGTACCGTTGTCGATGGCCAGCAGGTAGCTTGCTTCGCTCAAGATGCGGTCCTTGTTGTTATTGGTCTCGGTACAGCCTTGGTCGATGGGTATCGCTGCGCTCAACCCCGCCTACGAAACTCTCAACCGTAGGATGGGTCGAGCCCGCGATACCCATCAACCCGTAGGGTGGAAAACCGCGCAGCGTTTTCCACCGGGTGGCGCTCCACGGGGTAGCCACCCACCATCACGAGCTGCCCGGCAGGCTGTAGCAGCTTCGCCACAACGCCAGATAGCGCCGCTCTTCCTCGTCCCAGCGTGCATCGCTCCAGCCCAGCCGCCCCTGACACAACGCACGAATGCCCGGCAATTCCGCTGCGGCGCCGCACGCCACGAGCAACCCGATGCGCGTGCGGCGCAGCAGCAAGTCATCCAGATGCAGCACCAGTTCCTGTTCGGCTGCTAGCGCCAGCTCGGCCCACAGCGTATCGCTGGCACCGATGCAAGCGTGACCGAGCTCAGCCAACAGCTCCGCCAGGCGCGGCAACTGCCGGCCATGCCGCCCCGCCAGGCGGCGCTGCTGGAACAGCGACAAGCCAGGCAGCTCGACCTTCGGCTGAGCACGGAACACCGTAGCGCCGTGATCCTCGATAGTCAGTCCAAGCTGCGCCGCACAGGCGCGCAACACTTCCAGGCCGAGCAAGCGGAAGGTGGTCAGCTTGCCGCCCGCCAAGGTCACGCAGCCCGGTTCGCTCCACAGAGCATGCTCGCGCTTTTCATCCGACGGCTTGCGCCCCGGCGTGCCGTCACCGACCACCGGGCGCACGCCGGCCCAGGTCGACAGCACATCGGCACGACCGATATGCGCAGCGGGAAACTGCTGGCCACAGGCGGCCAGCAGATAATCGACCTCGGCCGCACTGATCCGCGCGTCCTCATCGAGGCTGTCGCGGTGATCGAGATCGGTGGTGCCGAGCACCGTGGCGCCTTCCCAGGGAAAGGCGAAGACCGGGCGCTTATCCTCGGCATGCATAAAGCTGAAGGCATGCGCGAGCGGCAAACGCCAGCCCGGCAGCAGCAAGTGGCTGCCGCGCAGCGGGCGGATCTGCTCGCCACCGGCCGCATGTGCCAAACGAGTGGCCCAGGCGCCAGTGGCCTGGGCGACTACCCGACTGCGGAATGTCAGGCGCTGGCCGCTCTCGGCGTCTTCGGCGAGCACGCCGTTCACCCGTCCGTCTGCGCGCAACAACTCGATGACTTTCAAACCGTTCAAGGCTTCGCCGCCATCGCCACGGGCTTCATCGAGCACGCGCAGCACCAGACGCGCATCGTCGGTTACCGCATCGAAGAAGCGCGTGCCGCCGCGCAACGCCTCGTCCTTCAGCCCCGGCGCCAGGTAGCGCAGTTGCTGCAGCGGGTAATACAGATGGTTGCGCTTGCCGGCCATGGCGTCGTACAGCGCGAGCAGGCCGCCCAGCACTTTCGGCCCGGGAAAGCCGCCGCGGTAGTGGGCCATCACGAAGCTCAACGGCTCGACCAGCCCCGGCGCCTCGTCGAGCAAGCGTTGCCGCTCGTGAACCGAGTCGCGAGTCAGTCGCCATTGGCCTTTGGCGATGTAGCGCAGGCCGCCGTGGACCATCTTCGACGAGCGACTCGAGGTGCCCCAGGCGAAATCGCGTTGCTCGATCAGCAGGCATTTCCAGCCGCGGCGCGCCGCCTCACGAAGAATTCCGGCACCGCTGATGCCACCGCCGATGACGATCAGATCCCACTCGCGGGCCGCCAGCTCAGGCAGGGCATGTTCACGCCAGGCGGCGTTCCAGGCGGGCATGTTCACTCCTGCAGCAACACGCCAGGGTTGAGCCGGCCTTCGGGGTCGAAGTGCTCAGCCAGGGTCTTGAGCACCGCCATGCCCTGCGCGCCCTTCTCGGCGGCCAGATACGGCGCGTGATCGCGGCCGACGCCGTGCTGGTGGCTGATCGTCCCGCGGTTGCTGGCGATCACCTGCGAGGCCGCGTGCTTGAGCCGCTGCCAACGTTCGAAGGTCGCCTGGTAGCTGGCCGCCGGGCGGAACACATAGGTGGTGTAGATGCTCGAGCCCTCGCCGTACACGTGTGACAGGTGCGTGAACACGTGCACCTGTTCGCCGTCCTCGGCGAGGCCGCCGCGCAGGCTGGACTCGACCTTGTTGAGCAGGTTGTCGACGTTGCACCAGTCGGTCGCGGTCTCCAGCGTGTCGACCACATAGCCGGCTTGCCACAGCGTCTCGCGCAGGTACGGAAAGCGAAAGCGCCCTTCTGCCCATTTCTTGCCCAGCAAGGTGCCGGTGAACACTCCGCCATGGCCCTTCAGCAAGCGTTTGGCTTGCCTGAGCGATGCGCTGTTCTGCAGGCGATTGCCGGTGACGCCAAAGGTCAGCATGCACTTGCCGGCACCGGCGCCGCGCAGGGCCAAATACTTCTCCAACAGCGCGATCTGCCCCGGGTGGCCGGCCAGGGCCAACTGGGTTTCCGTCTCGATGGCATTCGACAGGCGCAGCATCGACAGCGGCACGCGCGCCTGGGCCAGCTCGCGGATCGCTTCTAGCGCTCGCGACCAGGACGGCAGGAACACCGCATAGAAACGCTCGTCCTCGGCCAGTTGGCTGACCCGCACTTTGACTTCGGAAATCACCCCGAAGCGCCCTTCCGAGCCGAGCACCACTTCACGCAGATCGGGGCCGGCCGCCGAGGCCGGGAAGGTCGGCATCTCCAGCGGGCCGGCGAACGTCTCCAGGGTGCCGCCGGCGAACAGCTGCTCGATACGTCCATAGCGCAGCGATTGCTGACCACTGGAACGACTGGCGACCCAGCCGCCGAGGGTCGACAGCTCCCAGGACTGCGGAAAATGCCCGAGGGTGTAACCACGCGCACGCAGCTGGCTTTCCACCTGCGGGCCGCTTGCACCGGGGCCGAAGGTGGCCAGGCGGCTTTGCTCGTCGAGATCCAGCAGGCGGTTCATGCGCTCCAGCGACAGCGTCAGCACCGGCTTGGCGCCACGCTGCGGATTGATATGCCCGGCCACCGACGTGCCGCCGCCGTAGGGGATGACCAGCACATCCTGCTCGGCGGCCCAGGCCAGCAACTGGCGGATCTGCACTGCGGTTTCGGGGAACGCGACGCCATCGGGGAACGTGCCGAAATTGCCTTCGCGCATCGCCAGCCAGTCCGGCAGGCTCTGTCCACGGGCATGTCGCACGCGCGTTTCGGCGCCGTTATCGATCAGCGCATGGGACGCCAGACGAGATGGGGGAACCTGCGCCAGCACACTGTCCAGGCTGGCATCGGGCAACGCCTGGCCGCTGCCAATACGTGCCGCGAGGAAGGCCGCGCCATGCCCAGGCAACTCCATCGCCGTGCTTTCATCGCCCCAACCGTTCCAGCGCCGCATAGCATTCTCCTGTGCATTTTCAGAGGCGGTTTTCGGATCATGCGAGCTAAGGCGAGACAAGGCGAAAAAGGCTGAGGACGCGGAGTTTACGAATAGTAAATGAGCAGTCCGAAGCCATTTTCAACGCGGTATCGTCGACGCGCAGCAGATCCGAGACCGGCTGTGCTGCTTATACTAGCCAGCCGCCGTTTTCGGTCACTGTCCGATCAAGACAAGCCAAGTCGCCAATCAAGACATCGCAGACAAGAAGAACAAAGCCATGCACGCATTGGGCTATACCTCGGTTCCCGCACTGCTGAAATACCTGCGCCTCGCCGAACAACAAGGCCTGGATCAAGAGGCCGCGCTGGCGGCCGCCGGCTTGAGCCGCGCCGACCTCGCCGACAACGGCAAGCGCCTGCCCAGCGAAGCCCACGAAAAGCTGCTCGGCCATCTGCTCGCCGCCTCCGGCGACCCGCTGTTCGGCCTGCACGCCGCACATTTCGTGCAGCCCGGTTCCTGGAGCGTGCTCGGCTACATCACCATGAATTGCGCCACGCTCGGCGAGGCCATGAGCCGCATCGTGCCGTACGAAAAACTGGTCGGCGATATGGGCGTCAGCCGGATCGAAGCGCAAGCAGACCATGTGCGGCTGATCTGGACCTGTCGCCATCAGCCTGGGGAGATTCGCCGGCATATGGTGGAGAACGTACTGTCCTCCTGGCTGCTCTACGCACGCTGGATCGCCGACATGCACGGCTCGCCGCAAGAGGTGTGGTTCGAGCACGCGCAGCCAACCGGGGCCGAGGTGGCAGAGTACCAAGCGGTGTTCGGCTGCCCGGTGAAATTTTCCCAGGAGTCGAATGCCCTGCTGGTACCGCTGGAATATCTCAACCTGCCGCTGCGCCAGGCCGACGCCAACCTGCTGCGCACCCTCGAAGAGCACGCGCTGACGCTGATGGCTGGACTGGACAGCAATGAGCCGCTGCCACAACGGGTGAAGAACGCCCTGCGCCTGCTGCTCAAGGAAGGTTTACCGCGCAAGGAACGGCTCGCCGAACGCTTCAACATGACCGTGCGCACCCTGCAACGGCATCTGCAACTGGCCGGCACCAGCTATCAGGAAATCCTCGATGAACTGCGTCAGGAACTTGCCGAGCACTACCTGATCCGCAGCGAACTGGCGGTCCAGGACATCGCCCAGTACTTGGGCTTCACCGAATCACGCTCGTTCCACCGCAGCTTCAAAAGCTGGACCGGCATGACCCCGGGAGAGTTCCGCGAGAGCCGCAAAGCATCTGTGTAGGAGCGAATTCATTCGCGATGCCAGGCTCCGCAGCTGCATCCATGCCTACAGCAACAGCTCGCTTAACGGAATGAAGGTGACCGGCTGCCCTTCCACCAGCGTTGCGCCTTCGCGGATCTCGACCAAACCATCGGCCCAGGCCACGCCACGCAGCACGCCGGAACTCTGATTGGCGTACAGCACCGCGGTGCAATTCTCCAGGCGCGCCCGGAGGAATTCACGGCGCGTACCCGCCTTGGGCCACGCGAATCCGGCCGGTACCTGGAATTGCAGCGGCGTGACCTTGGCAACGCCCAAGCGCCGCAGCAGATAGGGCCGCGCCAACAGGGCAAAGGTCACCAGGGTCGAGGCCGGATTGCCCGGTAGGCCGAGCACCGGCACGCCTTGGTAATGGCCAAAGGTCAGCGGCTTGCCGGGCTTGATTGCCAGCTTCCACAGCGCCAGTTCGCCGCCCTCGCGCAATGCCTGCCCGAGGAAATCGGCTTCACCCACCGAGACCCCGCCGGTCGACAGGATCAGGTCCACTGCGCTCAGCTCGCCGAGCTTGGTACGGGTCAACGCCAAGTCGTCGGGCAGGATACCGGCATCCACTACTTCGCAACCTAATTGCTCCAGCAAACTGCATAGCAGGCGGCGGTTGCTGTTGTAGATTTGCCCAGGCCCGAGCGGCTGGCCCGGCTCAACCAACTCGTCGCCAGTCGACAACACCGCCACCCGCGGCTGACGCAAAACCTGCAGCTCAGCTACGCCAAGGGTCGCACAAAGGCCCAGCTGAACCGGGCCGAGCCGCGTGCCAGCGTTCAGCACGGTTTCGCCCTGACGGGTCTCCTGACCTTGCGGACGGACGTGTTGGCCAGGCTTGAGCGGCTGCAGGAAGCGCACCCGGCCATCGGCGAGAATTTCGACGTTTTCCTGCATCTCCACACAATCGGCACCTTCCGGTAGCGGCGCGCCGGTGAAGATTCTTGCGCAGCTGCCCGCTTCCAGCGGTTCTGGCGCCTGACCGGCGAAGATGCGCTGACTAACAACCAGCGGCTCGCCCAGCCAGTCGGCTTGGCGCAAGGCGTAGCCGTCCATCGCGCTGTTCGGCCAAGGCGGCAGATCGAAGTCAGCCACCAGCGGGGCCGCCAGGACCCGGCTGCGCGCTTCGCCCAGCGGCAGGGTTTCGCGCTCGCTGATCGGTGTCGCTTCGGCCAGTTCAAGCAGGCGCTCGAGTGCAGTTTCCAGCGACATCAGAGCCGGATGAACGCTGCCAGTCATCCGCGCGACTCGCAGGGCGCTACCGCTTTGAGATGGGTGACGAAATTGCACGGCCGATGGCGGGCATCCAGCTGCTCGGCGAGGATACCGTCCCACCCCGTACGACACGCATTGGTCGAGCCTGGCAGGCAGCACACCAGGGTGCCGTTGGCCAGGCCGGCCAGGGCGCGCGACTGGATGGTCGAGGTACCGATATCCGGTACCGAAATCTGCCGGAACAACTCGCCAAAACCGTCGACCTGTTTGTCGAGCAGGCAGGCGACCGCTTCCGGAGTGCTATCGCGCCCGGTGAAACCGGTGCCGCCGGTGATTAGCACCACTTGCACCTCGTCCTCGGCGATCCACGTCGCCACCTGGGCGCGAATTTTGTACAGGTCGTCCTTGAGTAACACACGCGCGACCAGGTTATGACCGGCAGCGGTGAGCCGGTCGACGAACAATTGGCCAGAGGTGTCGGTTTCCAGCGAGCGAGTGTCGCTGACGGTCAGCACGGCAATATTCAGCGGCACGAATACCGCGTCGGCCTTGTGGCTCATGGCTCTATTCCGGTTGTGAGAGGGGCAGGCGGGTGTTATATCACAGCCCCGCCCGCCCAGTTCAGGAGCCCCAAAATGAGTGCCCCGCCCACCCTACCCGCCTGTTCCATACTGTTGCTTGCCGGCGGACGCGGCCAACGGATGGGCGGTGCCGACAAGGGTTTGCTGGAATGGCGCGGGCAACCGCTGATTGCTCATTTGCATGCCGTGGCACGACCCCTGACGGACGACCTGATCATCTCCTGCAACCGCAACGCCGACCGCTACCGCGCGTACGCCGAT
The DNA here is from genome assembly GCF_024730785.1 of Pseudomonas sp. LS44. NCBI lineage: Bacteria > Pseudomonadati > Pseudomonadota > Gammaproteobacteria > Pseudomonadales > Pseudomonadaceae > Pseudomonas > Pseudomonas sp. LS44. The sequence continues at coordinate 2,811,642 of NZ_CP102830.1, forward strand.
CGCCTGGTACAGGACGACGACGAGAGCTTCCCCGGCCCGCTGGCGGGTATCCGTGCAGGACTCGCTGCCGCCCGCCATGACCATGTTCTGGTGCTGCCCTGTGATGGCCCGCTGATCGATCGTGAATTGCTCGATCAATTGCGCAGCCGCGCCGCGCAACGGCCGGATCTACCGGTGATGGTGCGCCAAGCAGGGCAATGGCAACCATTGTTCTGCATCTTGCCCAAAGCCCTCGGCGCCTCGCTGGAGCTGGCCTGGCAACGCGGCGAACGCAGCCCGCGCGAGGCGCTGCTGGCGCTGGGCGCGACCGCCGTGGAATGCGCCGCGGACGATCCGCGCCTGGCCAATCTGAATACCCTGGAGCGTCTACACGGCGCTTCCAAATCCAGCTAAGGGCGAAATTAGCAGGAACCTGAGTGACGAATGTTCGTCAGATGAGCGGTAGACACCCTGCTCAAGCTAAGGAGACGAACGATGACTCAACGGACTTTTCTGGCATTCACGCTGATGCTTGGTCTTGGCGCACTGGCCGGCTGTTCCTCACCGGCGGTGATCACGTTGAATGACGGCCGCGAGATCCAGACAGTCGATGCGCCGGACTACGACGAAGAGGCTGGCTTCTACGAATTCGAACAGTTGGACGGCAAACGCGCCCGGGTCAACAAAGATCAGGTCCGCACCGTCAAAGAGCTCTAAGAAACGCGCCGACGGTCACGAGTTTTTTCTCCGGCGTCCTGCCGCTCTCGTGACCGTTGGGCCTGCTCCTGCCCTTCCCTGTTTAGAATAATTCTTCGCCAAACGGACAGGCTTGAGCGAACAAAAAAATCTACATAACTGCTTGTGCTGCAAAAGTTTTTCGGTATTATTGGCGCCGATTCGGAGTGTAGCGCAGCTTGGTAGCGCGTCTCGTTCGGGACGAGAAGGTCGCAGGTTCGAATCCTGTCTCTCCGACCAAAACCCCAAAAAACCCGCCTTCACGGCGGGTTTTTTATTGCCTGCTGTTTTTCAGTGCAGAAAGTTTCAGCGAAGAAAGCTCACCATCTGCTCGGCATCGAATGGCCAATCGAGCTCGGCACCAGTATCGCAACGACGTAGAACCGGAATGCGCAAGCCGTAGTGCTCGACCCATTCTTCGTATTCGGCGATGTCGACCAACTCGACCAGCAAGCCGTTTTCGACAAAGGGCATGAGCAGCGCCTCCGCCACTTCGCACAGATGACAACCCAGGGTGCCGAACAATTGGCATTCGGGGAGCATGGAATAAGCCTCGTAGAAGAATCCGGCTGGCAGTTTATCATCGCTCAAGCCGTGACAAATGGCGGACGAATTACCCATCGTCGCTATGCTTCGCTGATAAATTATCGCGCCGCTAACAGGCCGTTGAAAAATGTAGGCGAGGCAGCCGAGACAAGGCAAAAACGGCCGAAAAAGCGCAGTTTACGGGTTGTAAATGAGCATTTTGAGGCCGTTTTTAACGCCGGATCGGCAACGCAGGTAATTTTTCAACGACCTGTTAACCCGCTATGGAGATGCTCTTTGTCCACCACTCTATTGATCATCCTTTCCTCGTCGCTGGTGGTGATTGCGCTGTTCCGGCGCCTGAATCTGCCACCAGTACTGGGTTATTTGTTTGTCGGCGTGCTAATCAATCCGGCGGCGCTGGGCTGGGTCAGCCATAGCGAGACCCTGCCGCGCATCGCCGAACTCGGCGTGGTGTTCTTGCTGTTCACCCTCGGCCTGGAGTTTTCCCTGCCGCGCATGCTGGCGCTGCGCAGCGTGGTGTTTGGCTTAGGCAGCGCACAGGTAATCGCCTGCGGCCTGCCGCTGGGGGCTTTGCTTTTCTATGGTTTCGATTTTTCGCTGACGGCCGCCCTACTGCTCGGTACCGGCTTGGCGCTGTCATCGACAGCCATTGTCACCAAGGAGCTGAGCAGCCTCGGCGAAGTACTGAGCAGCCACGGCCAGAACGCGATTGGCGTGTTGTTGCTCCAGGATCTGGTGGCGGTGCTGTTACTGACCCTGCTGCCGGCGCTGACCGATGGCGCGGGTGACAAATGGCTGTCAGTGCTGGCGCTGACCCTCGGCAAAGCCGTGCTGTTGTTTGCCGGCCTGTTTCTGGCGAGTAGGTGGATACTGCCCCGCCTGTTCCATGAGGTCGCCGCCGCCCGGTCGCCGGAGTTGTTCGTACTGCTGGCGTTGGTGCTGGTTCTGCTGACCGCCTGGCTGACCCATCTGTTGGGGCTGTCGATGGCGCTCGGTGCGTTTCTGGCCGGCATGCTACTGGGCGAAAGTCATTATCGCCATCAGATCGAGGCGGATATCCGCCCCTTCCGCGACATTCTCCTCGGGCTGTTTTTCGTCAGCGTGGGGATGCTGATCGACTTCCATCTCTTCCTCAGCCACGGCCTGCAAATCGCCGCATTCACCCTCGTCTTGATGTTGATCAAAGGCGGCGTGGTCGCGCTATTGGTCACGCTGCGTGGCGCAGACAACACCAGCGCTTGGCGCAGCGGCTTGGCGCTGGCACAGGGCGGCGAGTTCTTCTTTGCCCTGGTGACGCTGGCGGCGCAGACGCGCTTGTTACCACCCGATAGCGACGGGGTGTTGCTGGCCGCAACGTTCTGCTCGATGGCCCTGACTCCACTGCTCTTGCGCGCCGCACCGAAGCTGGCCACACGCCTGGCGCGGCAGCAGCACCCGCACAGCTCGGCCGAGATGCTCGCTGCGGCCAGCCGCGAGTTGTCCGGCCACGTGGTGATCTGCGGCTATGGGCGGGTCGGGCAATCAATCGGCCGCTTTCTGCGCCGCGAAAATATCCCTTATGTCGCCCTCGACGACGATCCGGTGCGCGTGCAGGAAGCGGCTGCCGGTGAAGCATGCGTGCACTACGGCGATTCGCGGCGCGCCGAGCTGCTTGAAGCCGTCGGTCTGGTCCGCGCGCGCCTGCTCGTGGTGGCGGTCAACGATGCCGAGGCGACGCTGGCTATCGTGCAACGAGCCCGTCTGCTCTATCCGCAACTGGCGATTCTGGTGCGCACGCGTGATGACTCCTACCTGCCCCAGTTACAAGCAGCCGGCGCGACCGAAGTAGTGCCGGAAGTCCTCGAGTCGAGCCTGATGCTCGCCGCCAGCGCGCTGATCCTGCTCGGCTTGGCGCCGCAGCAAGTGCAAACCCAGGTCGACGAGGTGCGCCGCAGTCGCTACCGCCTGCTGCACGGCTATTACCCCGGCGCAAACAGCGAGCTGATAAATCAGCAAGGGCAGCAGAAAGTTTTGCTCCATGCGGTGAACCTCAACGAAGACGCCTACGCCTGCGGACGGCAACTCGACGAGTTGATGCTGGAAGAATTGGGCGTCGAGGTGCAGGCCGTGCGCCGCGCGGGCGAAGAAGTACCGCTGACTCGCCATGCGCCGCTGCATCAGGGCGATGCGGTGGTGCTGTCCGGCCCGCTGGATGCCATTGAAAGCTGCGAGGCGCGTCTGCTCGGCGGCCTGCGTTAGCAATGTTCTTCAGGGCCCAGAGTCGGATCTGCAGGTCATTCCGGCAGACGACGGAGAAGCCCCCAATAGCGCTGGGGTTAAGCAGCGGGTCGCTGACCTTCGGCAGAACGCTTGCCTACTAAGGTCTAAAAGCTAAGCCAAGAATCATGTGCTTTATTTGCGGATGTAACAGTACGGTCACAAACCGCCTGCCTGCATCAACGAGGAGACAACAATAATGAGCAAGACCCCTCTCGCCCAGGCCGTGGCTGTCGCCACCCTGGGTGCTAGCCTGGCCCTCCCCAGCCTGGCCCATGCGGAGTTCATCAAAGACAGCAAAGGTACGCTGGAGCTGCGCAACTTCTACTTCAACCGCGACTTCCGCCAAGACACGCCAGTGCCAGCCCAGAGCAAGGCCGAGGAGTGGGCGCAAGGTTTCATCATGAAATTGGAGTCCGGCTATACGGAAGGATCGATTGGGGTAGGCCTCGATGCCATCGGTACGCTCGGCCTCAAACTGGATTCCAGCCAGGATCGCGCCGGAACCGGTCTGCTGCAGCGCGGTGGTCGCGGCACTGGCCCGGCTGAAGACAGCTATGGCGACTTGGGCATGACCGCCAAGCTGCGCGCCTCGAAGAGCACCTTGAAAGTCGGCACCCTGATTCCCAAGCTGCCGGTGGTCCAGGCCAACGACAGCCGCCTGCTGCCGCAAACCTTCAGCGGCGGCGCACTGAACTCCCTGGAACTCGACGGCCTGACCTTCGACGGCGGCCGCCTGAAGCAATACAACCAGCGCGACTCCTCGGACTACGAGGACATGCTGATGACCACCGGCGGGCGCCGTAACATCACCGGTGCGGCCGGTGTCACCGCGGACAAGTTCGATTTCGCCGGCGGTAGCTACAAGTGGAACGACAGCCTGACGACCAGCTACCACTACGGCGCGCTGGAAGACCTGTACAACCAGCACTACCTGAACCTGGTCCATGTCCTGCCGATCGCCGACAAGCAGGCATTAAAGTCCGACATCCGCTGGGCGCGCTCCACCGACGACGGCGACACCAACGTCGACAACAAGGCGCTCAACGCCATGTTCACCTACACCCTGGGCTACAACGCCTTCGGCATCGGCTACCAGGAGATGAGCGGCGACACCGGTTTCGCCTACATCAACGGTACCGACCCGTTCCTGGTGAACTATGTGCAGATCGGCGACTTCGCCAACAAGGACGAGAAATCCTGGCAGGCGCGCTACGACTACAACTTCGCCGGCCTCGGCATCCCAGGCCTGACCTTCATGACCCGCTACCTCACCGGCGACGACGTCGACCTGGGCGCAGCCGGCAATAACGGCAAAGAGTGGGAACGCAACATGGACATCGCCTATGTGCTCCAGGACGGCCCGTTGAAGAACCTCGGGTTGAAGTGGCGCAACGCAACCACTCGCAGCAACTTCACCAACGATCTCGACGAGAACCGCCTGATCGTCAGCTACAGCATGCCGCTGTGGTAATCGCCTTGGCATGAAAAAAGCCCGCCAATTGGCGGGCTTTTCATTGGCTATGTCCCAGTCACCTGCTGGGAGGTGCAGGCCAGGTAGGCAATGCCTGGGACGATGATTCGCAGGGTGGGTTAGCCGTAGGCGTAACCCACCGATCAGGCTGGACGCCGGCGTCCAAGGTAGCGCCGCTGGTGGGTTACGCCGCTACGCGGCTAACCCACCCTACAAAAGCACTGCGCAACACTTAACGGGTGCATAGCTTTTTAATTGGATGCTCAGGCCCCACGCCGATTCATTCGTGGCTTATCGCGCCAATCTTATGGATCGACAAATCGGCGCCGTAGTACTCATCTTCCTGGCTCAAGCGAATGCCTACCGAAAGTTTGAGCACGCCATACACCACCAACCCGCCGAGCAGCGCGACCAAGACGCCCAAGCCGGTGCCGATCAGCTGGCTGACCAGGCTGACGCCGCCGATTCCACCCAACGCCTGTTGACCAAAAATACCGCAGGCGATGCCACCCCATACTCCGCACAGGCCGTGCAGCGGCCATACACCGAGCACATCGTCGACTTTCCATTTCACCTGAGCGGCGGTGAAGGTCCAGACGAACAACGCACCCGCGATCAACCCGGTGGCTAATGCACCGACCGGGTGCATCAGGTCGGAACCCGCACAGACCGCCACCAGACCAGCGAGCGGACCGTTGTGCAAGAAGCCAGGGTCATTGCGGCCGACAAACAACGCCGCCACCGTGCCGCCAACCATCGCCATCAGCGAGTTGATCGCCACCAGGCCGCTGATGCCGGCGACCGTCTGCGCGCTCATGACGTTGAAGCCAAACCAGCCGACGATCAGAATCCACGAGCCCAAGGCCAGGAACGGAATATTGGACGGCGCAAACGCCACCAATCGGCCATCGCGGTACCGGCCATCGCGGCGGCCGAGCAAGAGCACCGCGCCGAATGCCAGCCAGCCGCCCATGGCGTGTACCACCACCGAACCGGCGAAATCATGGAAGCTGGCGCCAAAGCGTGCAGCCAGCCAGCTCTGCAGACCAAAGTTGCCGTTCCAGACAATCCCCTCGAAGAACGGATAAACGAACGCCACGATGAGCAGCGTGGCGCACAGTTGCGGACCGAACTTGGCCCGCTCGGCAATCCCGCCGGAAATGATTGCCGGAATCGCGGCGGCGAAAGTCAGCAGGAAGAAGCACTTCACCAGCGCGTAGCCGTGATCGGCGGTCAGGGTCGCAGCAGGCGTCAGGAAGGTCACGCCATAGGCCACCCAGTAGCCGATGAAGAAATACGCCAGCGCCGAAACGGCGAAATCGGAAATGATCTTCGATAGGGCATTTACCTGATTCTTCAGGCGCACCGTACCGACTTCGAGAAAGGCAAAACCTGCATGCATGGCCAGCACCATCACGGCGCCCAGCAGAATGAACAGGGTGTTGGATCCGTGGACCAGGGTTTCCACGACGTTGTTGAGGTTTTCCATCGACGCTGATGACTCCGGCGTTGAAAAGCACCAAAGCAGATCATGCTCAGCTTACGATGCACCATTACGTAACGTAGACGCCGCAAATGCGAGCGCTTGCGATGCAATTGGCACTAAGACTGGGCAGAATAAAATCTTGGATCTTTTCTTTATTTTTCATTTATTTGAGTGAATTAGCAGTAATCGTGCTTGCTACCTCGCACGAATGCAGGGCAATTCACTCAGAGCTCGCACCACTACGATGCAATAGCTATACCAAACTAGCGGACAGTGAATAGCTCCGGAACCTTATTTTGGGCATCAGTATCCTCAATTAAGCGCAGCCGAGAACGAATGGTAAGTAGCGCGCTTCATAAAACTGCCCGCCAATAACCGTCTCAAGACACTAAACTCGAAACACCTGACGCCATGACCAAGGAGATGCACGTATGGCCCGCAAGAACACGACCTCTGGAGTAGACCCGCTGTTGGCTGAGTTTGAAGCGCTGGTCAACGATACCGAACGACTGCTCAACGAAACGGCAAGCGTGGCCGGCGACGAAGCCGCCGAGCTGCGCAATCAGATGAAAGAGGGTCTGCAACGCGCCCGTGAAACCCTCGGTTTTGCCGAAGACAGGATCCGCGAGCGCGGCCAGGCGGCCGTCGATGCCACCGAGTTGTATGTGGTTGAGCATCCTTGGCAGGCCCTGGGTATGGCGGCCGCGGTCGGCGTTATCGTCGGCTTGCTGGTGGGGCGCCGCTAAACATGGCTGACGGAACGGAGTCTCCCCCACGTAGTACTCAGCCCTCAGTTCGCCGCCTGGGTGGCGCCTTGGTGGGCTTGCTGCACAGCCATGTCGAACTGTTCGGCATCGAATTGCAGGAGCAGAAGTCCCGCAGCCTGCGCTTACTGCTTTTCGCCGGTTTCGCGTTGATTTTCGGGCTGCTGCTGATCATCGGCTTGTCGTCGGTACTGATCGTCGCCTTGTGGGATACGCCATACCGCATTCCCGCGATGATTGGCCTGTGCGTGTTCTACGGTATCGCTGCCCTCTATTGCGCAATCCGCCTGCGCGCCGCCGTCGAAGATGAATCCTCCCCCTTCCAAGCCACGCTTGAAGAGCTGGCCCGCGATCGCGAGCGTCTGATCCCATGAGCCAAATACCGAAAACCGCTCGGGCCAGTCGTCATGAGATGCGCAAAGCCTTGGTGCGCCTGCGCCTGGAAATGCATCGTCAGGAAATCCGCCACGAGTCGCAGCTGGTTATACAGCCCTTGCACAAGGCCCGCGGCTTGGCGACCAATTGGTCAAAACTGCTCGGCCTACCCCGCGCACCGTTGTGGAGCATGGCCGGGATTGCCGCCTTAGGGCTGTTCTCCAGCAAAGGTGGTGGCATCCGCCGCCTGATTCGCGTCGGCACCCTGGTCTATCCCATGCTGATGATGGTGCTGCGCCGTCAGTCCGATGCGGCACCGACCACGCCACCTGACACTCGTTAAGGTCGTTCGCAAAGCTGGCCACATTCTTGCCAACTGCTTGAGCTGCCGGTGTTTTTCACCGGCTCTCATTACCCGCTCTTCTCGGGTTGGCCTGAACCAGCATTAAGAACACGCCGTGATCGACGGGCAACCGCTTGCCTGCTTTCAACCATTTATCGATAACGGGCAGCGCTTGCTGCTGGTGGATCTCGACGCTGCTGGGTTGTAACTGCTCGCGCCCTACTCCAGCGCCGGCACCGGTGCGGCGATAGCGCTGTCTAGATCGGCGACCAGCGCCTCGATCTGCCCCGCGTTAGCTTGCCGAACCGGCTCCAGCGCGGCGATGCGCTCGGCGGCCGGCGCGCTACCGCGTTTGGCCGCGACGGCGAACCAGGCGTAGGACTCCAGCTCTGGTTGCAGCGAGGGGAATTGCCCCTGCAGCACGTTTTCCGCATACCGGGACATCGACTGCAAGTCGCCACTCAAGGCTGCCCGCTTGGTTTCGTCAGCGTGCGCTTCCGCATCGGCGATGCTCACCAACCCCGGCGCAAGTTCCGCACCGTAGGGCTGTTCGGCCGCCACGCCCGGCGCCGCAGTCGCCTGCTGATGCTGACGGTACAAACGCTCGGCTTGCAGGTCACCCGCATCGCTGGCGAGTTGCAATAACTCAAGGCCGCGTGCGGAATCGTTCAGTCCGGGGGCGTACACGTTCAGATACAGCAGGCTGAGTTCGCGCAGGGCGCGATCATTACGGCGTGCGGCCTTCTCCATCAGCCGGGTTCCATAGGCCACGTCGGCACTCAAGCCAGTGCCGAGTAAGTAGTTCCAGGCGAGGACGCGTGTGGCCTCGGGATTGCCCATGGCGTCCGCCAAGCTCAGATGCGACAGGGCGGCGGGCAAATCGACCGTGACGCCTTGGCCCGTCTGGTCCTGGCCGGTCTGATAAATGCGCGCCAGCTCGTAATGTGCGGTGCTGTTGCCGGCGTCGGCAGCAGCTTGCAACAGCCGCAACATACCGGGCTGATCGCCCGCGGCCACCGACTCCCCAGCCTTGAGCAGCAATTCCTGACCAGGCTCAGGCAAACGTTGGACACTCCGCGCCTTGCCCTGCACTTCATCCGGTTTGGCCAGCGGGGCCAACCAGACCTGCGGCGGCTCGTAGCTAGCCACGCCATACACCGGAGCCTCCGGCGGCGCGGGCCGATTGGCCGCGACGACCGCAGGCTCGCCACGCAGGGGTTTGAAATTGGAGGCGCAGCCAGCACACAGGGCAGCAGCCAGCAGACAAACGACAACAGACTTGGACATCGAAACAACCATCAACCGAACAGTGGATGCTCGCCAGACGAGCCTGCATAGCATCCCAGACCGATCCCGGTGCGCCAACCCGCGCACCGACGAGCGCCCGCCTTTAATGCCGCAGCATGTGCCAGAGCTTGCTGGTCACCTCGACCAGCGCCAGCACCAGGCCGCCCGCCACCAAGCCGATGCCGGCATTCAGAATTGCTGGGGTAATCCATTCCAGCGCTGGGCCTACGCCGGCAAGGAGGCCGATGCTCTGCGCCGCGCTCTCCACGCCATGGTGCAGTACCGCGATGCCATGGGTGAGGATGCCGCCTCCGACCATGAACATGGCGATGGTGCCGATCACCGACAGGCTTTTCATCAGATACGGTGCGGCATGCAGGATGCCGACACCCAGCTGGCGCAGCAGTCCCGATTTGCGGCTGAGATACAGGCCACCGTCGTCCAGTTTGACGATGCCGGCGACTACTCCATACACGCCAATGGTCATGGCGATGGCAATCCCAACCAGGACCATGACCTGCTGCATGAATGGCGCCTCGGCGACGGTGCCGAGGGTGATGGCGATGATTTCTGCCGAGAGAATGAAATCGGTGCGCACCGCGCCGCTGATCTTGGACTTCTCCAGCGCCACCAGATCAACCTGCGGATCGGCAACGGCCTCCCGTAGTTCGGCGTGCTCGGCGGCCTCTTGCGCGGGATGCAGGAAGCGGTGGGCAAGCTTTTCAAAGCCTTCGTAACAAAGAAAGGCACCGCCCAGCATCAGCAGCGGGATAACCGCCCAAGGAGCCAAGGCGCTGATCGCCAACGCCGCCGGAACCAAGATTAGCTTGTTGCGAAACGAGCCCTTGGCGACCGCCCAGACCACCGGTAATTCACGCTCGGCTTTAACGCCGACCACCTGCTGAGCATTCAGGGCGAGGTCGTCGCCGAGCACTCCGGCCGTCTTTTTCGCCGCCACTTTGGTCATCAGCGAAACATCGTCGAGTACGCTGGCAATATCGTCGATCAGCGCGAGAAGACTGGTTCCTGCCATACAAACCTTTCCTTTTTCGAAGTGGTGAATCCGCCAAATCCGCGCCTGACGTTAGCAGCCGCGAGCGTCGTACGACCAGCAAAGCTTGCAGCATGAGGCCCGAACACCGAAGCTAAAGGCCATCGACCCTGACTGACGAGAATCGTCCTTGGACTGGCACACCCTGCTCACCCGCGAACGGCTCGGTAAAACGGCGCATAGCTCTGACGAACTTGGCCGCACCCCCTTTCACAAAGACCACGACCGCATCATTTTCTCTGGCGCTTTTCGCCGCCTGGGCCGCAAGACTCAAGTCCACCCTGTCACCAGCAACGACCATATCCATACGCGTCTGACCCATTCGCTGGAAGTCAGCTGCGTCGGTCGCTCGCTGGGTATGCGCGTTGGCGAGACGATCCGCGACAGCCTGCCGGACTGGTGCGAGCCGAGCGACCTGGGCATGGTCGTGCAGTCCGCCTGTCTGGCCCACGACATCGGCAACCCACCGTTCGGTCATTCCGGTGAAGACGCCATTCGCCATTGGTTCCAACAGGCCGCCGGGCGCGGCTGGCTGGACGGCATGAGCGAGGCCGAGCGCGCCGACTTCCTCAACTTCGAAGGCAATGCCCAAGGCTTTCGAGTGCTCACCCAGCTGGAGTATCACCAGTTCGACGGCGGTACTCGGCTGACTTACGCCACCCTCGGCACCTATCTCAAATATCCCTGGACGTCCCGCCACGCCGAAGCGCTCGGCTACAAGAAGCACAAGTTCAGCTGCTATCAGAGTGAGCTGCCGCTGCTCGAGCAGATCGCCGACAAGCTCGGCCTGCCGAAACTCGACGAGCAGCGCTGGGCGCGCCACCCGCTGGTGTATCTGATGGAGGCCGCGGATGACATCTGCTACGGCCTGATCGACCTTGAAGACGGCCTGGAGATGGAGCTGCTCGACTATGCGGAAGTCGAAAGCCTGCTGCTCGGCCTGGTCGGCGACGATCTGCCGGAAACTTACCGGCAGCTCGGTCCGCAGGATTCGCGGCGCCGCCGCCTGGCGATCCTGCGCGGCAAAGCCATCGAGCATCTGACCAACGCTGCCGCCCGCGCCTTTGTCGAACAGCAACCAGCCTTGCTCGCTGGAACTCTGCAGGGCGATTTGGTCGAGCACATGCATGGTCCAGCCAAGCGTTGCGTGCTCGGCGCCAAGGCCATGGCGCGCGAGAAAATTTTCCAGGACAAGCGCAAGACGCTGCATGAGATCGGTGCCTACACGACCCTGGAGATTCTCCTTAACGCGTTCTGCGGCGCGGCTCTTGAGCAGCACAGCGGCAAACCGCCGTCGTTCAAGAACCGGCGGATTCTCGACTTGCTCGGCCATTACGCGCCGCAGCCAGACTGGTCGCTGCATCGCGCCTTTCTGCGGGTCATCGACTTCATCGCCGGGATGACCGACAGCTATGCGACCGAAATGGCCCGCGAGATGACCGGCCGCTCGAGCCCTGTGTAACGCCATGAAACGAGTCCTGCAGCAAGCCGTGAGTTGGCACGCTGGGCCGCCAGCCTGGGGTTCGGCGGTCGTTGCGGCGCTTGGTTGCCTGCTGCCGCTGCTGCTTGGCCTGTTTACCGAACATTCAGGCTTTCTGTGGGCCGCCACGGGCGCTTTCCAGGCCGCCCAGGCTTACGCGTTGCACCGCTTCGGCATGCTGCGCATGTTGTTGCTCACGGTATTGGGTGCACTGAGCGCCGGACTGGGGTTCTGGGCGGCCAGCCACCCGCTGTTGAGCCTGGGACTGTTCGCCGCGTTCGGATTGAATCTCGCCTGGCTGCAACGCTTCGGCATCGAAGCCGGCAAGCTGGGCGTCGGGCTGGCGGTGTGCCTGTCGCTCGGACAGGGCCAGTTCGGCCTGGGTAATCTGCACAATCCGGCCGCGGTGGCGGTGCTGTTCATCCTCGGCGGCTTGTGGGTGATGCTGCTGTCATTCGGCCTGCGCGGCCTTCATGGCCTGCGCATGTGGCCGCGCATGCCGCGCTTTATCAGCCTGCTCAAAGTGTTGCGCCGTCATGCCCGGCGCCTGCCGGAACAGCAGTGGCGCCTGCATGCGCTGGGCTGCACGCTGGCGTTCGCCCTGGCCGGCCTGACCGTCCAGCTCGCCGAGCTTTCGCGCGGTTACTGGCTGACCCTGGCGGTGGTCTGCACCCTGCAACTGGAGTTTCGCGGCAGTGTGGTGCGCGCCATGCAAGCCGGCATGGCTAATCTGGGCGCGGCGGCTCTGCTGATCCTCGCCGCCCACAGCCTGCAAAGCCCGCCGCTGATGGTGGCGGCCATGCTGCCGCTGATTTTCTTCAGCCGGGCATTCCAGTCCCACCACTATGCGCTGTACGTGATGCAGAACACCTTGTGCTTCGTTCTACTGTCGGAAAGCCTGGCCAAAGACTGGCACCTGGCCCAGGTCCGCCTGTTCAACTCCCTGCTGGGAGTGGCGCTGGCGACGCTGGTGGCGCTGCTGATTCATGCGCTGCAGCAACGACTGGATCGGACTGCAAAGCCGGTATCGACGGAGTAAGAACCTGTTTACGATCTTTTGGACTAGAGCCAGACAAGGCAAAAACAGGCGAGGAAGCGGAGTTTACGCGCTGTAAATGAGCATTCCGAGCCTGTTTTTAACGCGGTATGGCCGACGGACAGGAGATCGTAAGCAGGTTCTAAGCGGAGGTACAGCGGGGAGAAGCACTGGGCACGCATTGCACGTGCCCAGATAAAGCATTACGCCTGGTTGATCGGGGTTTCCGGGTGCCAGACGTCGATCAGCGGGCTGATGGTGTAATCCGCCAGCTCCTTGCGGCCCTTCAACCAGGACTCGCAAGCAACGCGTTGTTCCTCGTTGACCGAGCCACGGGTGGCCAGGCAAACCAGGCCGTAGTCATCGCCACCGACATAATCCAGGCCGTTGGCCGCGATGGCCTCATTCAGAAACTGCTCGACGAAAGCATCGACCGCTTCATCGGTAAGGTCGTCTTTCAGATTCAGGTTCAGTTCGAACCCCAGCTCCTGAAACTCACCTACGCAGAGTTTTTTGCGCAGACGGCGGGAACGGTTAGTCGCCATGGATGGATCCTCAAAAGTAATAACGCGCGGCACTTTAGCAGCTTCGTCCGCTTCCCAGTAGGAGAACCGCCCAGCGTCATGGACTGACAAGGCGGCTCGCGGTCGTGAGACGTTGCCCACCGGGGAATTTTTTACCGCAGCGATTGCACAGCAAACCCATCCGCGCGAGGCTTCGGGCATAATGTCGACCACCTCGCAAATCACCCGCGAGAGTGTTCACCATGTCATCTTTTTCTTTTTGCCCTTGCCTGCAGGGTCTTGCCCAATGATCAAAATGTTTCGCCGCCTGGCCATCGCCAGTTTGCTTCTGCCCATCGCCCTGCCCCTTTACGCCGCCACCAACTCCGGACTTCCGCCCGCCGTTCAACAGGCGCTGAAGAAAAACAAGATCAGCAACAACTCCCTGTCGCTGGTGACCATACCGCTCACCGGGCCTGGCAATACAAACATGGTCAATCCCGATGTGTCGGTGAATCCGGCCTCGACCATGAAGCTGATCACCACCTACGCCGCCCTGGAAATGCTCGGCCCAACCTATCAGTGGCGAACCGAGTTCTACACCGATGGCCAACTGAAGAATGGCGTGCTGAACGGCAACCTGTATCTCAAGGGCGGCGGCGATCCCAAGCTGAACATGGAGAAGCTCTGGCTGCTGATGCGCGATCTGCGCGCCAACGGCGTTCAGCAAGTCAACGGCGACCTGGTGCTCGACCGCAGCCACTTCGTGCAGCCGCAGCTGCCGACCTTCAATGACGACGGCAATGACAAGAACAAACCGTTTCTGGTCGGTCCCGACTCGCTGCTGATCAATCTAAAAGCGGTGCGCATGATTACCCGCACCGACGGCGGCAAAGTCAGTGTGGCCATGGACCCGCCGCTGACCAACGTGCGGATCGACAACCAGGTCAAAGCCCTGCCCGCGGCCAAATGTCCGGGCTGGCCGGACGTGCGCTTCAATCCGGTCACTCAATCCGACGGCACCACGCTGGTGGTTACCGGCAAGCTCGCCGAGGGTTGCAGCGCGCAATCCTACCTGTCCTTGCTCGATCATCCGGCCTACGCGGCCGGTGCCGTGCGGGCGATCTGGCAGGAACTGGGCGGCAAAATTCTCGGTAAAGACCGTATCGATGGCGTACCGAAAAGCGCCCGCCTGCTAGCCCGCGCCTACTCGCCGGATCTGGTGGAAATCATCCGCGACATCAACAAGTACAGTAACAACACCATGGCTCGCCAACTGTTCCTGAGCCTCGGTGCGCAGTTCCGCAACGAAGCCGATGGCGACGATGCCAAGGCCGCGCAACGGGTGATTCGTCAGTGGCTGGCGAAAAAAGGCATCACCGCGCCGCATCTGGTCATGGAAAACGGCTCGGGCCTGTCGCGTGCCGAACGGGTCAGCGCGCGGGAGTTGGCGATCATCCTGCAGGCAGCCTGGAAAGGCCCGTACGCCGCCGAATTCATCAGCTCGCTGCCGTTGGTGGGAATGGACGGCACCATGCGCAAACGTCTCAAGCGCAGCGCCCTGACCGGTGAAGCGCATATCAAGACCGGCACCCTGAATACCGTGCGGGCGATTGCCGGCTATAGCCGCGACATCAATGGCAACACCTGGGCGGTGGTGGCGATCCTCAACGATCAACGGCCCTGGGGCGCTTCGTCGATCCTCGATCAGGTGCTGGTCGACCTGTATCGCCAGCCGAAGCTGGCCGGCAACACCGCGCAACGCTGACGCCGCGCCATAAAAAACGCCGCCCACTGGGCGGCGTTTTCGTTTTGGGCATTTGCAAACGTTGTAGGAGCGAATTCATTCACGAAAGCCTGCACAGACATCACGCATGAATTCGCTCCTACATCGGTGGGCTATTTCGCCATAACTCGCCAGGCGCGGTGAATCTTCGGATTGCGGGCGAAGTCCGGATCGATGGTGGTCGGGCTGATTTCCTCGATCGCATAACGCGCGCTCAGCCCTTCATCGAGCTGGAACTTGCGGAAGTTGTTGGAGAAATACAGCACGCCGCCCTTGGCCAGCCGGGCCATGGCCAGGTCGAGCAACTGCACGTGATCGCGCTGCACGTCGAACACCCCTTCCATACGCTTGGAATTGGAAAAGGTCGGCGGATCGATGAACACCAGATCGTATTCGTCACGGTCCTCCGCCAGCCAGTTCATCACGTCGCCCTGCTCCAAGCGCTGCTTGTCGGAAAAGCCGTTCAACGCCAGATTGCGGCGCGCCCAATCGAGATAGGTCTTCGACAGGTCGACGCTGGTGGTGCTGCGCGCACCACCTTTGGCGGCATGCACGGTGGCGGTGGCGGTATAGCAATACAGGTTGAGGAAGCGTTTTCCCGCCGCCTCGCGCTGGATGCGCAGGCGCAGTGGGCGGTGATCGAGGAACAGGCCGGTATCCAGGTAGTCGGTCAAGTTCACCAACAGCTTCACGCCACTCTCGTCGACCTCAAGGAACTGCCCCTGTGCGCTCTGCCGCTCGTATTGCTTGATGCCGGTCTGCCGCTCGCGGCGTTTGACGATCACCTTACTGGTATCGACGCCGAGCGTCTGCGGGATCGCCGCCAGCGCATCGAGCAGACGCGCCTGGGCTTTTTCCGGGTCGATGGAGCGCGGCGGCGCGTACTCCTGCACGTGCACCCAGTCGCGATACAGGTCGATCGCCAGGGCGTACTCCGGCATGTCGGCATCGTACAAGCGATAGCATTCCACGCCTTCGCGGCGCGCCCACTTGCCCAAGGCCTTCAGGTTTTTCTGCAGGCGATTGGCGAACATTTGCCCGCCTTCGCTCAGACGCGCTTGCTCCACCGGGGCCAGCGCACGGCTCAGCTCGGTCTGTTCGCGCTCGCGCTCACGTTGTTCGGGAGTGCGGCGCTCGCCGGTGACGAACTGTTCCGGCTGGACCTGGATCAGCAGCAACTTGCACGGCAGCGCACCGTTCCAGAAGGCGTACTGCTTGTGACTGCGGATGCCCATGCGCTTGCCCAGCTCCGGCGCGCCGGTGAACACCGCCGCCTCCCAGTTCAAGCAGGCCTGGCGCAGGCGCTCGCCGAGGTTCTGGTAGAGGTACAGCAAGCTCGCCTCATCGCCGAGACGCTCGCCATAAGGCGGGTTGCTGATCACCAGACCGGTCTGATTCTGATCGGGACGCGGCGCAAAGGTCGCCAACTCACCCTGATAGATCTTGATCCAGTCGGACAACCCGGCACGTTCGATATTGTTGCGGCCCGGCTGGATCAGGCGCGGATCGGCCTCGTAACCGCGAATCCACAACGGCGGCTTGGCCAGGCCGGCTTCGGCACGCGCCTCGGCTTCGCTGTGCAACTTCTTCCATAGCGCCGGCACATGGCCGAGCCAGCTGGAGAAACCCCAGCGCTCGCGCTTGAGGTTGGGAGCGATGTCGGCGGCCATCATCGCCGCCTCCACCAGGAAGGTACCGACCCCACACATCGGGTCCGCCAGCGCTCCACCGGCTGCGGCGATGCGCGGCCAACCGGAGCGGATCAGGATCGCCGCGGCGAGGTTCTCTTTCAGCGGCGCCGCGCCTTGCTGCAGGCGATAACCGCGCTGGTGCAGGCTGTGTCCGGACAGATCGAGGGACAAAATCGCTTCACCGCGATCCAGGCGCAGATGCACGCGCATATCGGGATTGATCTTATCGATCGACGGCCGCTCGCCGCTGTCACTGCGCAGCTTGTCGACGATCGCATCCTTGACCTTCAAGGCGCCGAAGTGGGTGTTGTCGATGCCCGAGCCCTGGCCGCTGAACTCCACCGCCAACGTGCCGTTGGCGAGCAGATGATCCTGCCAGTCGACCGCCAGAACGTTGTCGTACAGGTCCTCGGCATTGGCCATGCTGAAACGCTTGAGCACCAGCAAGACGCGGTTGGCCAGGCGCGACCACAAGCACAGGCGATAGGCCGTCTCCATGCTGGCAAAGCCGCGAACAGCCGAGGTGTGTTCGCGCACTGCCTCCAGCCCTAGCCCGGCGGCCTCTTCGGCCAGTAGGCCTTCCAAGCCTTTGGGGCAGGTGAGAAACAGTTCGAATTGGTCCGACATGCAGATATCCAGTGCCATATGGCAAGTAATGGCGCGCCAGTGACGGACGCAGCCCGGGTTGAACAATCGCGGTCCACCCGCGATTGCGCGACATGACCTGTCGCTCGCCGACAAATATTCGCCGGACGAAAGCCGAACCCGGTTCAACCGGGACCAGCGTTAAACACCGCTAAAGAACCTAGCAACACGCCAAGCTTAGGGCCGCTTGCCAACAAAGGGCGAATGTTGCGCGATCGGATTACCGGCCATGAGTGACAAAACGCCGCATTTGCCCCCCTTCGTCGGAATAAATACGAAGTATTCCTATGTTCCAGCGAAGCGCTCCAGCCGTTGGGAAGGCCCTAATGTCGGGGGCTGGATGGAGTTGGCCGCCACCATCGCCTATGCCCTTATGGCCTGACCCTGATAATCGTTACGTCCTTATGACAAATTGATCGTTCCCACGGGAGGTCGCATTGGTTAGAAATCAACTCAGGTCATGACCGCAACGGTCATGGCAGGAGGCCCGTAACGCCGGCAACGGGCCGCTCTGGTAGAGGCCATCTACCAGGCCTCGACTCGGGGCTAACAGGACATAACAGTCAACAAGTGAGGGCAACACCCTATGAGAAGACTTAAGCGTGATCCTTTAGAACGAGCTTTTCTGCGCGGTTATCAATACGGCGTACATGGTAAATCCCGCGAACTGTGTCCTTTCACTCTTCCGTCCGTCCGTCAGGCCTGGATAAATGGCTGGCGAGAAGGTCGCGGCGATAACTGGGACGGCATGACCGGAGCCGCCGGTCTTCATCGACTTAACGAACTCAACGCAGTCGGCTAGTTAAGGAGCCCGACTTCAGGTTTACCAAGCGCGCCCCATCCGGGCGGCGGGCGAGAGCCCAGGGCTCCTTCGGGAGCCCTTTTTAATGCTTGCGATTTTTAGCTTTTGTAGGGTGGGTTAGCCGCGTAGCGGCGTAACCCACCAGCGCCGCGCCCTGAACATATGCATCCAACCTGCTCGGTGGGTTACGCCTACAGCTAACCCACCCTACGAATCTGTGATTTAGTGTTTTAGCGTTTGCCGGGCAAGGCGCCGATGGCATCCACCGCTTCGCGGATCAATGCCGGACCTTTGTAGATAAAGCCGGAATAAATCTGCACCAGGCTCGCCCCGGCGGCGATTTTCTCGGCCGCATGCGCGCCCTCGGTGATGCCGCCCACCGCGATGATCGGCAAGCGACCACCCAGTTCACTGGCCAATACCTTGACGATATGGGTGCTCTTGTCGCGCACCGGAGCACCGGACAAACCACCCGCCTCATCGCCATACGGCAAACCGGCCACGCCTTCACGAGCCAAGGTGGTATTGGTGGCGATCACCGCGTCCATACCCGCCTCGACCAGCGCCCGCGCGACTTCGATGGTTTCCTCGTCGCTCATGTCGGGGGCAATCTTGATGGCCAGCGGTACGCGTTTACCGTGCTCGGCGGCCAAATCTTCCTGGCGCTGGCGCAGCGCTTCGAGCAATTGCTTGAGCGAGTCGCCGAACTGCAGGCTGCGCAGCCCAGGGGTATTTGGTGAACTGACGTTGACGGTGATGTAACTGGCGTGGGCGTAGACCTTATTCAGGCCAATCAGGTAGTCGTCCACCGCGCGCTCGACCGGTGTGTCGAAATTCTTGCCGATATTGATGCCCAGCACGCCCTTGAACTTGGCGGCCTTGACCCGCGCCAGCAGGTGGTCGACGCCATGGTTGTTGAAGCCCATGCGATTGATGATCGCCTCGGCTTCGGGCAGGCGAAACAGGCGCGGCTTGGGATTGCCCGGCTGCGGACGCGGCGTCACGGTGCCGATCTCGACAAAGCCGAAACCCAGCTGGGCGAAGCCGTCGATGGCATCGCCGTTCTTGTCCAGGCCCGCAGCCAGACCGACCGGATTGGGAAAGTCCAGGCCCATCACGTTCACCGGCAACGACCGCGGCATTTTGCCCAGCAGGCCATTGAGACCCAACCGACCGCCCGCACCGATCAAGTCGATGGACAGCTCATGGGAGGTTTCCGGGGACAGGCGGAACAATAACTGGCGGGCCAGGGAGTACATGGGCGGGCTTAGCTCGGGCGGCGTTGGGGGCGGCGATTATAGCCGCCCCGGCCGCCAGCACGCGAGGCGCGGGACACTCAGTCGAGCGGGCGCAAACTCAGCAATTCGCCGGCATCGCTGAATTCCAGCGCGAAACTACCGTAGACACCGGCATGACTGAGGTAAGGACGCAGATGATGGACCGGCAAACTGATCCGCCGGCCATCACGACTGTGCAACAGAACGCGGTTAGCCTGCCCGCGGTAAACGGCCTGCCAACGTTCGGCCGGGATGGCGATATCCAGCACCAGACTGGCCATGGAAAATCCTCGCAAATGAGGCTGGCATCTTGCCACAAGGGCGTTGCAGCGGCCTGCAGGCAGTTATTGCTGCCGTGCAGCAGGAGAATTCCTCTGCCACACTGGCACCATCGTTTTGGAGTCCCCGACCATGATTCTGTCCGAGCAGCCGCAGAACTTCTCCGCGCGCCTGAGCACCCTCGCTCAGCGCCTGGGGCTGGGCGGCCGCGCGCTCCGCGCCCTGCGCGAGCGGGCCAGCAGGTTGCAGTTACCGTTTCAGCCGTTGCCGACGCCGCAGCCAAGTATTTGGTGGCAGGCCGGGCCGCAATTGCAGCGCCTCGGCAATCTGCCACGCAGTGCGCTGTCCGGTCCGGTTCAGGATGACAAGGCCGATGCTCACGCCCTACTGATCGGCGTGGTCAAACAAGAGCTACAACACCTCGACAGTTTCGACCTGCGCCAGATCGACGGCCTCGGCGGGGGCAGTGCAGCGCCCGTCTATACCAGCCTCGAAGAGTTTGCCGCCACGCCGGCCTGCCGCGGGCAGCGCATCATCAGCTACAAGGATTTTCTCAAAACCATCAGCCTCGCCCTGCCGAACTTTTCCGCCAGCGAACGGATTCAGCTGCGCTCGACCGCTTGGCACGGGTCGCGGGTCTACTGGGCCGGCGAACGGCAGATCGAGGCGTTCAGCAGCGCCATCGTCTATGCCCGGCTCCGTGGGCTAAATGTCACGCTACCGGCCGATCTCATCCACTACAGCGTCAACGCTGCTGGCCTGGATGCCCTGCAGGCGTGCTATCACGTGCTCGCCATGCCGGTGCAGGCCTGGAGCGAACCGGCCTTCATGGCCTTGCTGCTCGACAATGGTTTGCCCTACGCACGGCTGAGCCTGATCCACAGCCCCGGCGCACCGGAAATCCTCCTGCTGCCGCGCCAGAGTGCCGAAGCCACGGCTCTCGGCGAAGGCCTGCGCCTAGCCGGCGCCAGCGACGTGGTGACCTACCTGCGCTCGCTGGCATAAAAGCCCCGTTTTTTTTATGGCTATGTGCCGATTACAGTGTGCACCGCGCTTTTGTAGGGTGGGTTAGCCGCGTAGCGGCGTAACCCACCAGCGGTGCCGACCTGAACATCAGTGTCCAGCAGAGTCGGTGGGTTACGCCTACGCCTAACCCACCCTACGGATCAGCCGAGGACTCGCGATCAGGCTGCCAATACATGCTGGGCGCTCTGCGCCAGATCCATCAGCTCGCGATTGGCCACCGCATACATGGCGTAATCGGTGCTGGTCGAGGCGCGCAGCTCGGTCAACATCGCGCGCCAGCGCTCCACCAACGGCCGATGCTGCTGCAGCCAGAGCTGCATCCGCGACTCCATATCCACCGGCGCATCAGGCATCTGCAACACCGCCACGGTGATGGCGCGCTGTTGCCAATCCAGATCATCGCGGAAGGCTTCACGCGCCAAGGCCTGCCAGTTGCTTTCCACCGGCAGGCTGGTGATCTGCTGCAGATACCAGGTCAGATCCAGCGCGCTGCCGACCGCGAAGTGCGCCTTGGCCACCAGTGCGGGACTCTGCCCGGTGACATCGGCGGCCTCGATGATCGGCAACAAGGTGTACAGATGGCTGACCCCCGCCACCATGCGCGCCAGCAACTCCGGCACGCCAGCGTCGACGAACGACTGATAGCGCGCCTGCCACTGCTCCAGCGTCGGCCCTTCGAGCAGTTCGTTGAGCTTCAGGCCCAACGCTGCCACCTGCGGCCCAAAATGCGCCACATCGCGGCCAGCATCGAGATTGTCGCGGCGGCTACGCAAAAACCAGCGGGTCGCGCGCCGGCCCAGACGCATCAGCTCTTCCATCAGCTGCAACTGCACGTCGGCGGCGACCTTGTAGTCCAGCGTCTCGATCTGGCGGAACCAGTGCGGCAGATGGAACACGTCGCGGACGATCACATACGCCCCGGCGACGTTGGCCGCGCTCTGCCCGGTGGACTCCTTGAGGCGCTGCACGAAGGTGATGCCCATGTGATTGACCAGGTCGTTGGCGATCTGCGTGCTGACGATTTCACGCTTCAGGCGATGGCGGCGCATCGGCTCGCCAAATTTCTCTGCCAGCAACGGCGGGAATGCGGTTTCCATTTCACGGATCAGGTAGTCGTCGTCTGGCACCAGCGACTTGATCAGCGACTCCTTGAGGTCGATCTTGCTGTAGGAGATCAGCACCGACAGCTCCGGCCGGGTCAGGCCCAGGCCGTTGGCCGCACGCTCGGTCAGCTCCTCGTCGCTGGGCAGGAACTCCAGCGCGCGATCGAGCTTGCCGGCCGCCTCAAGCGCGGCAATCAGGCGTTTGTATTCGCCGATCCGTTCCCGCGCCCGGCGCTGCGCCAGGGACAGCGCCTGGGTCTGCTTGTAGTTGTTGCCGAGCACCAGGCCACCCACCGCTTCGGTCATCTCGACTAGCAAGCCGTTGCGCTGTTTACCGGTCATGTCGCCGGCAGCGACGATCTCGTTGAGGAGAATTTTGATGTTCACCTCGTGGTCGGAACAGTCGACGCCGCCGGCGTTGTCGATGAAGTCGGTATTGCTCGCCCCACCATTCAAACCGTATTCGACGCGGCCGAGCTGGGTCATGCCGAGGTTGCCGCCCTCGCCCACCACCTTGGCACGCAGCTCGCGACCGTCCACGCGCAGCGCGTCGTTGGCCTTGTCGCCAACATCGGCGTGGCTCTCCCGACTGGACTTCACATAGGTGCCGATGCCGCCATTCCAGAGCAGATCGACCGGCGCCTTGAGCAGCGCATTGAGCAGTTCGGTGGGCGCCAGCTTGTCGGCGGTGATGTCGAAGCGCTTCTGCATCTGCGGGCTGATGGCGATGCTTTTGGCGCTGCGCGAGAACACCCCGCCGCCCGCGGAAATCAACCCGGCCTCGTAGTCGCTCCAGTTCGAGCGCGGCAGATTGAACAGCCGCTGGCGCTCGACAAAGCTCTTCGCCGGGTCCGGATTGGGGTCGATGAAAATATGCAGATGGTTGAAGGCCGCGACCAGCTGCAGCTTGTCCGAGAGCAGCAAGCCGTTGCCGAACACGTCGCCGGCCATGTCACCGATGCCGATCACCGTGAAATTGTCTTTCTGCACATCGATGCCGCGCTCGCGGAAGTGCCGCTGCACCGACACCCAGCCGCCCTTGGCGGTGATGCCCATGCCTTTATGGTCGTAACCCGCCGAGCCACCTGAGGCGAACGCGTCGCCCAACCAGAAGCCGTATTCGCCGGCGATGCCATTGGCGATGTCGGAAAAAGTCGCCGTGCCCTTGTCGGCCGCCACCACCAGATACGGATCGTCCGCGTCATGACGCACCACGTTGGCTGGCGGTACCACCGCGCCTTCCTTGAGGTTGTCGGTGATGTCCAGCAGACCGGAAATAAAGATCCGGTAGCAGGCGATGGCCTCGGCCTGGATCTCGTCGCGGTTGCCGCCCACCGGCAAGCGCCGCGGAATGAAGCCACCCTTGGCGCCGACCGGCACGATCACCGCATTTTTCACCTGCTGGGCCTTGACCAGGCCGAGTACCTCGGTGCGGTAGTCCTCCTCGCGGTCCGACCAACGCAGACCGCCGCGGGCGACCTTGCCACCGCGCAGATGCACGCCCTCAACGCGCGGCGAATAAACGAACACCTCGAACAGCGGCACCGGCTTGGGAATGTCCGGAATCTGCCGGGGGTTGAGCTTGAAGCTGAAATAGCTCTTCGCCGCACCGGTGGCGTCCGGCTGATAGAAGTTGGTACGCAGGGTGGCTTTGATCAGGTCCAGATAACGCCGCAGGATGCGGTCCTCGTTGAGTACGGAGACATCGTCGAGGGCGGCGAGAATCGCCTGTTCGAGCTTGTGCTGCTTGTCCGCCAGATCGCCGGCGCTGAGCTTGCGCGCCAGGTAGAAGCGGGTCTTGAACAGCCGCACCAACTCGCGGGCGATGTCGATGTGGTTGACCAACGTGCTGGCGATATAGCCCAGATCGAAGCCCAGACGGATCTGCTTCAAATACCGCGCATAGGCGCGCAGCAGCGCGACATCGCGCCAGGGCATCGCCGCGGTGAGCACCAGACGATTGAAGCCATCGTTCTCCGCGGCGCCGCTAACGATCTGCACGAAGGCGTCCTGGAAGGTGTCGTTGAGCTGCTGGAGATCGACATCCAGCCCTTCGGCGTAGGTGAAGGCGAAGTCGTGAATCCAGAATTGCCGGCCGTTCTGATGCTGCAGGTGATAGGGAAATTCGCCGAGCACGCGCAGGCCGAGATTCTCCAGAATCGGCAACACGTCAGACAGCGCCAGCGGCGTATCGGCGTGGTACAGCTTGCAGTGCAGCTGCTGCTCATCGACCGCCAGCGGCTGGTAGAAGCTCATCACCAACGGGCGCACGTCCGACAGGCTGAGCACGTGCTGCATGTCGACCACCGCCGAGGACGCGGCGAAGCGCTCGCGATAACCGGCGGGGAAGCTTTTCGGAAAATCGGCAAGCACCCGCGTGCCCTTGGCTTCGCCGAAACTCTCGACCACCAGCCCGGCGAAATCGTCCTTCCACGAGCGGCAGGCCTGGATGACTTCGCGCTCCAGCTGCTGCGGGTCGATGTCCAGCCTGGTCTGCGGATCGACGCGCAGGATGAACTGCACACGTGCCAGCAGCGACTCGGAGAAGTAGGTCCAGAACTCGCAATCGCTGGCATGCAGGCGGTCGACCAGGACCTGCTGGATGCGTAGCCGGGTCTCGGTCGAGTACACGTCACGCGGCACGTAGGCCAGCGCGTAGACGAAGCGGCCGTAGGGGTCCTTGCGCAAGAACAGGCGGATCTTGTTGCGCTCCTGGATCTGCACGATGGCCAGCGCGGTGTTGTACAACTCGTCGACCGGCGTCTGGAACAGGTCGTCGCGCGGCAACACCTCGAGCACCTTGACCAATTCCTTGCCCAAATGCCCTTCGGCGCTGAACCCCGAACGTTTCTCCACCGCGGCGACCTTGCGGCGGATGAACGGAATCTCGCGCACGCTCTGGCTGTAGACCACCGAGGTATAGATGCCCATGAAGCGGCATTCCTTGACCACCTTGCCCTTCGCGTCCAGCGCGCGGATCGAGACGAAATCCGGGTACGCCGGGCGATGCACGCGACTCGGCATCGCGGCTTTGGCGAACGACAGCAGCAACGGCTCGCGCAGGTAATCCAGCGCATAGCTCTGGATATGCAGGTCGCTACTGGAAAGCCCGCTACGCAGGCGCTTCGACAGGCCGAGTAGCGAGCCTTCGTCGTAGCTGATGAAGCCGCCGCCGGCTTCCTCGTGCACGGTGAACTCTTCATAGCCGAGGAAGGTGAAGTGGTTGTCCAGCAACCATTCGAGAAACACCTTGATTTCGCCCAGTTCGGCCGGGTCGACCTTGAGCTTGGCGCTGCCCAGCCAGGCCAGCAGATCGCGGGCCTTGGTTTTCATCGGCTCGAAATCGGCGACCGTCAGGCGCACATCGGCGAGCACTTCGAGCAAACCGTTCTCCAGCGCACGCCGCTCTCCGGCACTGGCGCAGCGGTCGATCTCCAGGAACATCAGCGATTCGTGGCGCACGTCCGGGCCCGTCGTGCCCTTGGGCAGGACTTCCAGCAACTGCCCCTGGCTGTCGCGACGCACGCTCAGCACGCTGGTCTGCAGGGTGTGAATGCTGTGGCCGCGGCGGCTCACCTCCATGCGCACCGAGTCGACCAGGAACGGAATATCGGCATGCAGCACTTGAATGGCGGTATGCGTGGATTGCCAGCCGTGCTTCTCGTAGTCCGGGTTGTACACCTGCACCTGCGGCTGCGCCGGATCGAAGCGTTCCAGCAAGCGCCAGGCCGACAGCGTGCAGCCAACCAGATCGGACAGACGTCGTTCGCCTAGTTCATCGAGGGCGACAATGCCGAAGAATTGCTCGGCGAACAGGGCCATCTGCGGCAACCCTTGCTCGCTGACGTGCTGCGCCAGGGCCGTTTGCAGCTGTTGCTGGAAATCGACGCGGCTGGCGGCGGTGAAGAACGACATGCTGATACTCCGCTGAACGTGGTGTTTCGGGGAAGCAGCGGCGACCGGGTCGGACGCCGGGCTTGCAAGCAGTCTAGGTGACCACTGACCGCCCGGACTGCGGAGCGACCATGCGGTCACGAACAGCTTAGCGAGGCCACCGGCGAGCAAGCTTTTCAGGCTGCGACATATTCGTTCATCGCGCGGTCCGCCCGGCGTCATGCATCATGGCGGCCTGCAGCGCGCAATCGGCCATGGCTCGGTTGGCGCATCCACTGCGAGGCTCCGGAGGATCGATGAGCACGCCGCACCTGCGCCTTGAAGTCGCCGCGCTCGACTGTTTTATCCTGCGGCTATTCGACAGCATCGACGAAGCCAACATGCCCTGGCTGCTCGCCGCCGCGCAGCAGTTGCGCCAGGCCTTCGGCGCCGGGCTGATCGAACTGGTGCCCTCCTACACCACGCTGTTGCTGCAATTCGACTTACTGCAGCTGACTGCCGCACAGGCGCGCGAACTGATCGCCGCGAGCCTCGCAGACTTGCAACCACTAGCGGCGGGCGGCGGCCGCCAGCTGACGCTGCCGGTCTGGTACGACCGCCGGGTCGGCCCGGAGCTTGATCTCTTGGCGCGACGCAGCGGGCTGACGGTCAGCGAGGTGATCCATCGCCACAGTGCACACCGCTACTGCGTCTTCGCCCTCGGCTTCGCGCCCGGTTTCGCCTTTATGGGCCTGGTCGTGCCGGAGTTGGCCAGCCCGCGCCTGGACACCCCGCGCCAACGGGTAGCAGCCGGCAGCGTGGGGATTGCCGAGCGGCAGACCGCCGTCTATCCGTTGCTGTCACCGGGCGGCTGGAACTTGATCGGCCGCACTCCGACGCGTTTGTTCGACCGCGAGCTGGACGGCTACAGCCTGCTGCAACCGGGCGATCAGGTCCGTTTCGCCGCCATCGAACATGCCGAATTCATTCGCCTGGGCGGCGACGACACGCCCCTGGCGCAGACGCAGGGCGCGTCATGAGCGGTCTACTGGTGGAACGCAGCACGCCGCTGGTGCAGCTGCAGGACGGCGGGCGTTTTGGCGTCCGGCACCTGGGCGTCACCCAAGGCGGAGCGCTGGATTGGATTTCCCATTACTGGGCCAACTGGCTGCTCGGCAATGATCTTAGGGCGCCAGTCATCGAAATCCCGCTCGGCGGTTTTGCCCTGCTGTGTCTGCAGGACAGCCACCTCGCCCTGGCTGGTGCCGACTTGGCCGCGACCCTCGACGACCAACCCCTGACACCTTGGCGCAGTGTGGCCGTGCGCGCCGGGCAGCGTTTGCAGTTCAACGCGCCGCGCTGCGGTGCGCGCGCCTAC
Source organism: Pseudomonas sp. LS44 (assembly GCF_024730785.1). Lineage (NCBI taxonomy): Bacteria > Pseudomonadati > Pseudomonadota > Gammaproteobacteria > Pseudomonadales > Pseudomonadaceae > Pseudomonas > Pseudomonas sp. LS44. The sequence goes on from NZ_CP102830.1 coordinate 2,838,820, forward strand.
CTCGCCACGCCCGGCGGCTTTGCCGTGCCGGCAGTGCTGGGCAGCTGCTCGACGGTCAGCCGCGAAGGCCTTGGCGGCCCCGATGGCCAGGGCCGCGCGCTGCAAGCCGGCGACCGCTTGCACTGGGCCGTTGCTGCACCGCGGCTGCGCAGCATGGACAACCGCGCGCGCCCCGACTTCTCCACGCCGCCGACCCTCGAGCTGATCCTCGGCGCGCAATACGGCGAATTCAGCGGCGTCAGCCTGTTCGAGTTGTTCAATAGCGATTGGCGCCTCGATAGCCGCGCCGACCGCATGGGCATGCGCCTGCTCGGCGCGCCCTTGCGCTATCAAGGGCGGCCGATGATTTCCGAAGGTATCCCGCTTGGCGCGGTTCAGGTGCCGCCTGATGGACAGCCGATCGTGCTGTTCAACGACCGGCAAACCATTGGCGGCTACCCGCGTCTCGGCGCGCTCAGCCCACACGCTTTGGCCCGACTCGCGCAATGTCTGCCGGGCGAGACGGTGCGCCTGCGCCCGAGCGATCAGGCAAGCGCCATGCACGAGCATCGGCGCCTGCTTGCCCAATGGGCGACTGGGTAGCGCTCGCTAGACTGAGCGCGCAACGGTTTGGCGGCCCGCTCGCTACCGTCCGGTCGCCAGGCGTGAGGTTCGATCGGCAAGTGCGCACTGGCGGTTAGTCGCTGCCGGTGCAATCGATTAAAGTAAGCGTCCCAGCGGCCCCTGCGCGGGTTAGCAGTTGCACTCATTCAGGACATCCCCGATGGATCACCGTGAATCTCTCCTGACCCTGCGAAACTTTCTGGCTACGCAGATTCTCGGTCAGGAAAAGCTCATCGAACGCCTGCTGATCGCCCTCCTCGCCGACGGCCATCTGCTCGTCGAAGGCGCCCCCGGACTGGCCAAGACCAAGGCGATCAAAGAGCTGGCCGAAGGCATCGAAGCCGAGTTCCATCGCATCCAGTTCACCCCCGACCTGTTACCTGCGGACATCACCGGCACGGAGATCTACCGGCCGGAAACTGGCAGCTTCGTGTTCCAGCAAGGACCGATCTTCCACAATCTGGTGCTCGCCGACGAGATCAACCGCGCGCCGGCCAAGGTCCAGTCGGCACTCCTCGAAGCCATGGCCGAGCGTCAGGTATCGGTCGGTCGCTCGACCTACGATCTGTCGCCGCTGTTTCTGGTAATGGCCACGCAGAACCCGATCGAACAGGAAGGCACCTACCCGCTGCCGGAAGCCCAGCTCGATCGCTTCCTGATGCACGTGAAGATCGGTTTTCCCGACGCTTCGGTGGAACGCAAGATTCTCTCCCAGGCGCGTGGCGATGCGCTGAACGGCGAAACCAAGCCGGAGCACCGGGTCAGCCAGCACGCGATCTTCGCCGCGCGCAAGGAAATCCTCGGCCTGTACATGGCCGACGCGGTGGAGGAATACCTGGTGCAGCTGGTGATGGCGACCCGCACGCCGGGCAAGTTCGATCCGGAAATGGCCGAGTGGATCGCCTACGGCGCCAGCCCGCGCGGTTCCATCGCCCTGGACCGCTGCGCGCGCGCCCATGCCTGGCTGGCCGGCCGCGACTTCGTCAGCCCAGAAGATATTCAGGCGGTGCTGTTCGACGTGCTGCGCCACCGCATCATCCTGTCGTTCGAGGCGGAAGCCGCCGGTATCGATCAGGACCGCGTGATCCAGCGCGTGCTCGATGTGGTCGCGGTGGCCTGATGCTGGCGCGCGCCGCTGTGTTGGACTCCCCATCCCTCTTCCCTATACGGGAGCGGGCGTCTTTCTGCGCCGCGTTCTAGGGTCCCGCTCGCCATGCACATTCTTCCCAGTCAACCCGGAGTCCGCGCCAACCTCGCCGAGCTGATCGACATGCGCCATCGGGTGCGCGAGGTGCAGCTGTTCTCCACGCCGAGCCGGCGCAGCCCGTTGGTGGGCCTGCATCACTCCAAGCTGCGCGGCCGTGGGGTGGACTTCGATCAGGTGCGCGTCTATCAGGCCGGCGACGATGTGCGCACCATCGACTGGCGCGTCACCGCGCGGACGCAGGAGCCGCATACCAAGCTGTTCCACGAGGAGCGCGAGCGGCCGATTTACATCATGGTCGAGCAGAGCCAGCGGCTGTTCTTCGGCAGCGGCCAGGTGTTCAAATCGGTACTCGCCGCGCAGGCCGCGGCGCTGATCGGTTGGGCCGCGCTGGCCCACAACGACCGGATCGGCGGGCTGGTGTTTGGCGATGTCGAGCACCATGAGGTCAAACCACGGCGCAGCAAGCAAAGCCTGTTGCAACTACTCAACCGTTTGGTGCGCGCCAGTCAGGCTCTGCACAGCGAAATCCCCGCCAATCGCGAAGCCTTCAGCCAAGCCCTGCGCCGTGCTCGCGAGGTTCTGCGGCCTGGCAGCCTGGTGATCGTGCTGTGCGATGAGCGCGCCCTGACCGACAGCACCGAGCAGCAATTGACCCTGCTCGCCCGGCATACCGATCTGGTCTTGTTCCCGCTTTCCGACCCGCTCGATCACGCCCTACCGGCGGCCGGCCTGCTGAATTTCAACGAGCGTGGCGCGCAGATCGAACTGGACACCCACAACAGCGAGCTGCGCCAGGCCTACCGCAGCCTCGGCGAAGCCCGCGAAACTCGCTGGCAGCGCCTGGCGCAGAAGCTTGGCGTACCGTTGCTGCCGCTGAATACCCAGACTGAACTGGTCGAACAGCTGCGTGACTACCTGAATGCCCAGCGGCCCAGAAAAACGCCATGAATACGCTCGATAAGCTCGAACCGCTGATCGCCCCGCCGCCGATTCCCTGGTGGCCGCCGGCGCCTGGCTGGTGGGTACTCGCGGCGCTCGTGCCACTGCTGCTCTGGGCACTGTGGCACTGGCGTGGTCACCTGCCGCTGCAACCGCGTCGGGCCGCTGGCGAATTACCGCTCGACCCGCAGCGCCAGGCCGCTCTGGACGAGCTGGCGAGCCTGCGCAAACCCTACGATGGCGCGCCGGCCGGGCCCTGGTTGCAACAGCTCAATGGCTTGCTCAAGCGCCTGTGCCGCAGCCATTACCCAGAAAACCACAGCCACACCCTGAGTGGTCGCGGCTGGCTGGCGTTTCTCGACAGCCGTTGCCCGGCGGCCGGTCTGACTCGCTGGATGGTGTTGGTCGAAGGCGGCTACCGCCCGCAATGCAGCCTCGATGACAAGGCGGTGGATGGCCTCTATCACGCCGTCGAAATCTGGATTCGCAAGCATGTTTGAGTTCGCCTGGCCATGGGCCTTCCTCCTCGTACCGCTGCCCTGGCTGATGCGCTGGCTGCTGCCGCCCGCCCCCAGCGGCGAGGCGGCGCTCAAAGTCAGCTTCCTCAGCGACCTGGAAACCCTGGCCGGTCGTCGCGCGCGGGCCAACCTGCCGAATTGGCGCCAGCAAGCGCCGTTCATTCTGCTCTGGCTGTTGCTGCTGCTGGCTAGCGCGCGTCCCGAGTGGATTGGCGAGCCGTTGCCGGTTCCCGCTACGGGCCGCGATCTGCTCGTGGCGGTGGATGTCTCCGGATCGATGGATTACGCCGACATGCAATGGCAAGGCCTCGACGTCAGCCGCCTGACGCTGGTCAAGCATCTGCTCGGCGATTTCATCGAAGGCCGCCGGGGCGACCGCGTCGGGCTGATCCTGTTCGGTAGCCAGGCCTATCTGCAGGCGCCGCTGACGTTTGACCGCGCCACCGTACGCACCTGGCTGGACGAGGCGCTGATCGGCATCGCCGGCAAAAACACCGCCATTGGCGATGCGATTGGCCTGGCGGTCAAACGTCTGCGCCAGCGGCCGGCGCAGAGTCGCGTGCTGGTGCTGGTGACCGATGGCGCCAGCAACGGCGGTGAGATCGAGCCGCTCACCGCCGCGCGCCTGGCTGCCGAGGAAGGGGTGAAGATCTATCCGATCGGGATTGGCGCCGATCCCGAGCAAAGTACCCTGGCCGGCTTCGGTTTCAATCCGACTCTCGATCTGGACGAAACGACCCTCAAAGCGATTGCCGAACAAACCGGCGGCGAGTATTTCCGCGCCCGCGATCAGCAGGAACTGCAGAGCATCGAAGCCACCCTCGATCGCCTGGAGCCAGTCGAGCAAGCCCACACCCAAGCGCGCCCTGCCCTGGCCCTGTACCCCTGGCCGCTGGCTAGCGCGCTGCTCCTGAGCCTGTTGCTGGCGGCGCGGGAATTCTGGCCGCACTGGCAGCAGCAGTGGCTGAGCCGGCGCCCGCAGTGGTTGCGGAGGCGCACATGAACGCGCTTTGGCCCCATTGGCAGCGACCGCTTTGGTTATTGCTGGTACCGCTCTTGGCCGGCTTGCTGTGGCTGCTCTGGCATCGGCAGAAACGCATCGGACGCTGGCAGATGTTGCTGCCGCCGGCCTTTCATGCGGCGCTACTCAGCGGCGGCCAGGAGCGTGGCAGTCGTTTGCCGTGGATTGCCCTGGGTCTGGCCTGGCTGTTGGCCTTGCTGGCGCTGCTCGGGCCAAGCTGGCAGCGCGTGGAAGTGGCCAGTCAGAAGCGCGCCGATCCGCTGGTGGTGATCCTCGAACTGACTCCAGAGATGCTTGCCGGCGATATTCAGCCCACTCGCCTGGAACAGGCGCGGCGCAAGTTGCTCGACCTGCTCGAAGCCCGTCGCGATGCGCAAACCGCGATCATCGTGTACGCCGGCAGCGCGCATACCGTAGTGCCACTGTCCGACGATATCGCCACCAGCCGCAATCTGCTCGAAGCGCTGAAACCATCGATCATGCCGGTGGCCGGTCAACATGCCGAGCTCGCCGTGAGCAAGGCCATCGCCCTGCTGGAACAGGGTGCGCAGGGTCGCGGCACGCTGCTGTTGATTGGCGCCTCACTGGATGAGGCGGAACGCCAGGGCATCGATCAGGCGCTCAAGCAGCATCGCCTGCCCCTGCATATCCTCGGCGTGGGTACGGCGCAAGGCGCACCAATCGCCCAGGAAGACGGCGGTTTCCTCAAGGACGCGCAAGGCGCGATCCTGCTGCCACGTCTGGATAGCGCGGGGTTGCAGCGCATCGCCGACCAGCACAACGGCCGCTACGCCACGATTCGCCCGGATGACCGCGACCTGCGCCGCCTCGGCTTGCTGGATGGGGCGCACAGTCTGCGCGAGGGCGAACAGACCTGGCTCGCCCGCTGGGCGGATCAGGGCCACTGGCTGCTCTTACCGCTGTTGTTGCTGGCCGCCTGTGCCGGGCGCCGCGGCTGGTTGCTGTGTCTGCCATTACTGCTGCTCGTGCAGGCGCAACCGAGCTATGCCTTCGATTTCGAGGATCTGTGGCTGCGCCGCGACCAACAAGGCCAGCGCCTCCTGGAGGCGCAGAATCCAGCCAAGGCCGCCGAGCGTTTCAGTGATCCGCAATGGCAGGGACTGGCGCTTTATCAAGCCGGAGACTACGCCGCCGCGGCTAGCCGCTTCGCCGAGGACGATACCGCCATCGCTCACTACAACCGCGGTAACGCCTTGGCCAAGGCCGGTGAGCTGGAGGCCGCGCTGGATGCCTACGATCAGGCGCTGGAGCGGCGGCCCGAGCTACAGCCGGCGCTGAACAACAAAGCCCTGATCGAGCAGCTGTTGCGCGAGCAGCAACAACAGCAACCCTCCAGCGACACTGATTCGCAAGCCAGCGAAAACTCACCGCCATCCGCTGCCCAGGGGCAAGAGGGCGAACCGGAGAACTCCACGGCGCCAGCCGAATCAAACCCGGCGCCGGAAAACCCCGGTGAGCAACCGGCGCAAGCGAGCCACAGTGCTGGCAGCGATGATCAGGCGCTCGGCAAGACCGATGCGCAAGACGATGCCCCGGCGCAAGGCGCTGACGAAGGCCTTGACGGTGAAAAACGTCAGGCGATGGAACAATGGCTGCGGCAAATCCCCGATGACCCGGGTGAGTTACTGCGCCGCAAGTTTTGGTACGAACAGCAACAGCATCAGGAAAGCCGCCGATGATCCGCCTGTTTTGCGCCGTTTTTCTCAGCGTTCTGGCGTTTACCGCGAACGCCGCCAGCCTGACTGCCAGCGTCGACCGGGAACGGGTCAGTGAAGGCGAAACCGTCGAACTGACCCTCGAATCTGATGACGTCACTCTGTTCGGCAAACCAGACCTGGCGCCGCTCGACGTACAGTTCGAAGTCATTGGCACCCGCCAGGTCAACCGCCTCTCCACTCAGGAGGGGCAGACCCGCGCCAGCGCCCGCTGGCTGATTACCCTGCAACCCAAACAGATCGGCCGCGTGGTCATCCCAGCCTTGCAGCTGGGCGATATGCACAGCCAGCCGATCAGCTTGCAAGTGCTCAAGGCGGGTACCGAAGGCGAGTCCGGCAAAGTCGCTCCGGTCTTCATCGATGCCAGTCTGGATCAAGGCAGCGTCTACGTGCAGGCGCAAACCGTTCTGACCCTGCGCATCTATCACTCGGTCTCGCTGTACGACGACAGTGATCTGACTCCCCTGCAAATGGACAACGCGCGGGTCGAGCAGCTTGGCGAAACCCGCACCTATGAAAAGCAGATCAATGGCGTGCGCCATGGCGTGATCGAACTGCGCTATGCGATTTTCCCCCAGCAAAGCGGCCAACTGGAGATTCCGGCGTTGATGTTTAGCGCCACCACCGTGGCCCGTAGCCAAGATCAGGTGGAGCCGTTCGGCCCGCAGCCGGGCAAGCTTGTGCGCGTCAAGTCGCCCAAAATCCCCCTGCTGGTCAAAGCCAAACCAGCCAGTTACCCGACCGATGTGCCCTGGCTGCCGGCCCGCTCGGTCACCCTGCATGAAACCTGGAGCCCTGAGCCGAACCAGGTGCAGGTCGGCGATTCGCTGACCCGCAATCTGATGATCAAGGTCGACGGCTTATCCAGCGCGCAGATCCCGCCATTGCCGGCCACCAGCACGGAAGGCTTGCGGCGTTATCCGGACCAGCCCCAATTGGCCAATCAGCCCGGTGAGCGCGGGCTGATCGGCAGCCGCGAAGACCGCGAAGCCTTGGTGCCCAATCGCAATGGCCGCATCGAACTGCCAGCACTGGAAGTGCTGTGGTGGAACACCCGCGAGGATCGCCTGGAGCGCACTAGCCTGCCGGAGCGAACCTTGGAAGTTGCCAGCAACCCGGCATTGCAAGTCGAGCCCCCAGTTGCCACGCCGCCAGCGATGGCCGCAGAAGTACCGCTATGGCCGTGGCAGCTGCTCAGCGCCGTGCTAGCCGGCACCACGCTGCTGGGTTTTGGCTTGTGGTGGCGCGCCCGCCGTCAGCCGGCAATTTTACCCAACGCACAGAATGGTCCGAGCCCGCGCACCCTGCTCGACGACCTCAAGCGCGCCTGTCAGGCCAATGAGCCACACACCACACGCCAAGCGTTGGACGCCTGGGCACGCCAGCAGCCGGAAACGCTGGCCGACATGGCTGCGCGTTTTGTACCGTTGTCGGATGCACTGGATGGTCTGAACGGCGCGCTGTACAGCGAAACCGGTCAGCAATGGCAAGGCGATGAGCTTTGGCGTGCTATTCGCAGCCTGCCCGTCGCCCAGCAGCATCAAGCCACTAATACCGAATCAGGCGGCCTTCCGCCGCTGTATCCGCGCTGAGGGATAAGTCCCAAAGCGTGATCTTGCATGGCTGCGCTTCGATACACCGCAGCTTCGTTGCGTTGCATCAACTCAGCAGCCCACCCACGATGGTCTGGATAGCGCCCTCGACCAGCAGCGCCACGGGTGTTGAACTCTGGCGGCCATCCACCAGCCGATCAAGCCTCCAACGCCGACACGGGTGCCCACCCCGCTGCATCCTGAGGGATAACTCAGGACGTAGAGTTTGCAGGCCTGCAGTTCCCCCGCGCTATTGAACGCTTTGCTGCCACTGGAACAGCCAACCAACGAACATAAAAAAACCGCGGCCAAGGCCGCGGTTCTTGTTGCTGCTTACGGCTTAGTGAGCCAGCAGCGAGCCACCTTTCTTACCGGCCAGTTTCTCCGGTTTGATCAGGAAGCGCGCCAGTGCCGGCAGCAGCCACAGCGCCCCAAACATGTTCAGCAGGAACATGAAGGTCAGCATCAGGCCCATGTCGGCCTGGAACTTGATCGCCGAGAACATCCAGGTTGCCACGCCGATGGCCAGGCACAGACCGGTGAACAGCACCGCCTTGCCAGTAGACTTCAGCGTTTCGTAGTACGCCTCTTGCAGCGGTAAGCCCGCACGCAGGAAGGTCTCCAGACGGCTGTAGATGTAGATGCCGTAGTCGACGCCGATACCCACACCCAGGGCGACTACTGGCAAGGTCGCCACTTTCACGCCGATACCGAGGAAAGCCATCAAGGCATTACCCAGAATCGAGGTGAGGATCAGTGGCAATACAATGCAGATGGTCGCCGCAAACGAGCGGAAGGTGATCATGCACATACCGGCAACGCAGAGGTAAACCAGGACCAGGATAGTCAGCTCGGTCTTGGCGATCACCTCGTTGGTGGCCGCTTCGATACCAGCGTTACCTGCCGCCAACATGAACTGCAGATTGTCCGTGTTGTTCTCCGCGGCGAACTCTTCAACCGCCTTGACCGCACGCTTGAGCGTGGCGGCTTTGTGGTCGTTGAGATAGACCAGCACCGGCGCAAGCGAGCAATCGGTGTTGAACAGACCTTCGGCACGCGCGATGGAGTTGTTCAGCACGTCTTTGTTACGCGACAGCGCTTCCCACTTCAGGTTGCCTTCGTTCATGCCCTTGATCATCTGCTTCGACACAGTGACCAGGGAAATCGCCGACTGCACGCCCTCGGTGTTGCTCATCTTCCACATCAGCCGGTCGATCGGCTCCATTGCCTCATGGGTCGAGCAACCTTCCGGCGTAGTTTTCACCATCACCACTAGCACGTCCGAACTGGTCGAGTAGTTTTTGATGACGAAATCGTTATCCAGGTTGTAGCGCGAGTCCGGGCGCAGTTCTGGAGCCCCTTGGTCGAGGTCACCGACTTGCAGATGCTGCTTCTGGTACCAGAAGCCACCTACCGCCATCGCCAAGGCAATCACTACCGAGATCGGTGCTACCACCGGATGGGCAAAGTTGGACAGCCTGCGCCAGAACGGATGTTCGCGCACCGCATCCTTCTTGCTGCGCTCGATCGCCTTCTTACTGATACCGACGTAGGAAATAGCTACCGGCAGCAGGATCAGGTTAGTGAACACGATGACTGCCACACCGATGGAAGCACCAATGGCCAGCTCGCGGATCACCCCGATGTCGATGATCAGCAGAGTGATGAAGCCCACCGCGTCCGCAAGGATGGCGATCATCCCAGGCAGGAACAGCTGGCGGAAGGTACGCCGGGCAGCGGTCAGTGCATTGTCTGCATCGCTCGACTGCAAGGCGATACCGTTGATCTTCTGCACGCCGTGGGAAATACCGATGGCAAAGATCAGGAACGGCACCAGCATCGAGTAGGGGTCGAGGCCGAAACCGACGATGTGCATCAAGCCCAATTGCCAGATCACCGCCACCAGCGTGGTGGTGAGTACGGCGATAGTGCTGCGGATACAACGAGTGAACCAGTACAGCAGGATCAGGGTGATCACGAATGCGGCGGCGAAGAACATCACCACCATGATCAGGCCATCGATCAGATCACCGACTTTCTTGGCAAAACCAATGATGTGGATATCCACATTGGGGTTTTGCAGTTCGTACTTGTCGCGGATCTTCTGCTCGAGTTCATGAGAGAACTGGCGATAGTCGAGCTTGAGCAGACGGCCCTGGTCTTCAGGATCCGGATAAGCCTCCTGCAACGGCACATCGATGATGCTCGACTTGAAGTTGTTCGCCACCAGGCGACCAATCTGACCGGACTTCAGGATGTTGTTGCGCAAGTCGTCGAGGCTAGCCTCGGAACCATCGTAGGTTTGCGGAATCACTTCGCCGCCGGAGAAACCTTCTTCGGTCACTTCGGTCCAGCGAACACTCGGGCTCCACAGCGACTTCAGGCCAGAGCGGTCGACGCCGGGCACATAGAACACTTCGTCATGGATCTGACGCAGGGTCTCCATGTAGTCCTTGTTGAAGATGTCGCCATTCTTGGCTTCGACGGAAATCCGCACGGTGTTGCCGAGGTTGGCCAGATCATTACGGTGCTCCATCATCTTTTCGATAAAGGGATGGTGCAGCGGAATCATCTTCTCGAAACTGGTCGAAGGCCGAACATGCATGGCCTGATAGAAGAGGAACACGCTAACCAGCAAGCAGATCAGAATCACTGCCGGCCGATTGTTGAAAATCAGGCGTTCGAGGAATGTCGCCTTGTCCTGGTGATGGTTAGTCATCGCTGTCATATCTCAAAAGACCCGGCGTTATTATTGTTGGCCCAACTCGGCGCCAGTTGGCGAGGCAAGTTGCACGCCTGCCTGCCCGACCAGAATCAGATTACCGTTGTCCGCGGCTGTAACGGCCGACAAAGACAAACGGTCGCTGCGATTGACCAAGGCAAAGCTGCGACCATCGTCGGTGCTTTTCAATACGGTACCGCCATGGCCGACCAGAACGATGCTGCCATCTTTCTCCAGATTACCGCCCGACAGGCCGAACTCCAGAGCACCGTTGTCAGCTTTTAGCGCTACGTGTTGCCAGTGGCTGCCAAAATCGGTCGAACGATAGAGGTTTCCGCGCAGACCGAAAGCCAATACGGTGCCTGGCTGATCGGTCCCCAGCACGCCGAACAACGAACCCTCGTAAGGGCCCTTCAGCGTTTCCCAGGTTTGTCCGGCATCGCTAGAGCGGAACAAGCTGCCCATTTCACCGACGATGAACAAGCCTTGACCCTTGATCTGAGCGATAGCGTTCAGGTGATAGCCATCGGGGTTGTCCAGCCGATCGGACACATCTTCCCAATGCTGGCCGCCATCGGTGGTGGTAAACAACGCACCATAGGAGCCGACCACGAAGCCATTGTTGGCATCGGTGAATTCGACGTCGAGGAAGGGGGCGCCCTCTTCGCGGTCGATATCGATGTACTGCTGAGTCCAGGTCGCGCCGCCGTCCTGAGTAGCGAGGATTTGCGCATCATGACCGACGGCCCAGCCTTTCTTGTCGTCGACAAAACTGACAGCGGTCAGCATCTGGCGGCTCGGCACTTTGGCCTGAGTCCAGGTTTTACCTTCGTCGTCGGAATACACGATATGACCACGATCACCGACCGCTACCACGCGTTTGCCTGCGTGGGCGACTCCCAGCAACAGGCTGCGGGCAGCTTTGGATGACTCAATGGCGTAGGTAGCTTTAGCCTCAGTGCTTTGGGCATGCACGGGGACAGCTGCGAAAGCCAGGATGGACAATGCACCGCAGAGCGACAGCATTTTGGCTCGTGGTGTTTGGAAACGGAGCGCCGATACATCGCTAGCATGACCGGTCTGGGTGCGCCGCATGACGGGCTCACTCATATACCTTCCCCCTTATTTTTATGGATACGTGTCTCGTAGAGGACCGCCTATCCTAGCCAGCTTTGGAAAGCGCTGACAACGTGCGGGACGTTATGTTTTGTTAAGCGCAGCCCTGTCGGCATGGCAACACAAAAAAGCCGCTATGAATAGCGGCCTTTTTGAGGAGATTGACGGCGCTTATCGCGTACCGCGACGACGCAGCGCTGCTGGCTTGAAGTAACCGTCATCCGGAATCGGCTGACTGAAGTCGATAGTGCTCGGCTCTTCGTTATCCAGGTTTTGCACGTAGTAACGGCGCGATTGCAGATCGTGGAACACGTCCAGCGCGGACCAAGTAGTCGGCAACTCGTAGTAGTTCTTCAGATAAGCAATCGAAACGCGCCACAGCTCGCCGCGACCGTCGTACTGATCGATTGCGGCGACTTGCCAGCTATCTTCGTCCAGATACATGGTGCGCTTGGAATAGATGTGGCGGGCGCCCGACTTCAGCGTGCCCTCGACAACCCAGACGCGGTGCAGCTCGTTACGCGTAACGGCCGGATTGATATGCCCGACCTTCAGCAGGTCCTTGTACTTCACCTCGGAGCTGGAGACTTTGTAGTTGTTATAAGGAATGTAGATTTCCTTCTTGCCAACCAATTTCCAGTCATAGCGATCCGGCGCGCCATTGTACATGTCGGTGTCATCGGCGGTGCGCAGACCATCGGCGGCGGCGATAGGCGTGTCATAGGCCAGATTCGGCGCACGACGCACACGACGTTGACCGGCGTTATAACCCCAGGCTTGGCGCGGCTCCTTCACCTGATCCAGGGTCTCGTGCAGCAGTGTCGCGCCACCAGCCAGGCGGGCCGGGCTCTTGGTGAACGACAGGTAATAAAACATGATGTTGTTCAAGTCAGCGAAGCTGCCTTTTGGCAGGTAGTACTTGAACAGCGCTTCCTGCTGCGAGGTCACCAGACTGTAGTCACCGTTACGCTGCACCGCCACTTCCGAGGCGCGACGAACGATGTAGGTACCACGATAGCGGGCAATATGGTTCCACACTGCCTCGACGCCAGTGTGCGGAATCGGGAACGGGATGCCACCGTAGGCGTCGGCGAAACCATTGCCGCCATCCAGCAGCTTGGCGCTGGTCGCGTTCTTGATGGTGTTGTCGTACACCCACTGCGGCGCCGAGCCGGAACGACGGGTCTGATAAACCGGGATCTGGTAGGTATCCGGATATGCCTCGAACAGGGCGATCTGGCCAGCGGTCAGATTGGCCTTGTATTGATTGAGGTTGGCTTTGGTAATGGTGAACAGCGGTTTGTCGCTGGCGAAAGGATCTGGATGGTGTTGACCCGAGCCCTTGTATTCGGCCGGCGCCTTAGTAATACCGCCAGTCCATTCTGGAATGGTGCCGGCTGCGTTGGCGGCCTTTTCGGCGCCGAACGGGGTCAGACTGGCGCCCAATTTAGCGGCTTCCGCAGACGAAACAGCCGCCATTGCGTTACCTGCGGTGAGTGCCAGCGCAATCGCTACACCAACCAGCGTGTGCTTTTTCAGCATCGTAGTTCTCCGTAAAGGATTCATCGCCCGGACGCCCACAGGCGTCCGGTACAGATTTCTAGTTGAGGCTTAGAACGAGTACTTGACGTTGACGCCGACGTTGTCGCGATCGCGAGCGCCATTGTTTTCGCCGGCGCCGTAGAACTCGGTGTACTGCAGTTCGGCTTCCAGGCTGTTCAGGTAACTGGCCTTGACGCCCAGGGTGTAGGCCTTACGACCCTCGACGAAGTTGCCGAGCTGGTAGGAGTTGCCCGAAAAGTCGTCTTTGTAGACGGCGTACGGCGAGAGGTTCACACCGGCGAATACGTCGTTCCAGGTACCGGACAGCACCAGGGTGTAGCCGTAGGCGTTCTTGTTGACCTGGTCGTCGCGATTGTCGCGATCGGCGTTGCCTACGTAGGAGTTGTTGCCACGCCCCGAGTAGTAGCGGTTAGTGCCGTTGTAGGCTTGGTACTGCAGATCGCTACCGCGCAGATGCTCGGATGCCAATTCGGCAATCCCGAACAGCGAGTCGAAGCTCAGCCCCGGGCCAAAGTTGTAGATGGTACCCAGCGAGGTGTTGTACATCTCGACGCGTTCGTAGTTGTGGATCTCGTCACCCAACTGAACGCTTTGACCACCGATATTCACGGCGCCACCACCCGCCAACCGCGGTGCCTGCAGTAGCAGGTCACCCAGCAGGTCGTCGGTGGTGGCGATACCGATCGGCATGTTCGGACGGTAGGCCAGCTCACCGAATACCGAGGCATTGCCTACGGTGGTGTTGAAGCTGAAGCCGTACATACGGATGTCTTCAACGTACTCGCGGTGGGCGTTTACCTGGTTGGCTACATCCAGAGTTGCGAGTCCGCCAGCGGCAGTGGCGAAATTTGCAAGCACCGCGGGGTTAGCGCAGGCACCACCCAAGCCAGCGCCAACGCACACGCCCTGGGCGACCTGGGCCAGGTTCAGGCCTTGATAGTCACCCAGGTCTGCCGCGATAGTCGGCTCTTTGGCGTGATAGTTGACGAAATAGGCGCCGAATTCGGTCGAATTCAGTTCTTCAGCGATGTACTTGAAGTTCACCCCGAACTGACCATCGTTCTTGGCGTTGATGTCCTTACCTACGGAGGCTACCTGGATGTTGCCATTGGCATCCACGTTGCGACCGCCCTGCAACCCACCAACACCCAGCGCGCTCAGGCCAGGATAAAAGCCGCCCAGAGGAATCAGCGCACGCTGAGTCGAATAAGCCGTGTTGCCGCCATCCGCAAACAGGTCGGTTTCGGAGAAATAAGTACCCACCGGGTCGACTGCGGTTTCCTTCCAGTTCCACTGATAGAAGGCTTCCATCGACAGGCTGTCGGTCAGGCCGATGCTGCCGCTGAATGCCTCGACCGGCATCAGCACTTCCTTCAGCTCGGAGCCCGGCAGACGGTATTTAGCGGCGTCGATCGGGTTGGTGGTGTTGATACCACCGCGATAGAACAGGCCTTCGCCCCAGTTGAATACCTGGTTACCGACCCGCGCGGTGACCGGCATCTCGGCGAGATCCCAGTTGCCGTAGACATAGGCGTCCAGCAGCTGCGCATCACGACCAGCCTTGTGGCGGGTTTCGTAAGTGAAGCTGGAGTCGTTAGGGGAGTTCTGGCTCGGCTGGACTGGATTGTTGTTGTCTAGATAGTCGTTGCGCTTGTCCATGATCTGAGTGTCATAGAAAGCCGTGCCGCGGACGAACACGCCGTAATTCTGATAGGTCGCTTCCAGGTCGGAAGTGATCTTGTACACCTCGGAAACCAGACCGGTGTCGAAGTTACGGTTCCCGTCGTTGGTGTTGATGCCGTCGTTGTTCTTGTCCTGGCCCTGCACACGCCACAACTGGCCGTAGGACACAGTGGTGTCGATCGAACCACTGACTTCGTTATCGGCGAAACTGAATTCCACCGCCTGGGCCTGGGCGGCAACCAGCAGCGGCAAGAGACCAGCCAGGGCAAAGCCGGCCTTGGACGGTGCGAAACGCATAGGACTACGGGACTTGAATTCCATCGAGGCTTTACTCCGTGGACAGATCATTCTTTTTATCGCCAGCCCGACTTAGCTGAACTGGCACTGCAGCCGCACTGCGTCGGCCTTGATGATCGAAAGAAATTTCTCTCGACACGCGTAAATGCGTACCCCTTGCCGCTATGACTGCGCCATCGCGGGGCCAAATCGGCATGAGCCATTGCAACCCAGATGCCATATCGCCACTTTTCTCGACATTTTTTAGGCGCCACGAAATCGACTAATCGAGACGAATCTTGACTGATCAGTCAGTGACCAAGTATTTGCCTAGCAAGCTAACAATTGCGCACTTTGTCCTACAGACTGGCGCGGATTGTCACTCGACGAAACATCAGAAGGATGAGGAAGGAACAGCAAGTTACGCGACAGTCAAGCCTTACGACTTAAGTCTTGATGGAAATAGCATTTTTAATTCGCGGGCATTTCTGCGCGGTAACAAAAAAGTGTTACCAGCCACGGGCCGGTAACACTTTTTTTTGCAACAGCGCCGCCTCAGACCAGACTTTTGCTGACCACTTCGTAGACGTCGCTGGAGAGATCGCCCGAGGCAAGAATCCGCTCCAGCTCGGCCTTCATCAGCGCTTGGCGACTTCCGTCATATTTGCGCCAACGCGTCAACGGCGCGAGTTGGCGCGATGCGATCTGCGGATTGAAGCCATTCAGACCGATGACGATATCCGCCAGGAAGCGATAGCCCGAGCCGTCCGCGCTGTGGAAGTTGACCAGGTTTTGCCCAGCGAAGGCGCCGATCAATGCGCGAACTTTATTGGGGTTCTTCAGATTGAAAGCCGAGTGCTGCATCAACTGCTGCACCCGCGCCAAGCCGCCCGGCAAAATGCTTGCGGCCTGCACGCTGAACCATTGATCCATGACCAGCGGGTTGTCCTTGAAGTGCTCGGCAAAGGCCGCAAGCGCCTTGGCCCTCTCCTCCTCGAACGGCGAATTGACCAATACCGCCAACGCCGTCAGGCGCTCGGTCATGTTGTCGCAGCTCTCGTACTGCTCAAGCGTCGCGCTCAGCACCTCGGGCTTACCGGTCAGTATGAGATAGGACAGCGCAATGTTCTGCAAACCGCGCCGCGCAAAATGGCCGGCCTCGGCGACATACGGGTTCTGCCGCGACACTTCGCGATTGGCCTGGTAGCGCTGCCACAACGGTTCGAACAGCGCCTCGGCCAGTTGCTGACGGGCGAATTGGCGGGCGGCATGAATAGCCTCGACATCGGCCACTCCACTGATTTCGGTGAGATAAGCCTCACTCGGCAGCGACAGCATTTCGGCGACCATGGCCTGGTCCAGCGTTTGATCCGCCAATACCGAGCTCAACGCCGTGACCAAGCGCTGATCGAGTACCAGCGCTTCACCGCGCTGATGCTGGCCGATCAGCTCCTGCAGCACCTGCACCGACAACTGCTGGCCGGCATCCCAACGATTGAAGCCGTCGGAATCGTGCTTCATCAGGAACATCAGCTGATCGCGATCGTAAGGGAAGTTCAATTTGACCGGCGCCGACAGCCCACGCAGCAGCGATGGCAGCGGTTTTTGCTCAACGCCGATAAAGGTGAACACCTGCTCGGCGCGCGTAACGGAAAGCACCCGACTGCTGCCCTGCGCTTCCGCTTCGCCGACCAGTTGTAGTGGCAGATCAGTGCCCTGCCCGTCCAGCAAGCCCAGCTCGACCGGAATCACGAACGGCAGCTTTTCGCTCTGTCCCGGCGTGGCCGGGCAGCTCTGGCGGAAGGTCAGGCTGTAAGTATTGGCCGCCGCATCGTATGCCTCGCTGACCGCCAGACGCGGCGTGCCTGCCTGGCTATACCAGCGTTTGAACTGGGTGAAGTCGGCGCCGCTGGCATCTTCCATGGCCTTGACGAAGTCGTCGCAGGTCACCGCCTGGCCATCGTGGCGCTCGAAGTACAGATCGGTACCCTTGCGGAAGCCTTCAGCGCCCAACAGGGTGTGGATCATCCGCACCACTTCCGAGCCCTTCTCATAGACCGTCAGGGTGTAGAAGTTGGAAATCTCCATAAAGGAGTCTGGGCGCACCGGATGGGCCATCGGGCCTGCATCTTCGGCAAACTGGTTGGTGCGCAGGAAAGCCACATCCTCGATGCGTTTGACGGTGCGCGAGTTCATGTCGGCACTGAACTCGGCGTCGCGGAACACGGTGAAGCCTTCTTTCAGCGACAGCTGGAACCAATCGCGACAGGTCACGCGGTTGCCCGACCAGTTGTGGAAATACTCGTGGGCCACTACCCCTTCGACGCGCTGGTGCGCGGCATCGGTGGCGGTTTCAGCACGAGCCAGTACACAGCTGGAGTTGAAGATATTGAGCCCCTTGTTCTCCATGGCGCCCATGTTGAAGTCGTTGACCGCGACGATCATGAAGATGTCCAGGTCGTACTCGCGGCCATAGACCTCCTCGTCCCAGCGCATGGACTTCTTCAGGCTGTCCATGGCGTGCTGGCACTTGTCGATATTTTCCGGCTCGACATAGATGCGCAGGGCCACTTCGCGCTGGCTCATGGTGGTGAAGCTGTCCTCGACGCACCACAGGTCGCCGGCGACCAGGGCAAACAGGTAGGCCGGCTTCATGAATGGGTCTTCCCAGGTCGCCCAGTGCCGGCCGTTCTCGTCCGGGCCGCTGGCGATCAGGTTGCCGTTGGAAAGCAGCACCGGATAGGTGTGCTGCTCGCCGCTCAGGGTCGTGGTGAACTTGCTCATCACGTCCGGGCGGTCGAGGTAATAGGTGATCTTGCGGAAGCCTTCGGCCTCGCACTGGGTGCAGAACATGCTGCCGGACTTGTACAGGCCTTCCAGCGCGGTGTTGCTTTCCGGATGGATACGCACCGAACTGTCGATGATGAAGTTGGCGGCCTTTGGCTGCAGGGTCAGCGTGCTCTCGCTCAGCTGATAGTCCGCTGCACTCAGCTCGGTGCTATCCAGCGCCACGCTCAGCAACTCGAGGTGCTGGCCGTCGAGCACCAGTGGCGGCAAGCCGGCGCCCCGCGCGGGATTGCGGCGCATCACCAGTTGCGCATGAACCAGGGTGTGGTCCTCGAACAACTCGAAGGTCAGGTGCGTCTCATCGATCAGGTACTCAGGCGCCTGATAGTCCTTCAGGTAAATCATCTTCGGTTGTTCGTTGCGCATGGCTTGTGGCCCTTCTACGGATGCAACACGGCGAGTTGGTCACTGGTGAATGGCGAGCTGGTAGGCCGTGTACTTGCGGATGTTGATGACGCCGGTATCGAACATTAGATACTGGCCCTTGATGCCGAGCAGCGTTCCCTCGGCATGCGGTTCCTTGTCTAGATTAAAGCTGGTCAATTTGGCCGGGTAAGCCTCGATCGGATAGCGGATTTCCACCGGCTGCTGATCGGCAAGCGGCTGAATGGCCTGCAAGCCGAAACGCTGCTGAAGTTCGCGCAAGCCATCGCCGCAGTGGTCGAACAGTTGCTCGCGGATAGCGAGCAGATCGACCGGCGCAGCATCGCCCTTGAGCAGCGCGCGCCAGTTGGTGCGATCGGCCACCTGGCTACGCAGAAGATCCTCGACCAAGCCGGATTGCTGGCGGGTCGCAACCCGCAGAATCGGTAACGCCTGCGTCGCACCCTGATCGATCCAACGGGTGGGAATCTGCGTGGCGCGGGTAATCCCGACTTTGACCCCGGAGGAGTTGGCCAGATAGACCACATGGTCGGTCATGCAGAACTGCTCGCCCCATGCCGGCTCGCGGCAGGTGCCCTGGTCGTAGTGGCAACGCTCCGGGCTCATGATGCAGATGTCGCACTGCGCCAGTTTCTGCATGCACGGGTAGCAGTAACCCTGGCTGAAACTGGTTTTGGTGCGCCGCCCACAGTGACTGCAATGAATAGCCCCTAGGTATTCGAGGCGGACGGTCTTGCCGATCAGCGGATTGATCGGCAATTCCTCGCCATCCAGGCGGAAGGCGTACTGCACCGGCGCGTCGAGGCGCGCCGCCATCTTGCTCAATGCACCGCGGGCCAATTCGACCATCAGTGCACGGTAGCCGAGGTGCTGAACAACAGATTCGCCACCGGCTCGGCCTTCGAGTTGCATTCCTGCGGGCCCATGTAGCCGATCCGCTGGTCTTCCGGCAGGTTCTGCATTTCCCAGGCGATCAGCGCCTGCAGCGAGAGTTCCTTTTGCTCCTGGGTCAGCTTGCGACCGTCGGACCATTTACCGATTTCTACCGCCAGCTTGAGGCTCTGATAGATCTCGGGGGTAATGTTTTCGATCATTTCAACAAAGGACGACATACACGTCTCCAAAAACAAAGCGGCAGTTTACCGGCTGAGGCAAATGCCCGCGAGCACAGCGGGACGTAGTCGGACTACCGGCGCCAACGCGCCAGCGCACCGCCGAGCAGGCCGGTGACGCAGCCGATCAGCAGTCCGCCGACATGCGCGCCGTTGGCAATCGCGCCAAATCCCAGTGCGTCGATAACCCCGGACAGGCAGACCAGCAGCCAGATCAGCATCATCACCGCCACGCCCTTGGGCAGCCGATAGGCCGGATTGGGCGCCAGCCACTGGAAGATCCAGCAATGCCCCAGCAACCCGTAGAGCACGCCGGACAAGCCGCCGAACAACGACGGGCCGGTCCAGCGGTATTGCACGAAATTCGACGCGACACTGAATACCAGGGTCAGGCCGAGCAGCATCAGCCAGCCCTGCCGCGCCTCGATACGCCGCCCCAGCTCCCAGTACCACATGGCGTTCATGGCCAGGTGCAGCACGCCGAAGTGGATCAGCATTGGTGTCGCCAGCCGCCACCATTGGCCAGCCGCTAAACTCTCGGCCAGCGGTACGAAGTAGGCGTATTCGCCGTCGATACGGAAGTCTTGGAAGCTCAGCCAGCGAATCGCCTCGAAATTCGAACCGAGCAGCGTCACCGCCGCGACCAGCAACGTCGCCAACAGTACCGCCGTGGTCAGCGGGCTATCGCGCAATTGCTGAAGAAAATTGGGCCGGGCGACAGGTTTATCCGCGCCCAGCTGGAAATTCGGATCGCCTTCAGGGAAGCGCGTGTAGAGCGCGCGCACATCTTCGGCCACCCGTTCGTTGGGCACCCAGAGCACCTGTTCGCCGCGCTCCTCACTGACCCGGTGCGGCACATTGAGGCGCTGCAGCAAAGTGACGAAACCGCTCAAATTGACCTTCGCCGGCAGGCGCAGCACTTCCACAGGACTCATTGCAACGCCTCCGGGCGCTCGACATCGACCCAGACGAATTTGCCTGGGTCGATAAGGGTTTCTTGATCCAGACGGTATGCCACCAGCTTGCCGTAGAGCACCGCGCTGTAATCCAGGCAGGCGAGATTGGGGCGAATCGGCGCCGGTTGGCCGCTGCGCCAGTAATGCCCGACAAACAGCATTGGCTCCTTGGCGCCGTAGCGCAGCAGCGCGTTTTTGTCCGCCGCACTCAGCGGCATACTCGCCACATCGTCGGGTAGTGCATCAGGCTGGAAGACGATGTCGCCGTAGGTCTGCGGATCTTCTTCCCAGAATTTGGTGCGGAAAAACGCCCGAGTGAAGCCATCATCGCTGGTTAGCGTCAGGCCATCTGGCAGGCGCATGTCGGTGCCACGCAGCAACCGGTTGAACACCTGCGAAGCAAAACTTCCCGACACCGACGAGGCCTGCAGAAATGCGCTGTCGATTCGCCCATCCGGATACCTGCCGCGCAGCGCATCGATCAAACCGGCATCCCAGCAGGCGTGCACCAGGCGGAAGCGTCCGGCATCGATAAACAACGGCAGCTCATGGAACCAGCCGAGGAAATCGCGCCAGTCTCCAGGGTAATGCTCAAACTGCTCCAGGGTCTGGCGGATCAACCGCGCATGGCGCGGCGTGTGCTCGTGAACGAACTGCCGGTTGCTATCGGGCGCCGCTGACGTACACCAACCCAACGCATTGAATTCGTGGTTGCCCATGATGCATAACGCCTGGCCGGCATTGACCATGTCGTGCACCAGATGCAGCGCCTCGCGGATGCGCGGGCCGCGGTCGATGATGTCACCGAGAAACAGCGCCATCCGCTGCGGATGCCGCCATACACCGCTCTGGCGGCGATAACCGAGGGTCTCGAGCAGGAGCTCGAGGGTGCGCGCACAGCCGTGCACATCGCCGATCACGTCATAGCTGCGGGCCGGATCGAGCATCAGTCGCCCCCGTTATCCAGGCGGCTACCCCAGCCCAACTTGGTCCGACACACTTCGTAATAGTTGTGATCCAGCGGATGGATCAGGCTGAGCTTCTGCGGTTTCTTGCTGACGGTGATGGTGTCGCCAGGCGCACAGGTGAAATGGTTCTGCCCGTCGCAGGAAATCAGCGGGTAGATCTGCATGTCCTTGGCCACGACGATTTTCAGCTCGCTGCTGCTGTCGACCACTATCGGGCGACTGGACAAGGTATGCGGGTACATGGGGACGATGACGATGGCATCCAGCTTGGGATGCATGATCGGCCCGCCGGCGGACAACGAATAGGCGGTGGAGCCGGTCGGCGTTGCGACGATCAGGCCGTCGGCCTTCTGGCTGCAGACGAACTGGCCGTCGATGAACAGCTCGAACTCGATCATCTTGGTCGACTTGCCGGGGTGCAGCACCACGTCGTTGAGCGCATCGCCCTGGCCGATTGCCTCGCCGTGGCGGCGTATTTCGGCATCGAGGAGGAAGCGGCTTTCCACCAGGTACTTACCATCGAGCACCTCGGCGACTTTTATCTCCAGTTCATCGGGAAGAATGTCAGTAAGAAAGCCCAGACTGCCACGGTTGATGCCCAGCACCGGAATCTTGTGCCGCGCCAACGCCCGCGCCGCGCCGAGCAGACTGCCATCGCCGCCGACCACGATGACCAGATCGCAGACCTCGCCGAGGTTGCGCCGTGATGACGTCTGCAGGCCATGCCCCGGCAGCACCTCGGCGATGGTGTCCTCGAGAATCACGTGCATGTGACGCTCAATGAGGAATTTCTTCAGGCGGCGAATGGTGTCGAGGGCCTGGGAACTGCCCAGACGACCGATGATGCCGATATTGCGGAATTGCTCCATGGGGCTCCTGCAAGCGAGGCTCTGGGACGGTCGATAGGCGAATTATGGGCGAAAGCCGGCAATAGCGGCAAACCAGAGGCCAGGCGCTATGCTCGCTGCATGAACGTGCTCAGCTCACTCGCCGACTTGCCCCGCCAACTGCGTCAGCCACATGTGCGCGATCTTGCCTGGGTACTGATCGCCCCGCCGCTGCTCAACGGCAGCCCCTGGCCGCAACGGCACCCGCTCAGCGCCAGCCCCTGGATGCACTCGCCCAACCTGCTGGAAAACTGGCTGCGCCAGTTGGAACTCGATAGCCGACCCCTGGAAGATTGGCTCAGCCAGCACTCGATCCGCCGCCTCGGGTTGTATTACGAACGTCTCTGGCAGTTTGCCCTGGCGGCCGCACCTGGCGTCGAGCTGCTCGCCACCAACTTGCCGATCCGCCAGCTCGGTGGCCATACGCTTGGCGAACTCGATCTGCTGTTGCGCGATGACCAAGGCGTGCATCACCTGGAACTGGCAATCAAACTGTACCTAGGCCCGCAAGACGCCGACGGTAGCGATCCGGCCCGCTGGCTGGGCCCCGGCAGCCATGACCGGCTGGATCTCAAACTCAACCACCTCAATTATCATCAGCTGCCACTGTCCTCGCATCCGCTGGCGCTGGAAGCGCTGGCCGGCCTCGCCCTGACCGACATCCAGGCCGAGCTGTGGATGGCCGGCTATCTGTTCTATCCCTGGCCTGCCACCTGCCAAGCTCCCCGCGGCGCGCATGCCCAGCATCAGCGCGGACGCTGGTTGCACCGCCGTTCCTGGCCAGCCTTCCTGGCAGAAACCAGCGGCGCCTGGCAGCCATTGCCGCGGCCAACCTGGCTGGCCCCTGCTCAGATGAAGGCAGAGGACTTGTGGGATGCCGCGCACTTCGACAGCTGGTTGCAGGCACTGGATGAACAAGCGCCGGCACAGCTGCTGGTGCGTTTCGAGGAGCATGCGACAGACGACTGGCAGGAAGCCGAACGGGTATTTCTGGTTAGCGATCAGTGGCCGCGCTAAGAGCCTGCTTACGATCTGCTGCGCGTCGGCCAAACTGCGTTGAAAACGGCTTCGAAATGCTCATTTACAGTTCGTAAACTCCGCTTCCTCAGCCGTTTGACTCGCTACGCTCGCCCTGCGGGCCAGCCTTTGGCTGTTACTCCACTTCGCTGCGTTGCGCCTTGTTTGGCTCTAGCTCGCGAGATCGTAAACAGGCGCTAAGCGCTGTTCACAGCCCCAGCGAGGCGCGCCGGCCCTGCAAGCCGCCGGTGTGCACGAATATCAGCCGCGTGCCGCGCGGGAAATAACCCGCCTCCACCCGTGTTCGCAGCGCCAGCAGCGCCTTGGCGGTATACACCGGCTCCATCGGCAAGCCGCACGCCTGCTCGGTGTCGTGGATAAAACCGCGCAACGGCGCATCGACTTTGCCGAAGCCACCCCGGCTGGCGTCGATCAGCTGATAACCACCATTCTCATGGCCGGCTTGTGCCAGCAGATCGCGCACCTGTTCAGCCACGCCATGATTGCCAGGCACGGCCATCGCGCCATGCACGGTATGCCCAGCCTCCTCTGCCAGCACCAGGCCGGCCATGGTCGTCCCAGTCCCAGCGGCCAGCCACCAACCGTGATAGTCCGCCCAGCCCAGCGAAGCCAATTGCTCGCGCACCATTTGCACCAGCGGCGCACAACCGCGCGCGCCAGCCAGTCCGCCGCCACCTTCAGCAACCGGCAACAGCTCGGGATAGCGCTCGCGCCAGGACAGCCAGAAATCCGCACGATGGCGGTCGCGATAGCCGCCATAGCCCAGCCAATGCAATTGCATGCCAAAGGCTTGCAGGTCGGCGATGGTCGGCGTGTCTTGCGGTTCGCCACGCAGTAGACCAACACTGGCGAAGCCGAAGCGCTTGCCGGCAGCAGCCAGCGCGTGGAGATGATTGGAGTGCGGACCGCCCAGGCTGATCAGACCTCGCAGGCCCTGTGTGGCGGCTTGATGCAGATAGGGTGCAAGCTTGAACCACTTGTTCCCGGAGATTAGCGGGTCGATCAAGTCGAGGCGCAACACTGCGACTTCGATCCCGCCGCGTACCAGCCAATCAAGCTGCAGAGCGTGAAGCGGTGCTTGCGGGGACCAGTGGGGAACGACCAGCGCCAACTTAACCGACTGTGCGCAAGCGGCTGTTGACTTTGTGGCCGGCACAGCAGTTGGAGTCGCCGGTAACGAAGCGACTCGGCGCGTCGATCCGCTCGATCGACATCCCGCAGCGCTCGCCGCTGGGCAATGTCCCTCCGCAGTTGGGCTGCTGATAATGGGCCAGCCATTGGCTGTACTGCGTTTCGGAAACGAAACACTTGGCTGCCGCGTAGGCCAGCGGGTTGTCTTGGTAGCGAGCGATGTCTTGCAACGGAATAGTCAGATGCCCGGCGCCCGGGTGATAGACCACGAACACCATGCCCAGCTTGGCCAGGCGCTCAAGAATCTGATCACCGCCCTGGCTGGCGAACTCATCGCGCTCGCGGCGTAGCCGGCCGACTTCCAGCTGCAGCTGGTTATCCATCTCGTTGCGGTAGGCCAGTTCCACATCGCGAATGGCAACTTGCTCTTTATATCCGGCGACCGCGGCGGCGATGCGCGCCTGCAGTTCCGCATCGAACTGGCCACGCAAGATATCCGCCTCGGCTTGGCTGTGGCGCTCCAGCGCCCGCAGCTGCTGACTCATTTCCTGGCGACCGCTCTGGAAGGTTTCCGCTTGTGCGCTCAGCTGGATTTTAAGGTTGGCATTGAGTTCGGCTTGCTGCTGCAGCGCCTGTTGCAATGCCTGGATTTCAGCCAGCTGCAGGCTACCTTGCTCGTCACTGGCCAAGCGGAACTTGGCCAGTTCTTCGTTGTGTTGCTGGGCCAGGGTGCTGAGCCGTAGGCGTTGCTGCTTGATCAGCTGGGCGGTTTTCAGGCGGTGTTCCTGATCAAGTTTTGCGGCCACCTTGACGGCGTCGTCCTTGGCCGGATTCGGTGCGAACCATTTGTCTTCCTGCACCACCTGCAAACGTTCGGCGGCGACGGTCTGGGGGGCACTTTCGTCCTCGACCAGCAGGCCGAGCTGGTTACGCTTGACCGCATCGCGCAGCAGCACCAGATCGTTCTGCCCCGGCGTCAGGTTCGGATCCCACAGATGCATCTGGTGCCAGGACACCGGGCACTGGCTGCGGCAGGCCAGGCGGATCGGCCCGGCGCCCATGTCCGGGCCACGCCCGGAACGCTCCGCCAGATGTCGCAGGGGAATATTCCAGCCGCGGTCCGGACCGCCCTTCTCGTCGAAATCCAGATAAAAGAACACCGCGGCGCGGATCATCAGACGCGGGTTGATCAGCACATACACAGCGCGCATTTGCTGATCGGCGAACTCAGGCATGTTGACGATGCCATCGAGTAGCGCTTCGAACTCGGGGAAGAGCATTTCCTTGCAGACACCATGCTCACTGATGAACAGCACGGCCTCAACCATCTTTGGTTTGTTCTGCATGCTCATTGCTTTCCCCTTGGACCTGACGATGCCGTTCGCTCACACAGACGCGCGCGACCAAGTGAATAACCCCGTTGGATAGAGTGTTATTCCGAGTTGAGCTAAGTCTAGGGGAAAAGGTGTCGCAGGCAATGTGACTGGGTTGGCAGTCGCCCGCCGTGGCGCTCAGGCGAGCTCCGGCGGGTCGAAACTGTGGAAGACTCGACAGCCGATCAGGCCTTGCCGAGATACGGCGCCAGGCGGCGGCCCATCTCCTCGCCGAGCGCCTGCAAGCCACTCAAAGGACGAATCATCACTTCGAACTCGACGATCTTGCCGGTTTCGTCGAAACGAATCATGTCGATGCCCTTGAGTTCACGGTCAGCCACCCTGGCGCTGAACTCCAGCACCAGGTTGAGACCATCGCTAGTCGCAAATTCACGGTGGTAGGTAAAGTCCTCGAAGACCTTGACGACCGTATTAAGGATCAGCGCCACAGTAGGGGCACCGACGTAAGGCTTGAACGCGACCGGCGAGCGGAACACCGCTTGGGCGTCGAGCAATTCGGGCAGCGCCCGTAGATCTTTACTGGCGACCATTTCGTGCCACTTGCTCATGGCTTGCGCCACGGCCGGATTCAATGCGAGTGCTGCGGTCATGTTCGACTCCTATTTTTTTAGCAGGCCGTTGAAAACGTAGCGAGCGAAGGCTAGACAAGGCGAAATCAGGCGAAAAAGCGCAGTTTACAAGTGGTAAATGAGCATTTTGAGCCTGATTTCAACGCGGTATAGCCGAGCGCAGTAGTTTTTCAACGACCTGTTAGAGTTCGGCGGCCAGGCGCGAGCCTTGGTTGATCGCCCGTTTGGCATCCAGCTCGGCGGCCACATCGGCGCCGCCAATCAAATGTACGCTCTGTCCAGCGGCGACCAGGCCATCGTGCAACTCACGCAGCGGGTCCTGGCCAGCGCAGATGATCACCGTATCAACCGGCAATACCTGCGGTTCACCTTCGCCGATGCGGATGTGCAGGCCCGCGTCGTCGACTTTCAGGTACTCGACCGAATTGAGCATCTGCACATTCTTGCTCTTCAACCCCGCGCGGTGAATCCAGCCGGTGGTCTTGCCCAGACCGTCGCCGACCTTAGACTTCTTGCGCTGCAGCAGGAACACCTGGCGCGCCGGGGCATGCGGCTCAGCCTGGATGCCCGCAATGCCGCCGCGTGCTTCCAGGGCGCCGTCGATGCCCCACTCCTTCCAGAACGCTTCGCGGTTCAGGCTGGTGGCTTCGCCTTTGTGGGTGATGAATTCGGACACATCGAAGCCGATACCGCCGGCGCCGATCACCGCGACGCTCTGACCGACCGGTTTGCGCTCGAGAATGGCGTCCAGATAGCTGATCACTTTCGGATTATCGACACCGGGAATTGCCGGGGTGCGCGGGGCGATACCGGTGGCCAGGATGATTTCGTCGAAACCGGCTTTGGCCAGTTCATCGACGCCGACGCGGGTGTTCAACTGCACGCTCACGCCGCTGGCTTCCAGCTTGCGCTTGAAGTAGCGCAAGGTCTCGAAGAACTCTTCCTTGCCCGGCACGCGTTTGGCGACATTGAACTGGCCGCCGATTTCGCTGGCCGAATCGAACAGCGTCACCTGATGGCCTCGCTCGGCGGCCACGGTGGCGGCGGACAGTCCGGCCGGGCCGGCGCCGACCACCGCGACTTTCTTCACCTGAACGGTGGGAATGTAGTTGAGCTCGGTTTCGTGGCAGGCCCGTGGGTTGACCAGGCAGCTGGTCAGCTTGCCGCCGAAGGTGTGATCCAGGCAGGCCTGGTTGCAGCCGATGCAGGTGTTGATTTCGTCGGCACGGCCTTGCGCGGCCTTGTTGACGAAGTCCGGGTCGGCGAGGAACGGTCGAGCCATCGACACCATGTCGGCGTCGCCCTCGGCGAGCACTTGCTCGGCGATTTCCGGAGTATTGATGCGGTTGGTGGTGATCAGCGGAATGCCGACCTCGCCACGCAGCTTGGCGGTGACCTTGGTGAACGCCGCGCGCGGCACCTTGGTGGCGATGGTCGGGACCCGCGCTTCGTGCCAGCCGATCCCGGTATTGATGATGGTCGCGCCGGCCTGTTCGATGGCTTTGGCGAGCAGGACGATTTCGTCCCAGGTGCTGCCACCTTCGATCAGATCGAGCATCGACAGGCGATAGATGATAATGAAGTTCGGCCCTACCGCTTCACGCACGCGACGGACGATTTCCACCGGCAGGCGCATGCGATTCTCGTAGTTGCCACCCCAGCGATCGGTGCGCTGGTTGGTGTGCGCAGCGAGGAACTGGTTAATGAAGTAGCCTTCCGAGCCCATGATTTCGACGCCGTCGTACTCGGCTTGCTGGGCCAGCGCGGAGCAAGTGACGAAATCCTGGATCTGCTTCTCGATACCGTCTTCATCCAGCTCAAGTGGCTTGAACGGGTTAATCGGCGCTTGAATGGCCGACGGCGCTACCGATTTGGGGTTGTAGGCATAGCGCCCAGCGTGGAGGATCTGCATGCAAATCTTGCCGTCCGCTGCGTGCACCGCGCGGGTGACGATCTTGTGTTTTTCCGCCTCTTCCGGGGTGCTCAGCTTGGCCGCGCCGGCATACACGCCGCCCTCGGCGTTCGGGCCGATCCCGCCGGTTACCATCAAGCCAACGCCACCGCGGGCGCGCTCGGCGAAGTACGCCGCCATGCGCTCGAAGCCATTGGGCTTCTCTTCCAGGCCGGTGTGCATGGAGCCCATCAGGGTGCGGTTTTTCAGGGTAGTGAAACCGAGGTCGAGCGGGGCCAACAGATGCGGATAGCGAGCAGTCATCAGAAACTCCACAACATAGCGTTGAATCACGGAATGCCGTTGCCTCGACGTACGGGCAACGGTCGGTATGGAATAGACGATAAAGAGCGCCAGCCCCTCGCTCAATGATCCAAACTGACAAGTTACTGATCGAAATGAGCAGCGCCGCTTGGCAAGCCTGCCTCGCCGCCCTACCCTTAGAACCTGCTTACGATCTGCTGCGCGTCGGTCAAACTGCGTTGAAAACGACTTCGGACTGCTCATTTACTACTCGTAAACTCCGCTTCCTCAGCCGTCTTCGCGGGGCCGCCTAGGCCTTGTTCGACTCTAGCTCGCGAGATCGTAAATCAGGTTCTTAGCCGTGACCTCGACGATGCCCGCCTCATGCCCAAACTGCTCACTTCACTGACTCTGACTGTACTGCTCGCGTTGCTCGGCAGCTACGCCGTGTG